>CAYJHJ010000079.1:0-8517 GCA_964370095.1 uncultured Desulfovibrionaceae bacterium | reverse complement strand
TCATGCAAACAGGCCATGCCTTAGACACTGAAGCAATCACAAAAGTAGGTAAATCGCGATAAACTAAGTAAATCACGATAGTTCTAAATAAGAACGAAGTGAATAAATCTTTAGCGAACGAAACAAGAACGACGCTTCTTGTGAGTGAGGATTTTGTGCTGAAAGCCAAAATCTATACGAAACAAGAATGCAGTGAATAACATAAGGAGTTAATATTATGATGCGTTCATTATGGACTGGAGCAACAGGCATGATTGCCCAGCAATTAAATATAGATGTTATTTCAAATAACCTTGCAAACGTTAACACAGCTTCTTTCAAAAAAAGCCGTGCAGAATTTGAAGATTTGATGTACCAAAACATGAAGATAGCAGGCTCTACAACAGAGGGCGACAATCGTGTTCCTGTTGGAATTCAAGTAGGTATGGGTGTTCGCCCTGTGGCTGTTCATAAATTCTTTACTCAAGGCGATTTTCAAAATTCAGGCAATCCACTTGACGTTGCTATTGAAGGCGATGGTTTCTTCCAGGTTGAGGCAAACGATCAAATGGTTTATACAAGAGCGGGTGCTTTCAAGCTTGATCAAGACGGAACAATTGTAACTGCAAATGGTTATGTTTTACAACCTGAATTCCAAGTTCCTGCTGAAACTCGTTCTGTTGCTATTTCAGAAAATGGTTATATAGCCTGCCTTGATGCGAATGGTGAAGAAATTGCAAGCACAGATATTCCACTTTACACTTTTGTTAACCCTGCCGGTTTAGATGCAAGGGGCAAAAACTATTACACACCTACAGAAGCTTCGGGTGAAGCTGTTGAAGGCGTTCCCGGTGAAGAAAATGTTGGAACTTTAGCACAAGGCTTTTTAGAAATGTCAAACGTAGAAGTAGTCGATGAAATGGTTAATATGATTGTTGGGCAGCGTGCTTATGAAATGAATTCAAAAGCCATCCAAACTTCTGACACTATGCTTCAAACTGCTATACAAGTAAAACGTGTATAATCTGAATAGAATTTAGTAAAAAATAAAATCAAAGGAGAATATAAATGTTAAGAAATATAATAAAAAATACTTTATTTATATTCTCCTTGTTTTGTATTTTTTCATTTGAACATGCTTTTGCAAGTTCATGGCGAATAAAAGTAAATGAAGCAGCCATAGTTGAAAATCCTATAGTAACTTTGGGCGATATTGCTGAACCCTTAGGAAATATTACACCATCAGAGTGGGCACAACTCAAGGATATTCAATTATTTGCCGCCCCTGAAAAAGAGGGGAAAGCCTATCAAATTTCAGAAAAGAAATTAAAAGAATCCTTGGAATATGTTCTAGGTGAAAGTGCTTCTTATCTTCTTTTACCAAACTCTTTGGCAATTCAAAAAAATGGTGCATTGCTAAGAGAAGATGAAATTATGCGAACAATCCAAACTTCTTTGCAACCTTATATGGCACAGCTTGATGGCGAAAGCGAATTAACAGATTATAGAGTGCCAAAGTTTATCTTTATGCCAACAAAAGGGCAAACTGTTGAAGTAGAAGTTGACAAAAAAGATGTTGAAGCAGGAAGAATTTCATTAAAGCTCAATATCAAAGAACTTGATGGCTCTATTGTAAAAAAAATGACAGCTTCAGTATTTCTAAATCTTTGGAAAAACGTCCCAAGCCCTACACGCCCTTATAATAAAGGTGATAGATTGGATCTTGATGAAATAACCTACCTTAGAAAAAACCTTGCACACATCAATGGCGATGTTTGGGATGGCAAAGGTGGCCCTTGGCAAATAAATAAATCAATCGGTATAAATGAGGCAATACTCAGAACAGATTTAAGCCCATTAGCCATGATACGAAAAGGGCAGCTGGTTGACATAAAATATCAAAAAGGCAGTGTTACGATTGTTCAACAAGGGGAAGCCCTAGAAGATGCAGGCCCAGGTGATATTATAAAATTAAGAAATACACAAAGCAAAAAACAGGTTTTTGGAACAGTTATAGACAACAAAACTGTACTTATACAGTAAAAAAGCATTAGTTATGAAAGGATTAGTTATGAAAAAATTAGCAAAATTTACAGGTTTATTATTATGCCTAAGTATATTGGCAGGCTGCACAGCTGCAAATGAAAAACCTAGCCCAATTATGCCTATTACTCAGCCGATGGCTTATCTTGAGCCGGCTCCAACCTATTCAAATCCGGGTTCATTGTATGACCCAAATGCTCCTCTTGATCTTTATGCTGATGGTAGAGCAAGAAGAGTGGGTGATATTGTTTTGGTGAATATTGTTGAAAGCAATACAGCCACAAATGAAGCCACAACAACAACCTCAAAAGATTCCAGCCGTGATTCCGGTATTGACGTTATGTTTGGCACCCAAAGTATTCCTTTATTTGGTTCAATCGGCAATCCTATGCTTCAAACAAATAACACGACTGACTTTGACGGTTCAGGCTCAACAGGGCGATCAAACAGCATAACAGCAACAGTAGCTTCAAGGATTGTGCGAGTGTATCAAGACGGGCTTATGCAGGTTGAAGGTGCAAGAGAAACCCGTGTAAACAATGAAACTCAATATATTGTTGTTACAGGCCTTGTAAGACCGCGTGATATTCAGTCAGATAATTCTATTCTTTCAACCCATATGGCTGATGCCCAAATACAATACTATGGCTCAGGCATAATAGCAGACAAACAAAAAGCAGGCTGGCTTTCAAGGCTTTTAGACGTGGCTTGGCCTTTATAGAAAACCTACTCAAAATAATTTAGGGAGGAAACAGATTTTCCTCCCTTTTTCTTATTTAATTTTTCTCAAAACATTTACTTTTATAGCTCTTATGCAAGCTCACGCATTAAGCGCCCTATATATTGCATTTGCCTTCTTTTAGCTTCATGTGAGGCTATTTTTTTATAATCTTCAATAGCTTCAATGATATCTTCATGAATTCCTTCTTCTATAAGCTTAGACTTAGACAGCCCTATCAAAGCTTCAGCTTCATCTTGCTTTGCTGTACTTTCACGCTTTTTTTGGGAACGACTTTTCCAGTCATCAATAATCACACCATTTTCATCGTATTGATATTTTTTTTTCTTCATTTGCTTTCTCTATTATAGTATTTCATCTGAAATTACTATTAAAATTTTAACTTACACAAAATTTTTCTTTTGCCTATAGTCTGTAAAGGTGGATCACTATCACATTCTTCATCAGCATAAGGGCAACGATTTTTAAATCTGCAACCATCTATTTTTTCAAAAGGAGCAGGAACTGTGCCCTTAATAGTTGGCAACCTATCTAATTTTTGATTTTCCTCACTTGGCAAAGAGGCAAGCAAGCCCTTTGCATAGGGGTGCAAAGGTTTTTCAAAAAATTCTTTAACAGGAGAATATTCCACGATTTTCCCTGCATACATAACGGCTATATTATCTGCTAATTCTTTAGCTCTTTCCATATCGTGAGTGATGAACAAAAGCCCCATGTCATAATTTTTCATAAGCTCTTGAATAAGCTTTATAATTTGTGCTTGTGATTGAACATCAAGGGCTGTTGTCGGTTCATCTGCTATAAGCAAGGAAGGTTTACAAGCCAGCATCATAGCAATCATCACCCTTTGCAGCATGCCTCCTGAAAATTGATGAGCATAATCCTTTATTCTTTCTTTCGCGTTTTTTATGCCCACTTCTTCCAAAAGACGAATAGCTTCTTCAAGTGCTTGTTTTTTTGAATATTTTTTATGAATAATCAAAGGTTCAGCCACTTGATCGCCCAAGGGCAATACAGGATTTAATGCTGACATTGGATCTTGAAAAATCATAGCCAATTTGTTTGCCCTTATTTGTGCCATTTCTTTAGTGGAAAAAGAAAGCAAGTTTGAATTTTCAAAAGAAATTTTATCGGCTTCTAATTTTGCTTGTTCGGGCAACAAACCCATAAGGGCAAGCGAAGTCATGCTTTTTCCGCAACCTGACTCACCTACAAGGCAAAGACATTCTTTTTTCTCCAAAGAAAAAGAAATGTTGTTGACAACAGGAAAAGAGTCAAAGGAAATCTTTAAATTTTCTACTTCTAGTAATGGCATACATACCTCTATAAAGGAAAATATTCTGCTCCTTTGTTTGTGTCAAGTGATAAATTTCAAGATAAAAATTAAAACTTGTGAATATAAAGCTTATATTGTAAAGTCAATAAAATTTCTAGAAATGAGGATATTATGGACGCACTTGTTATAGAGCAATCACTAAACCTTAAAGGTAAAGTTCGCATAAGCGGAGCAAAAAACGCGGCACTTCCAATCTTATTTGCTTCTTTACTATTTGATAAGCCTTTAGTTCTCAATGAAGTTCCAAAATTGAGAGATATATATACTACATTAGAATTATTGAATATTTTAGGTTGTGAAACTGAATTTGATCAACACATGGTTAAAATCACACCCAAAAAAATTGAAAGCCTTGCCCCCTATGATTTGGTGAAGAAAATGCGTGCTTCTGTTCTTTGTTTAGGGCCTTTACTTGCAAGAAATCAATACGCAAAAGTTTCTATGCCGGGTGGCTGTGCCATTGGTTCACGCCCTGTTGACTTGCATTTATCTGCTCTTGAGAAAATGGGCTGTGAATTTGAATTGAGTGAGGGTTATATCATAGGTAAGTGCGATAAACTAAAAGGTGCTCAAATTTATTTTGATTTTCCTACTGTTGGCGGCACAGAAAACCTTATTATGGCGGCAACTTTGGCAGAAGGAACAACTGTTTTAGAAAATTGTGCAAGAGAGCCTGAAATTGTTGATCTTGTGAAATTTTTACGCTCAGCAGGTGCCGATATACAAGGTGAAGGCACAAGCATTATCACTATCAATGGAAAAACTTCCTTAGAAAGCACCACATATTCTATCATGCCAGACAGAATTGAAGCAGGCACTTTTTTAATTGCCGCAGGAATAACTGATGGCGATATATATCTTGAAAACTATGTTTTATCTGACATGGAAGCAAATATTGATAAATTGGAAGCAATGGGTATGCAAATCACACAAGAAAATAATCTTGTAAGAGCAAGAAGACAAAATGGGCATATTTCAGGTGTGGATATTTCCACTCGCCCTTATCCCGGTTTTCCGACAGATATGCAGGCTCAAATCATGGCTTTGATGACTATAGCCGATTCTCCAAGCTTAATCGAAGAAACTATTTTTGAAAACCGCTTTATGCATGTGCAAGAACTTATCCGCATGGGTGCCGATATAAAAATCACAGGAAAATCCGCCATGGTGCGTGGGGTTGAAAAACTTATAGGAGCACCTGTAATGGCTTCTGACTTACGAGCTTCCGCTTCCTTGGTTTTAGCAGCTTTAAAAGCTGAGGGCAAAACAAAGATTTCTCGTATCTATCATCTTGATAGAGGTTATGAACAGATGGAAGTTAAACTTGCCGCATTGGGTGCAAAAATCTATCGTGAAAAAGAGTAAATTATGTCAATAGTTATAGGAACAGCAGGGCATATCGATCATGGCAAAACTTCGCTGGTTAAAGCCTTGACCGGCGTTGATTGTGATAGACTAGAAGAAGAAAAAAAGCGTGGTATTACAATAGAATTAGGCTTTGCCGCTCTTCATATAGATAAAGAAACTGTCATCGGCTTAGTGGACGTTCCTGGGCATGAAAAATTTGTCAAAAATATGGTGGCTGGTGCAAGCGGGCTTGATGCCGTTATGCTTGTTATTGCCGCAGATGAAAGTGTGATGCCGCAAACAAAAGAACATTTGGAAATTTGCAACCTTCTTGGTATAAAGCATGGCTTGGTAGCACTTACAAAGATAGACACTGTTGATGAAGATATGCTTTTACTTGCCATTGAAGAAATACAAGAATTTTTAGCAGGCACTTCTTTAGAAAATTCACCTATTTTTCCTGTTTCTTCAACAAAAAATATTGGGCTTGAGCCTTTAAGAAATCATATATTAAAATTAAATAAAGAATTAGCTAAAGAACAAAAAAGTGATTTATTTCGATTATCTGTTGATAGGGTTTTCACCATGAAAGGGCACGGAACCGTTATTACAGGCACAAGCTTAGCAGGAAAAGCACTATTAAATGATGAACTGAAAATATATCCAAAAAATGAAACAGATGTTCGGATTCGTGCCATTCAAAGCCATGGCGAAAACAAAGAAGAAATAACTTCAGGTAAGCGTATTTCGATGAATTTGGCAAACTGCTCGTTAGAAGATATTGAAAGAGGCGATGTTTTAGCTAAGCCAGATTCGTTATTTCCTACTGATAGATGGCTTGTGAAATTGCATTGTTTAGAATCTTCCCCTCAAGGCATAGCGCACAGAAAAGAAGTGCACTTTCATCATGGGGCAAGAGAAATGTCTGCAAGAGTATATCTTTTTGACAGAAATATTTTAGAGCAAGGCGAAACTTGTTTGGCTGAAATTAGATATACAGCACCAAAAAGTAATGAAAAATTATCAAAAAAACCTCTAGTAGGCGTTTTTGATGATAAATGCGTATTACGTTCCTCTTCCCCATTAAGAACTATTGCGGGTGCAAGTGTGCTTATTCCTTTGGAATATTCTTGGGCACACAAAGAAATTAAAGAAAAATATTTAGAAAAAATTCTTAATTTAGAAAAATATTTTGAAGAAGATCCACAAAAACTTATTTTAGCACATATTGAAATTGCAGGAAAGAAAGGCAGAAATTTAAATGAATTACATGTTCTTTCTGCCTACACGTTAAAAAATTTAGAAAAAATTCTTTCTGCACTTTTAGGTAAAAGTGATATACTTTGCTATAATAAAGAAACAAAATCTTATATAGAAAAAGAAAATTATCAAAAAATCGAAGCAGATTTATTAAATGTATTGGAAAATTATCATAAAAAAGAACCCTTAAAACAAGGCATGCTTAAAAACATGCTTTTATGTGCAAAAGAAGTTTCACTTGACTCAAGTGTTGAAGAGCAAAAACTTGCTGTTTTTACAATAGAAAGATTATTAAAATCAAATAAAATCGCCTATACTTCAGACATGTATCATCTTCCTACTTTCAAAGTACACCTTGCAAAAGATGAAGAAAAAATTCAAAATCAAATTTTAAAAGCTTTGCAAAAAGATGTTTTATCACCGCCAAATATCAAGGAAATTTTGGAAAATTTAGAAATTTCACTCAAAGAAGCACAGCCATTATTAAAAATTCTTGTTGAAAAAAAATTAATCACAAAATTAACAGAAAATATGTATTATGACAGTGCAACTTTATCAATGTATGAAGAGAAAACTCGTGAATATTTTAAAACAAATGAAGAATTAACACCTGCTGCTTTTAAAGAAATCACAAATGGTCTTTCACGCAAATATATTATTGCAATATTAGAATATTTTGATATTCAAAAATTCACTTTACGTGTTGGTGATATACGTAAATTAAGAAAATAGTTTTTTATCATTTATTTTAAAATCATTAGTTCTCAATTCTTGCTTTTTTAGCCTCTTTATGCTAATTTTTTCTTGAGGTTAATGATGTTATTTGATGAACAATTAAAAGAAAAACTGGCAAAAGTAAAATCTATAGCAATAATAGGTGCTGTTGATAAAGAAGGAAGGCCTGTCGATACTGTAGGAAAATATCTTATAAATCGTGGTTTTACTATTTATCCTGTGCATCCTGTTCGTAAAAACGTATGGGGATTAAATACTTTTAAAAGTCTTTATGAGCTTTCGGATTATCTGAAAGCAAATAATAAAAATGTTGATGTTCTTTGTTTTTTCAGGGCTTCTGAATTTTGCTATACACATGCTCTTGAAACAATAGAAACTGGACTTAATCCAAATATTTTTTGGCTTCAAGAAGGAATTATAAACCCTGAAGCCGGTAAATATATCACTGAAAATTCAAATATAACTTATATTGAAGATAGATGTATAAAAATTGATTATCAAAAACTTCTGCCTGAAAATTTTGAATGTAATCAATGCGGAATTTGTTGTGAGGGAAAAAACGGAATTATTGTAGATGATGTGAAAGACTTACCGCGTTTACTTGAATTTTTAGAAATTGAAAATTCTGAAAAACTTGATGAAAAATTTACTTTAATCAATAATAATAAAAGAGTAATACGAACAGGAGAAAATAATTTTTGCATTTTTTATTCAAAAGAGAAATCCTGCACAATTCATCCTGCAAGACCTGATATTTGCCGTGCTTGGCCATATTTTCGTGGAAATATTATAGATAAAACAAGTTTTGAAATGGCAAAAGAAGATTGTAAAGGAATTTTACCTTTTTCTAAGCACGAAGATTTTCAAAAAGAAGGTTTTTCTTATTTAAAAGAGAATGAACTTTTAAAAGATATAAATGAAACCAGTTCTGCAAATGCTCTAAAATATACAGAGAATGAAAAAAAATATTGAAATAATTTATGAAACACGCCACAAAAGAACATTATAAAATTCTTCAAATTGATGAAAAAGCTGATTTGGAGCAGATTAAAAAAGCTTATAGAAAAAGAGCTTTTGA
>CAYJHJ010000078.1:0-8752 GCA_964370095.1 uncultured Desulfovibrionaceae bacterium | reverse complement strand
AAAAGCAGAAGGAACTTTTGACAATCCTTTAATTATTGGAAAAGCCTATACTTCAAAAGCTCGTTTTACTGATGAAAGCCTAGGTTTTATAATCTCTGACATCGACCTTGAAGCCGATATAAATTTAGAAAATACAAGTATTAATATCTATGCAAGGGATGGCACAAACACTTCTTCGCAAACAGCTTCAACAGAAGATAAAAATGCACTTATTATAAATGCAAAAATCTATAAAGAAAATGATGTATATCAACTTGATACTTTAGCTGCCATGAGCGAATTTTCGCCTTTAAAAAGAGATGATCTTTCACTCACACTAAATGGAAGGCTTAATACAAATGGGCCACTCACAAATCCGGCCATAGGCGGTGTAATAAATATTCTTGAAGGCTCATATATTATTTCACAATTTGATGGAACAAGCATTAACAATTTAGATAATGTGCATATTTTAAAAAACATGAACTCCTTTCGTGAGGAAGAAACTCAAACAAGCTTGTTTGACCCTTATATAAATGTACGTGTAAATATCCATGATTATTTTGAAGTTTCGGGCCTAGGTTTACAAAGTGTATGGGGTGGAAATTTAAATCTTTTCGGCTCGTTAAGCTCTCCTTTATTGATTGGAACACTAGAGCCAAAGTCAGGCTCACTTGATTTTCTTGGAAAGGAATTTGAGCTTTCTCGCTCACTTATTTCTTTCACAGGCTCATTAAGCGTTCCTATTTATGATATCAATGTTGAAAGAACTAATGAGGCAAGCAATAGCCTTGTGCGAATTTCAGGTGCGGGCTCAAATATAAAACTTGAACTTTCAAGCATTCCGCCTTTACCTACTGATGAAGTGATAGCACGCATGTTTTTTGCAAAGCCATTAGCTGAATTAACTCAATTTGAAGCTATACAAGTTGCAACAACAGCAGCACAGCTTCTTTCACCCGAACTAAATAAGCTTGATGTTCTTTCTGCAACAAAACAAGCACTTGGCTTGCATGTTTTACGCCTCAACTCTCTTGATAAAGATGATGATGAAGGTGATGTTGACATCTTGAACGAAGCAAGTATTGAAGCAGGCACATATATAAATGAAAGAATTTATCTTGGCGTTGAAAGAGGAATTGAAGATACAGCAGTAAGGGTTGAAGTGGAGCTATTTCCAAGCATTAAAGCTGAGGGACGAATCGGAACTGACTCTTCTCAAGCAGGTATTAAATGGTCGGACGATTATTAATTTTTTTCACAAGCTCTTCAAAAATTGCTTGACATTTTTTTCAACTTTTATTATTTAATATTTAAGTATTTGTGCATTAGATTTTAGCACTTTCCGTACATAAAAAAGTATTATATACGAAGTGCTTGGCTTAAAATTACGGTTTTTATAATATAACATCTTTGTTATATTCGCTTTCAGTTTTTTTATACAATGGAGCAAACAACTTCTGTAAATATTTATACAACAGGTATATTTCAAAGTATATAGAGTAGTTACAGAATACAACTTTAATGGAGGAAACTATCCAGCATGCTTTTGCGATTTATGTTCCATAGCTAGACTGCACTGTTTCTCTTATTTCATTATCTTTTCTTTCAATATGATTGTTTTTACTTTCTGCTTTTCAACTGTGCAAAGTAGTTTTTCAGACAAAGTATGTTTTTATAAACTATTTATATAGTTCTTTGTATCTGCCATACTAAATTGCTATCAATATCTTTTGATGTTGGCATGTATGATATTATCATCACCCTTTATTTTTACACGAAATTTTCTTTGTATACGTATAAAATTATATAGAATCTTTTACTAGTTTCAATTATGTTATTTGAAATAAATTTAGCCATGCTTGCAGTCTTTTTTACTGCATAAGTTTCTATCTTAATAAAGTTTTCGGCTTTATATATGTATGGCTTTGATACTTTTCAGCATAGATTAGTCAACTTTGCTGAGAAGAAAATGAAGCAATCAGTTAGTCAGCTGATGTGCTTCACGGAATAGAAGATCAGCACCTTCTATATGGGAGGTGCTGATGCTCTAAACCGCCCAAATTCACTTTATCCTAAGAGTTTGCCCTAACTCTTAGGATATAGTGAATTTTGTTTATTTGCATCAAATAAAAATCCATCTTTAAAATTTAGTATAATTTAGTTATTTCTGAAGCAAACTTCCTAAAAAATCAACTTAAACACAAATAAAAAACTTGACATCTTAGCCTTATATGTATATGTTTTCGTGTATTAAGAATGCAGGAGCGTGGCTCAGGGGTAGAGCACTTCCTTGACATGGAAGGGGTCAGCAGTTCAAATCTGCTCGTTCCTACCAAAGCTGATATGGGGAGAAAATGTATTCTCCCCTTTATTTTATATGGAGTGTATAATGTTACTTGATAATAATGAAATTGAAATTTCTTCCTATACAACTGTTGAAGAGCTTTTAAAAGCAAATCTTTCAGGCAAAAAAATGAAAGCTGTTATAGCTGTATCTATTGATGATACGCTTTATGATATTTCAGCTAACTTACCGGAAAATATAAATATTATCAAAACCATTACTCTTTCAGATGAACAAGGCCTAGATATTTTACGCCATTCAACTGCACATATCATGGCTTATGCTGTGCAAAAACTTTTCAAAGACGTTAAAGTTACTATTGGCCCTTCAATTGAAAATGGTTTTTACTATGATTTTGATGTGCCAAAAGCTTTTTCTTTAGAAGATTTAGATTCAATAGAAAAAGAAATGCAGTCTATAATTAAGTCAAACCTTCCCTTTGAATACTCTACTCTCACTAAGAATGAAGCTATTGAATTATTTACTAAAATGGGTGAAGACTATAAAGTTGAAATTATAAATGATTTAGATGAAAAGACTGTTTCACTTTATAAATGCGGTGAGTTTTTAGATTTGTGCCGCGGCCCACACCTTCCAAGCACTTCCTTTATTCCTTCATTCAAGCTCATGAGTGTTGCAGGTGCATATTGGAGAGGAAATTCTGACAATAAAATGCTTTCACGTATTTATGGCACAGCTTTTCCTTCAGAAAAAGAATTAAAAGCTTATTTGAATCGCTTAGAAGAAGCAAAGAAAAGAGATCATAGAAAACTCGGTAAAGAATTGAATTTATTCACATTTGCTGAAGAAAATGCACCGGGCATGGTTTTCTGGCTTCCTAAGGGTGCTCTTATGCGTTCAATCTTAGAAGACTTTTTACGCAAAGAACACATGAAGCGCGGTTATGAGCTTGTTATTGGGCCACAAGTTTTAAGAAAAGAACTTTGGGAAACATCCGGCCATTATGCTAACTATCGAGAAAATATGTATTTTACTGAAATTCATGATGATATTAAAAACACAGTCGATGTTCACGGTGTGAAACCCATGAACTGTGTTGGCCACATGATTATCTATAATAACGGCATGAAATCATATAAAGATTTGCCAGAGCGTTATTTTGAGCTTGGAATTGTTCACAGGCATGAAAAATCAGGTGCTTTGCACGGTTTGTTGCGTGTTCGTCAATTCACACAAGATGATGCACACATTATTTGTATGCCCGACCAACTAGAAGAAGAAATCTTTGGCGTTATGAAACTCTCTGACGATTTGATGAAACTTTTTGGTTTTGATTATCGCATAGTTGTTTCAACTCGTCCCGAAAAATCTATAGGTTCTGATGAAGCTTGGGAAATTGCCACTAATGCACTTATTAAAGCTTGTGAGAAAAAAGAGCTAGCCTTTACTCTTGCAGAGGGTGATGGTGCTTTTTATGGCCCAAAAATCGATATTAAAGTAACAGATGCTATCGGCCGCGAATGGCAATTATCAACAATACAGGTTGACTTTACTTTGCCTGAACGCTTTGAACTCACTTATGTAGGGGCTGATAATGAAAAACATCGCCCTGTAATGGTGCATAGAGCAATTTTAGGTTCAATCGAACGCTTTATCGGTGTTCTTGTTGAACACTATGCAGGTGCTTTTCCATTATGGCTTGCACCAGTTCAAGCAAAAATACTTACAATTACAGATAGTCATAACGATTTTGCAAAAGAAGTTCAAAGCTATTTACAAAGTCAAGGTTTCCGTGTAGAACTTGATTTAAGAAATGAAAAACTAGGATATAAAGTGCGTGAAGCACAAATGGAAAAAATTCCTTATATGCTAGTTATCGGGGATAAAGAAATGGAGGATAAGGGCGTTAATGTTCGCCCAAGGGTTGGTGATAATCTTGGCTTCTATACAAAAGAAGACTTTGCAGAATTTTTATCAGCCGAATGTATTGAACCTTTTAAAAGTGGAGGAATGAGTTATCGCTTCGCCTAATACAAAAATGCGTAAAGATGTTGTGCAAGACGGTGTGCGCCGCAATGAACAAATCAAAGCACGTGAACTGCGTGTTATTGATGCTAATGGTGAACAACTTGGAATTATTTCCAAAAATGATGCTTTAGCATTAGCAAAAGAGCAAGGTTTTGATCTTGTAGAAGTTTCACCAAATGCTGAACCACCTGTTTGCCGTATCATGGACTATGGAAAATTTAAATATGAACAACAAAAAAAGAAACAAGAAGCTAAAAAAAATCAATCAGTTGTTCAAATTAAAGAAATTAAAGTCCGCCCTAAAACTGACGATCATGATTACGAAACCAAAGTTCGTCATATACGCCGTTTCTTAGAAGCCGGCGACCGCTGTAAAGTTTCAGTATTTTTTAGAGGGCGTGAAATTGTTCATAAAGATCGCGGAGAAAGCATTCTTGATCGCATTATTGAGGACACTAAAGACATTGCAAAAGTTGAGCAAGAAGCACGCACAGAAGGTCGTGTATTGCAAATGCTTCTTGTGCCACTTGTAAAAAAATAATAATAACTCATTATAAAAAAAAAGAGTCTGAAATTTCAGACTCTTTTTTTTAACACTCAATTAAAATTTTCTAATTATGTGGCACAACTCTTACATGGCTATTAGATTGAACTATTGAAACTTTCTGCCCAAGAGTAAAAGAAGTGTCTGTTCCTTGTACAACTGAAACCCTTTGGCCATTGTCAAGTTGAACTTCTATTTGATATCCTTCTTGATTATTCAAAGCTTGCCCTGTTGCATAACCTGCAGCACTGCCGGCAACTCCTCCACCTATTGTTGCAAGAGTTTTGCCTGTTCCGCCACCAAACATATTTCCGATAATTGCACCAATAATTGCACCGCCTACCAAGCCTAAACTTGTTCCCATTGAGCCGTCATTATTGATTTTAACATGATGAATAGCAGTTACATGCCCATACATTACTTGCTGCATTTGGCGTGCTTCATCAGCACTTACATCATAAGCACCAACCTTCGGAGCACAAGCATTCAAAGAAAACAACAAAAGAACAAGTAAAGAAAATAATTTTATATTTTTTTGCATAAGAACCTCATAGAGTCTAGATTTTTTTTAGAATACAGTTAAAAGTTTACAAAGTCAAGAATTTCAAAACTTTTTTTAAAACTTAATCTTTCCTCAAGCAGTTTTCAAGGCTTTCTTTAAGTCCTTCAAACTTAAATTTATATCCAAAAGCTAATAATCTTTCAGGATAAGCTTTTTGCCCATTGTTTAAAAGCTCTACAGCCATTTCTCCTAAGGCAAAATTTGATAAAAATTCCGGTATACGTAAAAATGTTTTTTTATTAATAACTTCTGAAACCGTTTCTACAAATTCATCCATAGTATTTTTTTGTGGGCTTGATATATTAAAGATTCCCTCGTGCTTGTTTTCTATTATAAAGTCAATACTTTGCACCAAATCATTAATATGCACCCAAGAAAAGGGCTGTTTTCCATTTCCTATAAATGCACCTAAATTATAATAAAATGGAGGCATCATAGAAGCAAGCAAACCAGCTAATTTCATAGGCGATTTACCTGTATTCTCTTGATATTTTCTTCCAAGTACAGGCGAAAATCTAACAATAGTTCTTTTCACACCCATAGCTTCAATTCCTTTGCCAGCAATCTCCCAGTCATTACAAATTCTTGCAAGCACACCATTTCCATTTGGGCTATCTTCTTTACATAAAGGAGCGTCTTTAGCTTTATTCCAAAAACCATAATATCCGCTTGCGGAAGCTTGAATAACTTGAAAAGGAATTTTTTGTTTTTTTTCAAATAACTCTTTTACAGAAAATTCTATGGCTTCACTAGCTGAAACCCTACTTGAAAGAAGAGTTATTTTTTTACTTTTTGTCCATCTGCCTGATGAAATATTTTCACCTAAAAGATTGATTACAATATCTGAACCTTCTATTATTTTAGCTAGCTCTTGAGATGATTTGCCATCCCATTTTTTTTTGATAATTACATCATCTTTCACTGAACTTGCACGAGAAGTAACTATAACTTCATGGCCTTTAGCTAAGAAATAATGGGCTAAATGGCTACCTATAAAACCTGTTCCACCTAATATAACAATACGCATAAAAACCTCACATATTTCATTTAGGTTAAAGCATTTTTATTAATTAAACAAGTCTTATAACAATTAATATCATACTATAATAAAAGGATTTTTTTCGTTATACTTATAGAATTTTATTGAAGAGTGTAATATTCTCAATATCTTTCTTTTTAAACCTTTCTAGCATTACGGAAATAGCCTCCGGGTTTTTATCAACAAGAATTGATGAGCGGTTTAAAGCATAGGCTGACTCGCCAATAGTGCCACTTCCTGCAAAAAAATCACACACGGTTTCACCTTCATTTGAGTGAACTTTAATAATTCTATCAATAATTCCACGAGGTTTTTGTGTTGGATAACCCGTTTTTTCTTTGCCATTCGGACTTACAATTGTGTGCCACCATACGTCAGTTGGTGTTTTGCCTCTTTTTGCTTTGACTTTACCCACAAGCTTAGGTGCCATATAAGGAATTCTGTCAATATTTTCATAATTAAAAGTGTATGTTGTAGGGTGTTTAGAATACCAAAAAATCGAATCATGCTTGCATGACCATCTTTTTTTTGAGCGTGCCCCATAATCATAAGACCAAATAATTTCATTTTGAAAGCAATCACGCCCAAAAAGTTCATCAAGCCAAATTTTACAATAATGCGCTTCCCTATAATCTATATGAAAAAACAATGATCCGTGAGGTTTAAGAATTCTATAAGCTTCATTGATACGCGGTTTAATAAATTCTTCAAAATTATCAAAACTATCATCGTAAGATTTTGTACCTAATTGTACGGTTTTATAGCGTTTGCCTTGATATCCTGTTCTGTCGCCCTCTTTTGACTGCACAGTATTTATCTGCGTGCGAGATTGCTTTTTACCGGTATTAAAGGGTGGGTCTATATAGATTAAGTCAACAAATCCGGAAGGAAGCATTTGCAGAATTGGCAAATTATCACTATGATAGATAGTTATATTCTTCATTGATTTCTCGCATAAAAGAAAGGCAAGCTTATTTAAAATTATTCCACTTCTAAGAGCAAGAAGCCATTTTTACCGTATTTAATTTGATAACTTCCTTTAGGTAAAGGAGTTTTTTCATCAAGACACTTTTCACCATTAATTGAAAAAGCTCCGCTTGGAATTTTTCTTTTTGCATCAGAACGTGAGGATGCAAGCCCTGAATTTGCCAAGAAAACAGGCGGCAAACTCTCTTCGCCTTCTTTACAAGTATAAGTAGGGGCATCTTCAGGAAATGAACCTTTTGCAAAAACAGCATTAAAGCCTTGCTGTGCCTGTAAAGCTGCAGGCTCACCATGATAAAGAGTAACAATTTCAACAGCTAAACTTTCTTTTGCCATTTTAGGATGCAAAGTGCCATTCTCAACATCTTTTTTCATTGCTTCTATTTCTTCCAAACTTTTGTTTGACAAAAGCTCGAAATAACGCCACATAAGCTCGTCTGAGATTGACATGGTTTTGCCAAATTGGTCTGTCGCACTTTCATCAATTCCAATATAATTTCCGTATGATTTTGACATTTTACGAACACCGTCTAAACCTTCAAGCAACGGCATAGTAATAACACATTGCGGCTCTTGCTGATAGGCAGATTGAAGCTGGCGCCCCATAAGAAGGTTGAAGCGCTGATCTGTTCCGCCCATTTCAACATCTGTTTTCAAAGCAACAGAATCATAGGCTTGGCAAAGCGGGTAAAATAATTCATGAATAGAAATTGGGCGCTCTTCTTTATATCTTTTTGCAAAGTCATCACGCTCTAATATTCTTGCTAAAGTAACCCTTCCTGCAAGCTTAATCATTTCAACAGAAGTGAGGGCTCCAAGCCATTTAGAATTGAACTCAACAATAGTTTTTTCAGGATCTAATATCTTAAAAAGTTGTTTTTTATAGGTTTCTGCATTTTGTGCAACCTGTTCTGGGGTAAGTGCAGGGCGTGTTTCGCTTCTACCTGACGGATCGCCAATAAGCCCTGTAAAATCACCGATTAAGAAAGTAACGTTATGCCCTAATTCTTGAAAATGACGCATTTTATGCATAACAACAGTATGCCCTAAATGCAAATCAGGAGCAGTTGGATCAAAGCCTACTTTGATGTTTAAAGGCTTTCCTTTAGCAATTTTTTTTCTTAAATCTTCTTCACTAATAAGGTCAGCAACTCCACGTTTTATAAGCTTAATTTGGCTATCTATATCTTTCATAATCCTAAACCGTCCGTAAAATATTTGTTAAATTGACAAAATGTGATATTTTTTATTTCATATCTTTTATTTTTTGTCAAAACCTTTTTTTATAGTTTAAGTCGATTTTAATCA
>CAYJHJ010000077.1:0-8979 GCA_964370095.1 uncultured Desulfovibrionaceae bacterium | reverse complement strand
TGAAGCTTCTATTTTTGCAGGCGATTTATTTAGAATGTATTGCCGTTATGCTGAAACAATGAAATGGAAGGTTGAACTTATTTCTGAAAGCCCCTCCGAAACAGGCGGTTATAAAGAAGTAATTGCTATAATTTCAGGCGATAGAGTGTATTCACGCTTGAAGTATGAATCGGGCACACATAGGGTTCAGCGTGTTCCGGAAACTGAATCACAGGGCAGAATTCACACTTCTGCTGCAACAGTTGCTGTTATGGCAGAAGCAGATGAAGTTGAGCTTGACTTGAAAACAGAAGATATTAGAGTAGATGTTTACCGTGCATCAGGTGCAGGTGGGCAACACGTAAATAAAACTGAATCAGCTGTTCGCTTAACGCATATTCCAACCGGAATTGTTGTAACTTGCCAAGATGAAAAATCACAGCACAAGAATAAAGCAAGAGCTATGAAGGTTTTAGCTTCTCGTATATTACAAGTTGAGCAAGATAAAGTTCATAATGAACAAGCAGCTGAAAGAAAATCTCAAGTAGGATCTGGCGATCGTTCTGAAAGAATCAGAACTTATAACTTCCCTCAAGGGCGTTTAACCGATCACAGAATAAACCTTACTCTTTATTCTCTTGAAAGAGTTATGGAAGGTGAAATCACGCCTATTATTGATGCTTTGGTTACTCATGCACAAGCAGAAGCTTTAAAAGGCCAATCAGAATAGGGTATACAAAATGGAAAAATTTAAAGATTTACCTGATTTTTCAAAAAATAATGGCATGATTTCTGCTATTGCTCAAGATTATAAATCAAAGGAAGTCTTGATGTTTGCCTTCATGAATAAAGAAGCATGGGAAAAAACACTTGAAACAGGCTTTGCACATTACTATAGCCGCTCAAGAGATACATTATGGAAAAAAGGTGAATCAAGTGGGCACTTGCAAAAAGTGCAATCCATACGTATAGATTGTGATAATGATTGTGTGCTTTTGCTTATTGAGCAAGCTGGTGCGGCCTGCCACACAAATCATATTTCATGCTTTTATCAAGAATTATCAAATAATAAACTTATTGAATGTTCACCCCTTATACAAGAATAAAGGAATAAAATATGTCAAACCCTATTATAAAGCTTGGAATTCCAAAAGGCTCATTGGAAGATGCCACTGTTGAACTTTTTGAAAAAGCAGGCTGGAAAATCCGCCGTTATTCAAGAAATTATTTTCCAACTATTGATGATAAAGAAATAGCTGCAAGGCTTTGTAAAGTGCAAGAAATTCCACTTTATATACAAGACGGAATTTTAGATATTGGTCTTACAGGAAAAGATTGGCTTTTGGAAAGAAATGCTGATGTTGAAATTATTTGCGATTTAATCTATTCAAAAGTTTCAAAAAAGCCTGCACGCTGGGTTTTGGCTGTTGCGGGTGATTCACCTTATTATAAGCCGGAAGACTTAGAGGGGAAAACCGTTGCCACTGAACTTGGTGGCATGACAAAAAAATATTTTGCTGATCGTGGCATAAATGTGAAAACTTTTCATTCATACGGTGCAACAGAAGCAAAGGTTGTGGAAGGCTTAGCAGATGCCATTGTTGAAGTAACTGAAACTGAAACAACTATTCGTGCCCACGGGTTAAGGGTTATTGATGAAGTTCTAAGCTCAAATACCGTGCTTATTGCCAATAAAGAAGCATATAAAGACCCTGTTAAACGTAAGAAAATAGATCAACTTGAAATGCTTTTGCTTGGTGCTTTAAGGGCTAATTCTTATGTTCTTATCAAGATGAATGTGCCATCACAAAACCTTGATAAAATTCTTTCTTTACTTCCTGCATTAAACTCTCCAACTGTTTCACACCTTCAAGACAAAAATTGGGTTTCTGTTGAAACTGTGGTTGATACAAACACTGTTCGCGATCTTATTCCTGAACTTAAAATGGAAGGCGCTGAAGGAATATTGGAATTTTCTTTAAATAAGGTTATTTAATTTTTTGGTAATACTATGACACCCGAAAGAGAAGAAAAAATAAAAAGAATTTTAAACCATCGTCAGCATGATTTGACCTTGGTGCTTGCAAATATTCATGATCCACACAATGTTTCTGCCATCTATCGTTCAGCAGATGCTTTTGGTGTGAATAAAGTTCATTTATACTATACTGACACAGCTTTTCCTGTTTTGGCAAAAAAAACATCGGCTTCAGCAAGAAAGTGGGTTGAAACTCATCGCCATGCTTCAAAAGAAAGCCTGCTTGAAAGCTTGAAGGATTACAGTCTTCTTGCAACAGCTTGCACACCAATTTCAAAAAGCATGTATGAATATGATATGACAAAACCGACGGCAATTATCATGGGGAATGAGCATTCAGGCGTACCAGAAGAGCTTTTAGAGCATATTGATGGTGAAATTTATATTCCTATGTTTGGCATGATTCAAAGCTTCAATGTTTCTGTTGCTGCTGCATTACTTCTTGGTGAGGCAAGCAGGCAAAGGCAAGCGGCTCATATGTATGATAAATCAAGTATGCCGAAAGCAGATTACGATAAAAAGCTTGCCGAATGGCTTGAAAAATAGAATTATTTTTTTATAAAACAAAACTAAACATAGAAGTTATTTCAAAAAACAGGAATAATTTCTATGTTTTTGTCTTTATAGCTATTCCAGTTTTGCAAGGCTTTAATGGTTGCCTTGTGCGGATGCCCTATGGCTATAATATGATTTTTGGGATTGTTTAATGCCTTGTTCATAGCAAAATCTAACTGTTTGATAATTTCATCTTCTATAATAATATTATCAATAAAAACATCTCTTTTTGCGGTTTTTTCAAAATAATTTTGTGCAAGACTATGAAGTTTAGAATTGCCAATAGTATAGCTGTCTAAAATTTTCATCTTTGGGCGGACTTCTTTAAGTGCGATTAGAAAATTAATCACAGCCTGCCTATCAGCTGTGAAGGCTGAACCTGTATGATTATTTAAAGCAACAGCATAGGGAACTCTTTCAAAGTTTGCTTCAAGTTTTTTTTTTATCTCTTCTATACTGTTGTTGACAGACAAACCTTCAGGCACGGAAAAAATTTTATTTTCTGCTTCCATAGGCTGGTGCAAGAAGATTTCTCTTTTTGTAAAATGGCCAAGCTCAGCATAAAGTTTTGCTTGCGGGTTTTTGGGAAGTATTGAAAAAGAAACGGGAAAATCTAAGGATAAAAGCCCATATAAAGCATCTGTGCCCACCCCTAAATCGTCAATAACAATACTCATTTTTGCAATTTCTTGACTTTTATTAATTATGATTTCATGTGTAAATTCACTATCAATATATATAGAAATTGTATTGTTTTTTGAAGAAAACTTAACTGACACTCTTTTTGAATTATCATATGGCCAAAGGGCTATGTGCTCTTTTAATGTTTCAGTAAATTCTTTTGGACTTGTTTCACTTGGTAAAAAAAGTGAAAACTTTTGGAAAAGATAATAATTATTTTTTTTCAGTTTAATATAAGAAGAGTCAATCTTTAAATTTTCCAAAGAAATAGTCAAGCGATTAAGAACTTGTAATAAAGTGTTATCCACTTGTTTTATATTATCAAAAGTTGAAGCTTGTGTGCTTTCATCATAAGGAATAGCAAAGGAGTTGATCACATCTCTAAAAATAAAAACTTCATCATAAAAAAAATTTTGTTTTAATTCTTCTTCTGCAAATTTCTGTTCTTGAGCATATTCCTCCAAGTTTTCTTGAAAAACTTCGCCTTCTATTGCTTCTTGTGTGCTTTCTTCTTCGCTATAGATATTTTCAGGATTATCGCTGTATTTTGAGCTTACTCTGTTATACATAGTTACATTATATAGAACGAGTAAAAATAGAAGTGCAAATAAAGACCATCTTAAGTAGACATTTGAATAATAGGGCTCTAGAGCAGCATTTATTTTTTTAAGAAATTCCATAAAGATAAAGGAAAGGGAGCTTGCACTCCCTTACAGTATTAATATTGTGAAGGATCCGGCATGTTTTTAAGAACTTGTAGAGCAGTTCTTAGCTGATTGTCTTTTTCAAGTAGTTCAGTATTTTCTTTTGATAAGTTTTGAAGAGGCAACAATTCAGGTTTTTCAATTTTTTTCACCTCAGTTTTCACTTCACCGTTTGCTTTGCCGGTATCTAAGTGTTTATCAAGGTTTTTTTCACGCAAGATTAAATCTTCATCTGCTTCTTCACCTTCAATAACTAAAGGAACATCCATATTTGGCTCAATGCCTTCTGCTTGGATAGACCTTCCGTTTGGTGTATAATAAAGAGCAATAGTGATTTTAATTCCGCTTCCGTCAGCAAGGGGGATGAGGTTTTGAACTGAGCCTTTACCAAAAGTGGTTTCACCCATCAATAAAGCCCTGTCATTATCACTTAAAGCACCTGCAACAATTTCTGAAGCTGAGGCAGAGCCTGAATTTATTAAAACAATTAAAGGAACAGTCAATAAGTCATCTGAATCTGATCTGGCAGAATATCTACGCTTGATTGAATTTTCTCTTCCTTGAATGGAAACAATTGTGCCTTTATCTAAAAATAAGTCAGAAACCGAAATCGCTTCATTTAAAATTCCGCCGGGATTATTACGCATATCAAGCACAATTCCCTTGATTGGCCCCTTATCCTTAAATTCTTCAATGGCTTCTTCAAGCTCAGAAGTGGTTTTTTCATTGAAAAATGCAAGTCTAAGCCAAAGATAGCCGGGTTCTAATTCTTTTGCTTTTACGCTGATATAAGGAATAATGCCACGAGTAATAGTTATTGTTTTTGGCTTTGTTTCATCTTTTGAAAGAATAACCAATTTAACATCTGTGCCTTTTTCACCGCGTATCATGGATACTGTTTCAGTGAGGCTTTTGTCTAAGGTAGCAACATCGTCAACTGAAATAATAATATCACCGGCTTTAATTCCTGCTCTAAAAGCAGGTGTGTCTTCAATTGGGGCAATAACTACAGGCTGGCCGTCTTTTAATGAAAGCTCGGCACCAATTCCAAAAAATTCGCCGGAAGTGCTTTCTTGCATATCTTCAAATTCTTCGGCTGTCATATAAGTGGAGTGAGGATCAAGCGACTCAAGCATGCCTTTGATAGCACCGTCAATCAACTCGCCTTGCTCTACTTCTTCAACATAATATTGGTCAACAATATCAAGTATTTGACTAAATCTTTGCAATGCTTGATAGTCTGTAGTGTTTGAAAAAGCCAAAGAATTGCTTGTTAATAAAAATATTAAAAAAGCAGAACAACTATAAATTGTTCTTGTAAGAAAATTCATGTTTCCTCCGAGTTATATCTGTAGTATATATGCATACTATTTTATAAAAATAACTTTTGCATTATGTTATACTTATGTATATGCACTTTTTTTCCCTTTGTAAAGCTAAACAAGAGCGATTTAAAAGAAATTATTGAAAAATCACCAAAAATTATATTTTTTTATAAAAAAATATTTGCTTCTTCTTTTGCAGGCCTTTTGTAAAGCTAAAAGACTGTGCTTTAATGTATAAAGAATAATTTAAAACATCCGATTAAGTAATTTGAAATATTTTAATAAAATTAAGTATTTAATAGTTTTGCTTTGGAATGGATTTTGCATACTTCTTTTTGAAGGGAAATATTTAAAAAAATAAGCAATTTTTTCCTACGAGGTGTATTATGTCAGCATCATCAACAACATCCGGTGTAGATACTGGTAGTGTATCCTTTGGTGGACTTGGCTCAGGAACTGACTTCGGTGCAATGATCGATCAATTGCGTGAAGTTGAAGAATATCATATTAATAGCTTAGAACGTTGGAAAACGGACTGGCAAGGGCGTATTGATGCCTTTGATATGATTACTGAATTAATGTCTGAACTGGAAGTAGCAACAAGCGAAATTTCAAGCATTTATGATGTTATTGATCTTGTGGGCTCAACAAGTAATGAAACAGCAATCACAGCTTCAGCAACCTCTGATGCTATTCCCGGCACATATACTATTGAAGTTCAGCAATTAGCCTCTCCATCAATTTTTTCAACAAAAACTTCAAGTCCTTTTGTGCGAAATGATGAAGGGGATTTTGAACCTATCTTAGCAGAGGGAAGTGAAGCTAAATTCTTTGAATATACTCATGGTGTTGGCGAAGATGCTGTAACTGTGCGGGTTGAAGTTGATGATAGCATGACGATTGAGGATTTGGTTACTCGTATTAATAATGATGCTAAAAACCCAGGTGTTAAAGCTTCTTTGGTGGGAACAGGTTCAGGCTATGTTTTCCAACTTCAAAGCACTGAAACAGGCTCTGTGAATGCTTTAGAGCTTAATTCAAACATACCCGGAATGGGTTATCCCAGTGATAATTGGAATGAGCTTGAAGCAAAAGATGCAGAATTTATTTTGAATGGTTTTACAGATCAGGTGCTTACATCATATTCGAACAATGTTTCAGAAGTTATTGATGGCGTAACACTCAACTTAAAAAATATAACTTCAGGGCCAACAACTGTTTCTATTACTGAAGATAGCTCAAAAGTGCACGAAGCAGTGAGCAGCTGGGTTGACAGTGTAAACCAGCTTCGCTCTCTCATTCAAACCTTGACTGCTGTTGATACAGATGCTGTTGCAGTTGACCCAAATACTGTTGTTTCGCAAGATGAAGCTGATATCGGTTCAATTTTAACAGGTAACTATGCTGTTCAGCTTATGACTACACGTTTGAATGATGTTGTAACATCTGCTGCCTTCGGCTTTGAATCACAAAAAGATGAATCGGGTAAGTTTACTGAATATTCACTTATGTCAGAACTTGGAATTTCAACAAACACAGAAGAAGGTTCGGCAAATTATGGCTTGCTTGAAATTGATGAAACAAAACTACTTGCAGCTATAGAAGAAAATCCAATGGCTGTTGCAAACCTTTTGGCAGGATCTTCTGTTGAAACTGACAGTGAAAACTTCATCTATTCAAGTGCAACCGATACGGTACAAGCCGGAAATTATGATGTTACTTATGAAACAGATGCCGACGGAAACCTTATTGAAGATTCTGTGCGAATAAATGGCTCAATTCCACTAACTGACCCTGATTATCCAGGGCGATACACAGTGGGTGATGCAACAAACCAAACCTATGGTTTAGCTATTCAATTCACACCGGGTGCAATGGAGCCAAATCAAAGCTATACTGATAAAGTTCAAGTAAAAGAAGGTAAAGCTTTAGAATTAAATACTTTTTTACAGAATGAAATTCGTGATGTGCCTGATCAACCGGGTAATGGTGCTATTCCTATTGTGCGCTCAAACTATCAAGATATTATTAATAACCTTGATAAGAAAATAGCTGAAGAAGAAGAAAGGCTTGATTTATGGGAAACCCGTATGCGTGTACGATATGCAAGTTTAGATGCACATTTGGGTGTGCAATCAGCTTTATTGGAATCAAATGCGGCAGCACTGGCACAAGCAAATATTTCAGGACAATAATTTGGAGTTTTAATAATGAATAATGTAGCTCAAACATATTTAAACACGCAAGTAAATACAGTTCATCAAGGCGATATTTTAATAATGTTGTATGAAACTGCAATTCGTCATCTCAATGCGGCAAAAGAAAAAATTGCTATGAAAGACATGGCGGAAAAAGGTAAACTTATCACAAAAGCTATAGATGTTATTCATGCAATAGATAATTCATTAAATGCTGACTATGGTGAAGACCTTGCCACAAACTTGCATAATCTTTATACCTTATGTACAGCTCGCCTTTTGCAAGCAAATTTAAAAGCTGATTCTGAAATCATTGATGGAGTAATAAGCACATTAAGCGGGATAAAAGATGCCTTTACTGAAGTATTGAGCGACCCGGCTGCTCAAGCTGTGGCACAGCAAATGAGTGCCCAAAAAAGTGCACAAGGCAGTGCTTATGTTGCAAGAAAGCTCACTTCCGCTCCTTCTGCTGGAGCAGGAAAATCTGTTGGAAATTCAGCCTATGCAAAAGCTGCAAAGCATGCAGATATAGTTGATAATGGCGGGGAAGTAAGGGGCTCTTCACAAACGAGTCTTGTAGCAACTGCCGGGCCTCAAAAAGTAAGTAATGAGCTAAATCCATTGATGTTTGAAAGCATGATGACGCAAAAATTTGCTTCACAAGCACAAAGCCCACAAGTGAATGAAACAAAAAATGTGCAAAGTTCAAGTTTGAAGAATGCGACTCAACCTCTTTTGCAGGTACAAAACACTCAACTGCTGGGGCAGGGATTAAATTTAAACCAAGAAAAGAAAGTATTAAATTCTTCACTCAATCAAAATTCTTTAAAAAGCCCAAGCTTCACAAAAGCACCAAGTGTGCAGGCAACGGCTCAGCAAACTGCAAGTCAAGCAACTGTTGTGCCTAATGTTAATATGCAGGAAAAAGCTTCCGCTTTGGTTAATCCTTTAAAGAAAGCAAATCCGCTTTCATCGTCTTTGACAAAGCCGATATAGCTAATAGTTTAAATTTATTTAACAAACTAACACAGATTGGAAACACCTCTACCATCTTGACAAATAGGGTTTTTTAATGTATTCTAATTAGAGAGAAGAAAACTTTTTTGTAATGAGCTATTGGTAGGGGTATGCAAACATTTATTGATTTATTTTGCGGAATTGGGGGATTTAGGCTTGCCCTTGAAAAAAGGGGCCTTGAATGTGTTTATTCAAGTGATATAGACAAAAATGCTCAAGAGTCCTATTATAGAAATTTTGGCGAAAGACCTGAGGGAGATATAACCGAAATTTCAGAAAAGCGCATACCTAAGCATGATATTCTGTGTGCTGGTTTCCCTTGCCAATCCTTTAGTATTTCAGGTAAAAGGGCAGGTATAGACGACAGTAGAGGAAGGCTTTTTTACGAAATAATAAGGATTGCTGAATATCACAAGCCCGAAGTGCTTTTATTAGAGAATGTTAAAAATATTCTTTCCATTGACGGTGGGCAAGCTATTAAA
>CAYJHJ010000076.1:6457-9037 GCA_964370095.1 uncultured Desulfovibrionaceae bacterium | reverse complement strand
TCCTTTTTTTGATGATTATTAAAGGCTTTACACAAGTTAAAATAACTTATACTATCTTATGAATAAAAGCGCAAGTACGCTCTTTAATGATACTACTATTTTTAATAATATTTAAAGGATAAGGAAATGGAAAAAAAAGATTTGTTTGGCTTATGTCCCTTTGTTACTTCACAAAAACTTTTAAGCGGTAAATGGTCAATTTATTTACTTTATTTGCTGTCTGAAAAAAGCATACGCTTCAACGAATTGCTTAGACAAATGCCTGAAGGAATGACGCACACAACATTATCAAGACAATTAAAATTTTTAGAAGAAGAGGGGCTTGTTTTACGTAAAGAATACAATCAAGTACCTCCGAGAGTTGAATATTCATTGACTAAAGTAGGTCAAGAGTTTCAACCTGTATTAAATCAACTTGAAATTTGGGCAGGGCATTATATTAAACAGCTTTCACCTATAAAAAAAGAAAATATTTAAACAAAAAACTGCAAAACACTAAAAAAATAATGTTTTGCAGTTTTTTTGCTATATACAATATTTATATAATTTAGAGCATTTCGCCTGTGATTTCTTCATCAGTAAGGAAGCAAGCAGGGTCGTCAGCCCAAATGTCATTATAAACAGCTTCAGCACGATGTCTAAAGTTACCTGCACAGATATTTAAAAAGCGGCAACGCTGGCATCTACCTTTCAGGTGTGGGCGTTTATCTTTGAATTTATGAAGAAGTTCGATATTAGGATCAGTCCAAATTTCAGAAAAAGGTCTTTCAAGCACATTACCAAAAGTGATATGACGCAAAAATTGATCGGCATGAACAGAACCATCCCATGAAATACAGCCAATTCCACGGCCTGAAGAGTTTCCTTCATTGTATTGCAAAAGCTCTAAAACTTCTTGTGCTCTTTTAGGATCTTCTTTTAATAATCTAAGATACACAAGAGGACCGTCTGCATGGTTGTCAACAGTGAGTATTTCTTTTGGAGTTCCTGCTTCATGAAGAGCTCGGGTTTCATCCATAATAAGATTAACAACTTCGCGGGTTTGCTCATGAGTTAAATCTTCTTTTACCATTTCAGAACCACGCCCGGCATACACTAAATGATAAAAGCAAGCACGTGGGATTTCATAGTCTTTGAGAATTTGAAATATTTTAGGGATTTCTTTATAGTTTTGATTGTTAATTGTGAAACGAGCACCAACTTTTATACCTTCAGCCATAGCATTTTGAACGCCTTCCAAAGCCTTTTTGAAAGATCCTTTCACTCCACGGAATTTATCATGAACTTCTTCACCACCGTCAAGTGAAATTCCCACATAAGAAAATCCTACTTCTTTGAATTCTTTAGCTTTTTCTTTTGTGATAAGTGTGCCGTTTGTTGAAATAACAGCTCTCATACCTTTTGAGGTGGCATGATAAGCAAGTTCAGTAAGATCTTTTCTGATAAGTGGTTCGCCACCTGAAAAAAGAATAACAGGTGAGCCAAATTGTGCTAAATCATCAATCATTGCTTTAGCTTGATCGGTGTTGATAGGGTCAAGGCCTTTGTCTTCTTCAATTGCATGTGCATAGCAGTGCACGCATTTTAGATTACATCTTTTTGTCATATTCCAAACAACAACAGGTTTTTTGTCCTTTGAAAACTGTAAAAGGTGTGAGGGGAGTTTTCCTGATTCTCTGCCGTATCTCAAGGCATCTGAAGGTTCAACTTGACCGCAATAAAGTTTTGAAATTCCAATCATTTTTAGTCCTTTTATAATATAAATAAATTTACTTGTTATTTTATTTTATACACTGTATAGATTTTATAAAGAAAAACTGTGATATTGAACACAGTTTTAAAGATTTACCTTATACTTGGAAATAACATGAATAAAATCATATGCATAGTAGGGCCAACAGCTTCCGGAAAAACAGGTTTTAGCATTGAATTGGCTGAAACTTTAATGATATTTGTATAATCAATGCTGATTCACGTCAATTATATAAAGATTTTCCAATAATTACAGCCCAACCAAGTTTAGAAGAAAGAAAAGATATTGAACATAAGCTTTTTGGACTTTTAGAAACAAATTCACAATCTACAGCCGGCATTTGGTTAGAAATGGTTCACAAAGAAATTCAAAGAGCTTATGAAACAAACAAATTTCCAATATTGGTTGGCGGAACAGGAATGTATATAAAAACTCTTACTGAAGGAATTGCACAAATCCCTAAAATTCCAAATGAAATTTCATTTGAATTAGAAAATGAATTGAAAGAAAAAGGCATAGATACTTTATATTCAAAACTTCAAGTTATAGATGAAGAATATTCAAAAAAAATTCATCAAAATGACAAGCAAAGAATATTAAGAGCCTTAGAAGTTTTTCAGTTTACAAATAAAAATTTATCAACTTGGCACAAAGAATCACATGCTCAATCATTGTATAAAAGTTATAAAATTGGAATTGGAATGCCATTAGATGAATTGACACCATATTTACAAAATAGAGTAGATATCATGCTTGAAGCAGGTGCATTAGAAGAAGCAGAAAAAGCTTATGAAAAATGCCCTGATCTTTCAAGTGCCGGCTGGTCA
>CAYJHJ010000076.1:2090-6447 GCA_964370095.1 uncultured Desulfovibrionaceae bacterium | reverse complement strand
AAAAACATTATTCTTTAGAAGAAGCCAAAGAATTGTGGAAAAAAAACACAAGAGCTTATGCAAAAAGACAATGGACATGGTTTAGAGCTGATAAAAGTATTGATTGGGCACACCCCTTAGACAAAAGTAAAAGGACTGAAATATTAAATAATAGTTTGAAATTTATTGCTGAATAATTTAATTATTTAAAGTAATGCTATAATAATTTTTATACTTCTTCAGATACATTTATAAAGGTTTTAACAGGAATTGTTTCAGCTCTTGCATTAGGAAGAATTTCATATTTTTCAAAAGATTGCAAAATCTTATCAGCCCTGTGAGACAGCTTACTTTTTTTAAGTATACTTTGAATTTGTTTACGTCTTTGGCCAAAAGTAATTTTTATTAATTCTGCCAATAATTCTGGGTTTTTAGGAAGTCTTTCCTTTGAGTGCGGGATAAGGCTAATCACTGCAGAATCAACTTTAGGTGGAGGATTGAAAGCTCTTGGGCTAACAACAAATTCCTTTTTTATTTCACAAAAAGCTTGCAACCACACAGTTAAAATTCCATAAGCTGAAGTATTAACTTTTGCAACGCACCTATCTGCCACTTCATTTTGTATCATAAAAACAGCTTTTTCAAGATTTGAAGTTTGGCTTACAATATCCCACATAAGTGGTGAGGCAACATTATAAGGTAAATTGCTGATTATTTTTATTTTATTATTAGTTTTATTAAGGCTATCCCATGCAAATTTAAGTGCATCTATATGAATAACAGAAATTTTTTCATTTTCATTTTCTGAATGGAGTTTAGCAAATCTATCGTCTTTTTCAAGTATAAGAAAAGAAGAAAAAGGCAGTGTTTTTAGAATATTAGTTAAAGCCCCTGTTCCGGGGCCAATTTCTAAAATACTGTCATTTTCTTCAACATTCAAAAGTTCAACAATTTTTGTACAGATATTTTTATCATGTAAAAAATGCTGCCCTAGACTTTTTTTTGCAAAGGTCATTTAATTCTCAATTATATTATAAATCAGTTAAAAATTCTATAACATATTGGTTTTTCATAGATAAAATCTTCAATTTCTTTAAGTGATTCTTGCATGGCCTTATATGAAGCTTTATGCGTGATAAAGACAAGAGGAACTTTACTATCTATTTGAGATTTTTGAATAACTTGAGCTATACTTACATTTTGTTTAGCCAAAGCACCTGCTATATCACGAAGCACACCCGCATCATCTTTTACCATAAGTCGAAGATAATAAGGGTGAATACTCTGTTCCGGAGGAATAATTTCAGCTTTTTTGAGATTATTTTCAACATATCCAAAAATATTTGACTCATGTGCACGTGTGATTGCAAGAATATCAGCCATCACAGCAGAAGCTGTAGGCAAAGATCCTGCTCCTGCACCATGCAAAAACAAAGAACCAAGTGCATTTCCTTCAACGCGAATAGCATTATAAGCACCACCTACTTTTGCAATAAGTAAACGTTTATTAACAAGAGCAGGGAAGAGTCCGGCTTCAATCTTATTATCAATATAAGACGCTTGCCCTAAAAGCTTGATAGTATATCCAAATTCTCGAGCAAATTCAATATCTAAGCTAGACATATTTCTTACGCCTTCAATAAGCAAATCTTTATAAGGATAATCAACACCCCAAGCCAATCTTATGAGAAGATTCAACTTATGGGCTGCATCAAAACCGTCAATGTCAAGGCTTGGTTCAGCTTCTGCAAATCCAAGTTCTTGTGCTTGTTTGAGTGCAGCATCAAAATCTTTATTATTTGAAGTCATTTCTGAAAGAATATAATTGCTTGTTCCGTTCAAAATTCCTAAAAAATTCTCAATAAGATTTCCGTTTAAGCTTTCTTTAAATGTTTGAACAACAGGAATCGCCCCTGCTACAGCTGCTTCAAAGTATAAATGCAAGCCTTTTTCTGCTGCAAGCTTAAACAGCTCTTCTCCATCTTCGGCAAGCAAGGCCTTATTGGCTGTAACAACAGATTTATTATTATTTAAAGCAGATAAAATGGCTTCTTTAGCTAAAGTTTTGCCACCCATAAGCTCAACAAAAATATCAATCTCTTTATCTTCTGTAATCTCAAAAGGGTTTGTGGTTACATAGGTTTCTTTTGGAAGGAAGGCTCTGCTTTTATTGATGTTTCTAACGCAAACGCTTTTCACTTCAACACAATAGCCCGTTCTTTTTTCAATGAAAGAGCTATTTTTATCAAGCAATTCTAATAAGCCGGATCCAACAACACCTATTCCTGCTATACCGATTCTTAATTTTTTCATAACTTACTCAAGTAATAATATTGTTATTATATCTTATTATAATCTGTTGAATTATCCAGATATAATTTTTTTCATGTTTTTAATGGCTTGTTTTGTTCTGAGTTCATTTTCTATAAGGGCAAAACGCACATGATTGTCACCATTATGCCCAAAACCAATACCGGGCTGCACTGCAACAAGGCCTTCTTTAAGAAGAAGTTTTGAAAATTCCATTGACCCCATATGCTGCATATGTTCAGGAATTTTTGCCCAAACAAACATTGTAGATTTTGGAGGAGTGATTTCCCAACCGATTTTATTCATGCCTTCGCACAAAACATCACGCCTGTGTTGATAGATATTTGAGGCTTCAATAACAGGTTCATAAGGGCCATTTAAGCCAACTGTTGCAGCAATTTGAATAGGTTGAAACATGCCATAATCAAGATAAGATTTAATTCTTGTTAAAGCGTGAACAAGTTCTTTATTTCCAACACCAAAGCCAACTCTCCAACCTGGCATAGAGTAGCCTTTTGTCATGGAATAAAATTCAATTCCAACATCTTTTGCACCTTTTGCTTGAAGGAAGGAAGGGGCTTTATAACCATCAAAAACCAAGTCAGCATAAGCAAGGTCATGTATAACCCATAATTTATGCTCTTTTGCAAAATCAACTATTTTTTGAAAGAATTCTAAATCAACAGTAACAGTTGTTGGATTGTGAGGAAAGCTGATTATCAAAAGTTTTGGCTGAGGCCATGTTTGTTTGACAGCTAATTGTAAATCTTCAAAAAAATCACGCTCTTCTGAAATTGGAATTCTGCGAACATCAGCACCTGCCAAAATAGGTGCGTAAACGTGAATAGGATAGCTTGGGTCAGGGGCAAAAACAACATCACCAGGTTCAAGCATTGCATAGCAAAGATGGGCTAGGCCTTCTTTTGAGCCTATTGTGGCAATTGCTTCAGAATCAGGATCAAGATCAACATCAAAGTGTCTTTTATACCAATCGCAGATAGCTTTTCTGAGGTTTGGAATACCGCGTGAAACTGAATAACGATGATTAACAGACTTGCCCGCCGCTTCTTGTAATTTTTCAACAATATGTTCCGGTGTTGGAAGATTAGGATTACCCATACCAAAATCAATAACATCAAGATTTTGTTTGCGTAATTCCATCTTTAGATTAGTTATAACAGAAAAAGCATAAGGAGGAAGCCTCTTAATTCTAGGAAATTCAAACATTTCACACCTCTTTAATCAAATTAATAAAGTTAAAAAAAATTATAAGTTGAAGACTTTTTAAAAGTATAGTAAAAAAAATCTTGACAGTAAAGCAATTTATTTAAGTATTTTCTTTTTTATGTGTTTTGCTAATTAGAATTGTAAAGGAATATCTATGTCTGACTCTCAGCTTTCTTTTCTTCACGACGATGAGACGTTAAAATTAAAGTGCACTTTAGAAAGAATCATTTATTCTAATGATGAAAATGGCTATGCTGTTTTAAAATTTCAGCCTGAAAATCCCCGTGAAGATGCTATCTTAGCTGTTGGAACTATGTTAAATCCAAGAGTTGGAGGCTTTTTTTCACTTTTAGGAAAATGGACTCAGCATCCAAAGTTTGGAAAGCAGTTTTCCTTTCAAGAATTTGAAGAGCAAAGACCGGAAAGCCTTGACGGAATTCGCATGTTTTTAGCTTCGGGAATTATTAAAGGTGTGGGCAAAAAAACAGCAGATAAAATTGTTGACTATTTTGGCCTTGAAACCTTTGACATTCTAGATAAAGAACCTGAAAAATTATTAGAAATTCCTAAAATCTCAAAAAAAATTGTTGATAGTGTGCAAGCATCATGGGCTGACCAAAGTGGAATACGCGAACTTATGGTTTTTCTAAATCCTTTGGGTATAGGTGCAGCTTTAGCAGTGCGAATCTATAAGCATTATGGTGCAAATGCAATTGATATTATAAAAGAAAACCCTTATAGACTTGCAATGGACGTGCATGGAATTGGCTTCACTACAGCTGATCAATTTGCTCTAAACCTTGGTTTTGAACTTGATTCTCCAATGCGTGTTCAAGCAGGA
>CAYJHJ010000076.1:0-2080 GCA_964370095.1 uncultured Desulfovibrionaceae bacterium | reverse complement strand
TATTAACAAAACAAAATGATGAAGGGCATGTATACTTTCCTAAAGATATATTGATAGAAGAAGTTTCAAGGCAATTATCGATTGACGATAGTTTAGTTGAAGATGCACTTGTTCGCTTGGAAAAAGAAGAACGTATTGTTACAGAGCTTTTTGAGGAACATACTGCTGTTTACTTATCAAGATATTATCATTGCGAAACAAAAATTTCTTTTTATGTGCATAGAATACTTGAAAGTGCTAAAGTTGTTTTTTTCAAAGATTATGAGAAAATTGTTGCTGATACATTGGAAAACTTTGATATAAAACTTGCCGAACAACAAAGAGAAGCGGTTTTTACAGCTGCAAAATCAAAAATGATGATACTTACAGGTGGACCGGGAACAGGAAAAACAACTATTATCAATGCTATTATACAAGTTTTTCAAAAGGCACAGGCAAAAATTTTATTGGCTGCCCCTACAGGAAGGGCAGCAAAAAGAATGAGCGAAACAACAGAACTTGAAGCAAAAACAATCCATAGACTTTTAGAATATAATCCCAGTGAAGACGGTTTTGCACGAAATGAAAATAATCCTCTTAACTGCACTTTATTAATTATTGATGAATCATCTATGATTGATGTAATTTTAATGTATCACCTTATAAAAGCTATACCATTAGGTTGTGCTGTTATATTTGTGGGCGATATCAATCAACTGCCTTCTGTTGGTGCCGGAAACGTATTAAAAGATTTTATTTATTCAAATAAACTTGAAATAGTTGAATTAAATCAGATTTTTAGGCAAGCTGCAAAAAGCACTATCATACAGAATGCACATAAAATAAATGAAGGGATTATGCCTTCACTTATTATTGATAAAGAGGGCTTATCTGATTTTTATTTTATGCCTGAAGATGATCAAGAAAAAACATGCAAAACTATTATTGAACTGGTTAGCCATAGAATCAAAAATAAGTATAAACTTGATCCTATCAATGATATTCAGGTGCTTGCCCCTATGCTTAAAGGTGTTTGCGGGGTAAATAATTTAAACAAAGAATTACAAGAAGCATTAAATCCATTAAAGTTTGGTGATATTTCTCTTTCAAGGGGGGACCGAAATTATAGGATTAATGATAAAGTTATGCAGATCAAAAACAATTATGATAAAGATATATATAATGGCGATATAGGAATAATTACAGATATTGATATGAGTGAAAAAACACTGCTTATTCGCTTTGATGAAAGATTTGTTCCTTATGCCTTTGAAGAATTAGATGAAATTGTGCTTGCCTATGCTATTTCAATCCATAAATCACAAGGCGGCGAATATTCTTGTGTGGTAGTGCCTTTACTTATGTCTCATTATGTGATGCTACAAAGAAATTTAGTTTATACAGCTGTTACAAGAGGAAAAGAATTAGTGGTTATGCTAGGCAGCAAAAAAGCACTATCTATCGCTATACGTAATAATTCAATACAAAAAAGATATACAAAATTATCAGAAAGATTAAAAATGAGCTTGTAGAGCAGATTGCTATAAAAAGAAATTTTTCACAACTTAATCAAGATAAAAATTTTGTGAAATTTATAACAAAGTATATTGCAAAAGATATAAAATAAGATTATAGTACATTCCTAGAGGGTGTTATAGGTTTTTTTATACAAGTTAAAAAAATCACAAGCGGTAAAAATTTAAGGGGATTAAACCTCATGCAAGAGGTTAAAAGAGAAAAAATTGAGTCATAAAATGTGTCAAAAGAAGCAATTCTAATTTAAGCTAGGTGTTTTACATAATTTTATAGTATTATTTTGTAACAAAAGTAACAAGGTTTTTTTATTATTCTTTGTTTTTGTAGATTTTTCATTAATTATGATAATTTTTATTATAATTATAATTGGTTGAGTGTAAAAAGTTATAATTTAAATATAAATTTTATAACTAAAATAAACAATTGGAGTATGTATGGCAAATTATCCCCTAACACGTGAAACAACAGGTTTTTATAAACCCTTCAACGCACTTGAAAAAGGTTATGTGAAAATAACACAATTCTTAATGCTTTTTGGTGCTGTATGTTTAGGATTACTAGTTAT
>CAYJHJ010000075.1:4562-9506 GCA_964370095.1 uncultured Desulfovibrionaceae bacterium | reverse complement strand
AATTCTTGTTTTGCTTTTGTAGACGGGTAAATTGTGATTGACAATTTATATTAACTGTCATACTCAATTTGTACATATTATCTTTTTAAAGAGGAATTCATGAAGTATAGAAGCGATATTGACGGATTAAGAGCAGTTGCCGTTTTATCTGTAATTTTTTATCACTTAGGCATGACAAATGTTTTTAAAACCGGATACATTGGTGTTGATATATTTTTTGTTATAAGCGGATATTTGATTACAAGTATTATTTATTCGCAAATGCTCATACCATCGGATAAAAGTACTTCTCAATTCTCTGTTCTTGATTTTTATGAAAGAAGAATAAGGCGAATTTTGCCTGTGTTTTTCTTTGTTGTTTTTTCCACTTTAGTTCTTGGCTATCTTCTGCTGGTGGACGGGTACCTTAATGAATTAACAAATTCTGTTTTCTCTGTTATTGCAATTGGCGCAAACTTTCATTTTTGGGCTGATCAAGGTTATTTTGCTATTGAATCGCATTTTATGCCCTTGCTTCATATGTGGTCATTGGCTATAGAAGAACAATTTTATATTATTTTTCCTTTGCTGCTTGCTTTTTTGGTTAAAAGAAAAAAAGCTGTAGTGCCAATTCTTTCAGTGCTTACTGTTCTTTCCTTTATTGCTTGCGTTATAATGAGCTTTCATACTTCAAAAACTGCATTTTACTGGCTGCCTTTCAGAGCATGGGAACTGCTTTTGGGTTCTTTGATGGCAGTTTTATCTGTAAAAAAAGGGCTTGATGTCCCTCTTCTTGCTTTGAGCAAAAATTGGCAAATACAGGCCTTATCAGTATTTACTATTTTATTACTTGTTTTTTCAGTGCGTTACCTTGAAGTTCTTACACCTGTTTTTCCTTCTTATATTGCACTTTTTCCTTGTATAGCGGCTTTATTGTGCATTGAGCTAGGGAAAAATAAAGAAAGTATTATCTATAAAATTTTGTCCTTAACTCCTTTTGTATATATAGGAAAAATTTCTTATTCCTTGTATCTTTGGCACTGGGTAGTGATTGTTTTTATTGGTAATTTTATTATTACAAATTCATATAAACCCAGCACTTTGCAGCAAATTGTTTCACTTATTCTGACTTTTGCTTTTTCTTTACTCACTTATTATTTTATAGAGCAACCTATACGTAAAAAAAAGATTTTACAAAAAAGGAAAACTCTTTTTATTTCTATGTTTTTTACGGCAGTCATTCTTTGCTTATTTAGCTTAGCACTTAAAGAAAACATAATTCCAAGAATATGGGAAAGTAAATACGATGAAATTTCACCCAGAAGTCATCATTTTTCTTACCCCGGTTTTCAAGTTGAAGGAATACCGCATCTTTATAAATTTGGCGATCAATCAAAAGAAGAAACTCTTTTTGTTATAGGTGATAGCCATGCACAAAGCCTTTATTCTGTATTAGATTATTTAGCTAAAGAAAATAATGTGAGCGGGCTTATGTTTGTTTCAGCAAATCCTCTTTATAATATTATTTCAACCGCTGAAAAAAACAGCCCTGAAAGATTAGAAGAAATTTTAGTATTGAATGAACAGATGAGAAATTATGTTTTATCAAAAGATATAAAAGCAACGCTTTTCGCTTTAAGATGGTCTTTGCGTATGTATGGCAAAAGGCTTGATAGAGGCATGGAGGCAATGCCAAACAATGCAAAGCTCAAATATATCAATAAAGATAAAACTATTAATGATGATTCAGAATTTGCTATTACGCAGGCAATAAAAGATATTATGGCTTTTTGGGATAATTCAGAAGAAGATGTTGATTTCTTTTATCTTAAAAGTCTTCCTGAATTTATAATGCCTGTGCCTATACGTGCAAGGCAAGTGGAAAGAAATTTCTTTTATGGAGATGATATTCATTCTTTTGTGGTAACTGCTTATTCCGATTATCTAAAGTTTAATCAAGAAACTTTTGAAGCCTTAGAATTTTTGAAAGATTATAATGTAGAAGAAATAGATTTATCGGACGATATCTGTGATGGAGAATTTTGTTATGGTTTAAACGAAAATGAAGAAGCTCTATTTGTTGATGGCGATCATATATCTATTCTTGGCACGATGGAATTTAGAGAAAACTTCCTTCCATTTGTTTTATCTGGCAAATAGTAGTTTTATAAAACAAAAGCCAACCTTTTATAAGGGTTGGCTTTTTGTTTTAATCGTCTTTATTTAGTAATCTTTATGAAAAAATTTCGGTGAACTTGCGATAATGAGCATATTCTTTCACAGAAGTGCCATTTTCATCTCTATGGTCTAGGTTCGCCCCATATTGTATAAGAAGTTTTGCCATTTCTGCATTTCTTCTTGTTATTGCATTATGAAGCGGGCTTATGCCTTTGTTGTTTGCAATATTAGGGTCTGCATTATTTTCAAGAAGAAATTGCGTCATCTCGACGTTGCGCTTAACAGGAATAAGCTCTTCATGTTTATAGCTATACATTTCATAAAGATAATGATCTTGAGGGTGGCAACTATAAAAAAGTGCAGTATTTCCATAGATGTCAGTGGCATTTATATCAGCACCATAATTAAACAAAAGCTCAACTTCAGAGAGATAAGTTCTTTCTGCGGACTTAACAAAAGCTGCATTTATGGCTTCATTCAAGTCTAAGTCTTTGTTATCCTCTAAAAGCTCTTTTATCTGACGGGATTTTTCGAACTGATCATGTGCTAAGCTTATTAAATTTGAGGAAACATCTTTTGTTCTTTGCAGAATATCCATGCATACACCTTAGAGCTATTCTTGTATAACTAATCTGCTTGAGCGGTAAGCAATGCTTTCAATAGCTCGAATTGAGTCAATAAACACACGCTCAGCTTGCGAATTATATGCACCTTTTGAAACTTCAGCCATAGAAATTGTGCTAAAAGTTACTTCTTGCTTTCTGATTTTTTTCACCAATTCCCAAATTTCTTTTCTGGTTGCTTCATCATTGCTGCAATCAACTTGAGCATCATCTTTTCTTGTGAAAAGGCAATAGCTTAGCTCATAGGCTTTTCTTGCATCAAGAAACATTTTATGCAATTCTTCTAAAAGATGTTTTGAAAAATCTTCTTTTGAAGAAGTTCTGAAATTATAAAATTCAATAAGATGGCTTGCTTTATCGCCAATGCGTTCTAAATCATTTGCTGATGCAGTATATCTGTATACTTCATGCAAAACATCTTCAGGGATAGGGGTTTGCACAATGTCAGCAGCATATTCAGAGATGTCTCGTGTAAGAACATCAAGTTTTTCTTCGCCAGATAAAACAGTATCAATTTTTTTCACATTATCACTAAAAAAGACTTCTTCAAGTGCGTTCAATTGTTTTAAAGTGATTTTTGCCATATGATCACATTCATTTTTTAAAGCTGAAACAGCAACAATTGGTGAAGCCTTGATAAGTAAAGGATCAAGATAGCGAGCACCTGATTTTTTCTTTTGTGTTTCAACAGGAATTATTCTGCTGATAAATCTTGTGAAAGACCCAACAAAAGGTAGGAAGAGTAAGGTATTACAAACATTGAATAAAGTGTGTGCGTTTGCAATTTGGTGTGTAATACTGTCAGAAGTTTTTACAATAAAAGGCAGATACACAGGAAGTAAAGGTAAGAATATTCCTACTCCTAAAAGATTAAAGCATACATGAGCGGCACTTGCTTGTTTTGCAGAACGTGTTGTGCCTATAGCAGCCAGCATAGCTGTTATAGTTGTTCCTATATTATCACCGAGAATAATGGGAATAGCTGCTTCAATAGGCAATAATCCCTGTGCTCCAAGAGCGATGGTAAGGCCAACTGTAGCTGAGCTTGACTGCACAAGAAGCGTAAGCCCTGTTCCGGCCATAACCCCTAAAAGAGGGTTATGAGCAAACATAAGAAAGATATCTTTCCTATCACGCAAAAAAGCCATTGCACTTTCCATGGTTTGCATGCCTATAAACAAAAGCCCAAAGGCCATAATACCTGTTCCTAAATATTTTTTATTTTGAGAGCTTGAAAGTAAGTTTATCAAAACACCAACGATTACAAATAAATATGCAAAATCTTTAACTTTAAAGGCAATAATTTGGCCGGTGACGGTTGTGCCGATATTTGCACCCATAATAACGCCGACAGCCTGTTTTAATGTCATTAATCCGGCATCAACAAAGCTAACAGTCATAACTGTGGTTGCTGAGCTTGATTGCAGCAAAACAGTAACAAAAGTTCCCACAATAACACCAAGTAAAGGAGTTTTTGTGAGAGCGGCTATTAATGAGCGTAATTTGTTTCCGGCAAGCAGTTGTAGTGATTCACTGATTAATTTGATAGCGAAAAGAAAAATCCCAACCCCGCCCAGAAGTTGCATAAGTGTTTGTAAAGACATGAAATCTCCGAGTATGTTCTGTTGTTTGTGCCTTGTATTAAAAGAAATACAGCACAAAGTTTTGCTGCGATAACGTAGCAAAATTGTAAGAAAGTTGTAACAAAAAGAAGAATATCTTTCAATAGATTTTTTTCTTTTTTTTTGAGTTTTTTTAATGTCTCGGCATTATTAGATTTTAGCAGTTTAGAGGGATATAAAATTAAGAATTTCTATTAGTTAAAAAAAATTTTATGCAGAAATATAAAAAATAAATATTTATATGCTATGCTCTTGCTATAGACATCTAAAAGTTTTTGAATTATAAAAACTTTGCATGAAGATGAACTTTCATTATGCAAATAAACTTAGGACTTATAAAATGAAATATATAAAATATTTTTTACTTTTACTCTCTGCTTTTTGGCTATCAGCTTGTTCGATTGTTGGGGCTGTGGTTGATGTGGTGAGCCTGCCTATTGTGCTTGTTGGCGAAGCTGCAGAAGGAATTGCAGATGCTGTTTCAGACGATGATGACGACGATGATGATGATGACGACTAAAGGCGAAAAATAGCTTTTCATG
>CAYJHJ010000075.1:0-4462 GCA_964370095.1 uncultured Desulfovibrionaceae bacterium | reverse complement strand
GATGATGACGACGATGATGATGATGACGACTAAAGGCGAAAAATAGCTTTTCATGATAACCTTTTTCTCTTTGCCTAAAAGTTTTTATTTAGACTTTTATTCCAAAATATGCTTGCTATATTTTAGAATCTAAAATAGATAAAAGGGTTGTATGTAGAAGAAGCAATGCTTGAAACAGAAAGAATAAAAAGAAGCAGCATATATAAATATTTAAAAACATTGATATATTCTTTTTTTGATTTCTCAAAAAGAACTGTTTTGAATATTGGCATTGACAAAACAAAAGCAATAGCAAGAGTCAAGTATAGATGATTATTGACGTTTTTGATAGTGAATAAAGTATTTACAAGACTTTCTTGCCCAAACATAAACATGCCTTGAATATAGGAAAGAGCATAATCTAAATCAACAGCTCTGAAAAAAACCCAGCCAATAAGAACAATCAATAAAGTGTATATATGTGCAAATGCACTGAAAAATATATTTTTTTCTACTTTGTGCAGGCCGCTTATGCGTTCAAGAATGATGAAAAGCCCATGCCAAAGCCCCCATACAATAAAATTCCAGCTTGCTCCGTGCCAAAAGCCTGTGCAAAGAAAAACTATAAATAAATTAAAATAAATTTGGCTTTTGCTTACTCTGTTGCCGCCAAGAGGAATATAGAGATATTCCCTAAACCAAGTGGAAAGTGAAATATGCCAGCGTCTCCAAAATTCTGTAATTGATTGTGATATATAAGGATAATTGAAGTTTTCTAAAAGCTTGAAACCAAAGATTGAGGCAAGCCCAATCGCCATATCAGAATATCCGCTAAAATCATAATAGAGCTGAAAAGCATAACAAACAGCACCAAGCCATAGAAGCATAGTGCTTGAATCTTGTGGGTTTAGTGCAAAAATCTGGTCAGCAATATTACCCATTGTATTTGCAATTAAAACTTTTTTGGCAAGTCCTAAAATAAATCTTCGCACACCGTAGTCAATTTTTTCTAAAGAAAGCGTTCTTTGTGTGATTTGCTCATGTATGTCATGATATTTTACAATTGGCCCTGCAATAAGTTGAGGGAAAAAGCTTATGTAAAGTGCTAGATTATAAATATCTTTTTGTGCTTTTGTTTCTTTTCTGTAAACATCAACTAAGTATGAAATAGCTTGAAAAGTATAAAAAGAAATACCGATTGGCATAATAACTTCAATAAAATCAAATTGTAATGCAAAAATATTCATAATATTTTCAGCAAAGAAGTTGAAATACTTGAAATAAACCAAGAAAGAAAGATTTCCAACAATTGTAATAAATAGAATTTTTTTCTTATGAACTTCCCATTTCTCAAGAGCAAGGGCACCGAAATAATTTATGAAAATTGTAAGAAGCATAATGGAAAGATAGCTTGGTTCGCCCCAAGCATAAAAAAGCAGGCTTGCAAGAAGCAATAAAAAATTATGCCATTCTTTTTTTATGAAGAAATGTATAATTGCTACAAGAGGCAAGAAAAATGAAATAAAAGTTATAGAAGCAAAAAGCATTATTTTACCTCCGGAAAGTTGATATTAAGAAGTTTAGGCACAAATCTTTCAACTTGAATAAGCAAAATTGCATCATAATCTTGTTTAATATTTTCTAAATCTGCGGAAGTGATGTTGTATTTCCATAACAAATCAGCTTCTCTAAAGGTTTCAGCTAAATATGGGGCAAGACTATTAGAAAAAGAATCACGCAAAACAAATATTTTTTGTTGGTTTAATGCCATATTATTTGTATAATAGCTTATGTTTTGACTGCCTTGAACTTCAATCTCTTCTAAAATAGCATTTTTCTCATAAATAAATTCTTGATAGAAAGTTTCAGTATCATCGGGAATATTATTACCCATAAGTGTTATATCGCCTTGCAGAAGCTGGTTTTCAATAGTTTCAGTAAGTTCTAAACTTTTATCTTTAGGGAAAACGTTTTTCATAATTTCTTCATAGCCATAATAAGCACCAAAAGGATTCCAATGAGTATCATTTTTATAATACAAGAGCCCTTTATCTTTGTTTTTGTGCATCGCATCATAAAGATATAAAGCTTTTACTTGTGTGTGCTCTTTCAAATATTGTAATAATTGCATTGGTTTACTTTCTGAATCAGGCCTGAATTTTTCATATTTGTCAGGATAAAATTCTCCGTATACTTTACTTTTATCAGGTGCAATAATATAGTAAAATTCTTTATTATGTTTTTCTGCCCATATAGCTATGTTATTGAGATATTTTGCAATGTGCTCAAGTTCATTATCAGAATATAAAATGGCATTTTGAAAATTTGCTATACTGTTATTGCCTTTATAAAAAAGCCAATTTTCCTTACCCGGCAAAACATCATCATTCTCAATGCTTTGTGTAATAAAAATCATAAGCTTTGAATAAATGGAAATAAGTTCTGAACGAAGGAAAAATCTGTCATTCAGCCAAGACTCAAAATTTGTGCCAAAATCATTGTTGATTTCATTTTTTTCATTAAATAGTGGTTTATATTCAGCAAGTCGGCGGTTTTCAACTGTTGAATTTTCTTCAGGATTAATCTTTAGAAGAGGAATAAAAAGAAGAACAAAAAAAGTAAATACAAAAACTAATGAAGATAAAGAATTTTTATTGTCTTTATTTAACTCATAAATATAAATATAGGCTTTGTTTACAACAAGATAGAGCAGGGCAACAATGCTTATAAAAATTAGTATATTTAAATCAAAGCCTTGAAGTAACCTTGGGGAAAGATCAAATTCTATTGTGGAAATTTTATCTTTTGTTTCAAAAGTTATTAATGAATTATTGACTTCTATATTTTGAATGTTTGTTGTTGAAGCATCTTTTAAGTTCTTATATTTGTATGCCCATAAGCCTTTTAACTCTAAGTTACTTAAGCTGTAACTTGAGGGCTCACCTGAAATACTTATGCTGAATTGCCCAATTCTAGAATCAGGTATAACATATTCATAATATAGTTTTTTTTCTTGTTCCTTGTTTTTGATATAGCTTGGCTTGAAGCTTCTTCCAATTTTTGTTGCATAAAAAACTTCAATGGTCTCAGAATTTGAAGAATTATTCTCAAGTACAAAAGAAATTTGTATATCTTCTGATTTCAGATAAAAAGGATGAAGCAAGGCAACAAGCAATGCAGTTATAAGAAAAGGTATACAAAAGTTTTTGAACATGGATTTTTTTTATACTTTATTTTTTTGCACTTTCAGCTGCTTCGGCTATACGTTTTTGGATGTATTCTTTCATTGTGCTATCGTCTTCATCAAGGTTTAGGCATAAAGCATCTTCGCCCATAAGGCCATTAGGAACAAAATCACCAAGTTCATCAGGGTCTTGTACCATATCATTATAAAAACAAACAGATAACCAGCGTTCATTTTCATCATCATCAACAACATCAACAAGCACAAAAAGTGGCCTATTTTCTTGTGCTTCGTGTTTTGCACGAAGTGAATAGCTTATGCCCGGGCGTTCATTGAATTCTAAAAGCATGTTTTCATTTTTGAGCCAGCTATAAAAAGCAATAAAAGCAGTTTTTGCATTTAAAGGATCAATTTTCCAATTTTCTAACCATGTGTTAATTTTTGCTATAGTTTGTTCATTAGACATAATAATTTCCTACCTAATATAAAGAAAGTGTAATAATTTTTTATAGAATATGTATTCTTATATTTTGGGTGCCAAGAATATTTTATACTTTTCTTCACACCATTGATTAGTAGGTTTACTGCATCTTACATATTAAAGCAAGAATATTTTCTTCATCTTTGAATAGTATTTTGTGCAAATTTTATAAATTTCTCTCATAAATTTAAGTTGACCCTTTTAATCCTTCTTGCTATTTTAAATAAAATTTTAGTAGGATTATCATGTATAAAAGGGAATTTTCTTATAAAGCATTTGCCATAGCTCTTCTTGGGCTTTTGTTTTCTATACTTAACATTTTTGGAAAGATTGACGCCATATGCCCGGTTGACACTTGCCAAATTTTTGATGATTTTTATATTTTCGGCATTTCTTTATGGTTTTACAGCACATTTTTCTTTGCTGTAATTATGACTTTGCTTGCATTTAAACTATTCACACTTAGCTATATTCTTGTAAGCCTTGCTTTGTTTTGTGATTTGCTATTGCTTGTTTATATGATGCTTATAGCACCTTGCTTTGAATGCCTTATTGTGGCATCAATTCTTGCTCTGCTATATAAGAGTTTGAGAAAAATCGAAAAAATACAATTATACCCAATATTATTTTCTCTTTGGCTATGTTTTTTCATTATAAATATCGGTGCCTTTATCAAAAGCAGTGTTGATCCATATGCTATCTATGTAAATCCGGATAGGGCAGAGGATCCTCTTGAAGCAAGTATGCGAATTTACTTCTCGCCTTCTTGCACAGCTTGCAATGAACTTGTAGAAAGTTTAGGTAGTTTAGAAAATACA
>CAYJHJ010000074.1:0-9709 GCA_964370095.1 uncultured Desulfovibrionaceae bacterium | reverse complement strand
TCCATTGCTTATCAGCTTCTTTAGCTATAGCGTAATAATCTTTCTTTGCATTGCCGAAGCACTTATCACACAAGACCTTGTGAGTAAAGTATGAGTTTTATCAAAATAATCAGAAAAATTTTTACTTCAAACCCCACTCTTTTTTCCAAGTGTTTACATATTCTTCCCCTCTTTCTTTTTCTTGTACAGAGATTTCATCGTAAACTTGCTCTTTGGCATTTATGGCATCATTTAAAAACTCTTCGGCAGAAAGCACGAAATATGCCCACGCTAGTGAATTATCTTTATCTAGTCCTGCAAGCCCATCGTAGTGCAATGCACCTAGAACAAATTCACCATAAGCACTGCCTTCAGCTACAGACAATTCTGCCCACTTTCGTGCCTCAAAATAATCTTTTTTAGTGCCAATTCCATTAAAATAATAATAAGAAAGCAAGCCCATACCAAAAACATCTTCACCCTCAGCGGCAATTTGCGCATATTCAAAGGCTTTTGGAAGATTTTCTTCTATAACATCGCCAAAGAAATTGAGAGCAGCAAGAACAGCATAACCACGCATCGCACCTTCCTCAGCAGTTTCTTGTGCCAGTTCAAGCGCTTTTTTCCTGTCAACCTCAAGCGCACCGTTAGCAAGCCCAAAAAGATAGAATTCTGCCAAAAGAGCTTTTGCATCAGCGTCATCTACTTCCGCTCCACGCTGGGCATACCACAAAGCTTTGTCATAATCAGCTAAAACTCCGTAAGTTTCGCCTTCATAATAGAATGATGACAAAACAGAAGCGTAATAAGGGTCTAAATCCGCACCCTTTGTAAGCAATTCCAAGCCAAGCTGTGGATTTTTAAATTCTTCATCGGAAAGGTAGATAGACCCAAGCATAGTAAGTGCGCCTGCATTTTCTTGGTCTGCAGCTTTTTTAAGCCAATAAAAAGCTCTTTCTATATCAAAAGGCGCATCCTCTCCGAAATAATACGACACACCTAAATATGCCTGAGCATCAAAATCACCCTCATTTGCTAGCTGATACATTTCAAGGGCTTCTGCTGAGTATTCATTTGACTCTAGAGGATTTATGGCATTTTCGTGGAAACCGTTTTCATCATTATCTCTAAAGCCTTGAGGTTGATCGTCATATTCTGTTAAATTCTCAACAGCAGAGGAAAACATAGACAAAATTCCTTCTGTAGATTGATTTGGTGCGTAGCTCTCTTCATTATTAAATATTGAAATAGGCTGATTTTCCTTTCCCCTTGCATGATAGGAGGGAATTTCATCGCCGACAATAATAGGTTCAACATTGTGCTCGCGTAAAAAAGCTATGGCTTCTGCTGCAAAAAGTGAAGCATTCACGAACGCGCCTTCGTCTTCATCTGTTGCTCCCCATGTATTCACACCCACAACTTCTCCGTCTGAGTTGATAAGTGGGCCGCCGCTGTTTCCGCCAGCAATTGCAGCCGTGTGAATAATACTGTCCATTGCTCCGTCATTTACAAAGGAGCTCACACTGCCTTCAGTGTACACAAGAGGAGGCAAAGCAGTAAATTCGCCCTCAGTTATATCTGTCAAGCTGGTGTCAAACTGTGTAACAAGATAAGGATAGCCCCACGCACTCACCCTATCTGTTCTGCCGATATTGGTATTGAAGGCTAAAATTGGAAGCTCGAAGGGTTGTTTGAATTTTAAGAGGGCAAAGTCGTTTTTTTCATTATAATCTACGCCTACAATTTGTGCCTCAATAGGTGCAAAGCCTTTTCCAGCAACATAAATGGTTTCGCCATCTTCAATAACGTGAGCATTTGTAAGGATATAATTTTCAGCAACCACAAAACCTGTGCCCATAGCAAAGTCATCTCTTCCGTACATTGAAAGAATGAAAAATGTGCTTTCTTCCATTCTTTGTGCTATTTCGCGCCTTTGTTCATCGGCTCTTTGGCGAATATTATCGATATCAATAAAGGCTGCAGATGCCGCAAAACTGTTATTATCTATAACGAGTGTCGTTATTTGTGATATTATGAGAAAAAGAATAAAGAGTGATTTTCTTCTTTTGTTTTTCATATTTCTTCCTTAAATTATATGTTTCACTCAATAACTATATATTTAAGATGAAAAATTGTAAAATGAATTTTTTTGCTAAAAATTATAAATATTATTCACCTGTAATTAAGCAATCACCATGAAAATATACAGTGCTTACACCGCTAAAGCCAAGCTTTTCAGAGAAAACAGAAGAGCCGTCTTCAGTTTCTGCGATTAAATCCCAGCCACTGTCGACGCCTTGAAGATTAACTGTAACCTTGTAGCCATCAAGAAGAACTTCATCACCAAGTAAAACAGTATATTCATCGCTGTTTGTATTGAAAATACCAAGAATATAAATTTCAAATCCGCAAGAATTAACAACAGTAAGGTTTCTTGCCGTTGCAGGCATAGATAAAATTAATGTCATTAAGATTGCCATAAAAGGTAATGAAAGAATTTTTTCATTTTTTCTCCCAAATTTAGAATTTCCTTGTGATACGCCTTTTGAAAATTTATCTCAAGAAATGCTTTCAGCCATGTGAATAATATCGCAAATTTGTCTTGACTTTTTAAGGAGATATGTATAAAGTTTAATAAGTTTCTGAAAAGAAAAAACAAACTATTTGTACGAAAAACAAAACGGAGCGTATTTATGAAATTTAAATTTTTATTACCTGCTTTTTTAGCAGCGTTTATGGCTTTTGCACCATCAATTCAAGCAGAAGAAACCGATATGGCAAAAATTCCCTGTAAAGAATTTGCAGCATCTTCTCAAAATGATATGACAATGCTCGTCTTCTGGATTGATGGATATTTAAGTGGTATTAGTGATAATACAGTCCTCAGCGAAGAATATATTACCGAACTAACCACACATATGGTAAATTATTGTACAAAAAATGGCTCTCATACAATTATGCAAGCTATTGAAGCTATAAATTAATTTTTATACTTTCTTCATGTATACAGGCTTTTGTAATTTGCAAAAGCCTTTTCTTTTATTTTTTATAAAATAATTTTTTCTTATTTTAAGGATAAAATCATGAAAATTAAATCGATTATTTATAAAGTGCTTGCTGTTATTATAGGAATTTTTTCTTTATATATCATGACATTAGATAATTTTTCTACTTTCTATTTAACAGTCGGAACCTTGGTTTTACTTGTAGCGGTGGTTTTATATATTCTCTCTTCGCCCAAAACCTATAATACGTCTGTCAGTTCTACAAAGCAGGTTGCAAACCCTAATAATCTTAGCATAAAAGAACTGTATGAAGCTTTTAAATCCATAGATTCAAGCATGGGTAAACCTTGGCTTGGAAAGTTAAAAACTTTAAAAGGCGATTGCCTTATTTTAGGTCCGACACAAGAGGGCGAATTTCTTTATATACATAAATTTTTCAATAATTTCTCTATTGGCATAAACAATTTTCCAAAACTTCTTGTAGCACCTGAAGGTGAAGGATGGCGCCTTGAAAGAGAAAAACGCGATTTAAAACTTTTTAGTGATGAAGAAGCAATATGCTATTCTTTAATGCACCAAACAATGGTTGAAGATATGCTTGTTGTTTTAGAAGCTTTTTCACATGAAAAAAGAATTCTTCCTCTGCCTAACATTAAAAATCCTGGTAAGCTTTATCGTATTGACGAAAAATTTATTTTTACGGGTCAAAAATTTCACTTCAAAGATTTTGAAAATAATCCTATGTATGAAATTGAAGCAACCTTTCCTTTACTTTCTTTTTCTGTGCGTGATTATCAAAATCAAAATGAAATTTTCCGTATGCAAAAGAAAATCATTAATGTTATGTCTACCTACGAATTTTTCTTAAATAATGAAGAATATGGCATATTTAAGCAAAAAGTTGATTTTATACATGACATTTTTGAGATGGATACAAAAGACGGTAAACTTCAAATGTGCAGCATTAATGATAAGTTTGGCACAAACTATGTAGTGAAAATGGATAATGTTGTTATTGGAAGCATTGCTGAGCGTTTTAATCTTACCGTACATAATATCTTTTTTGATAACTTTATCATTCATGTGCGCGATAATAAGTATACCGCTTTAATGGCAGGGCTTGCGGTTATGGCTGCACGTGAATTAAGTAGAGACCGTTCGTTTTTTACCACCAATATTTTTAGCAATAAAGATTAATAAAAAACAACTCTTAATTTTACAATTTAAGACCTCTGCCAATAAGTTGTGTAGAGGTCTCTATCTATCTTTCTGCAGTTTACGACTTTCTTTTCTGTTTACGAGGCAAGAGAAATTTAAAATGGAAAGGCACTTATAGCAATATAAGTGCCTTTTTTTATTCCTTTTTCCATAATGCCAATCAAACACTTAAAATAAAAATTGTTTTAAATAAAAAAAGGCACAACCTGTAAATTGTGCCTTTTATGCTAAAAAGCTATTAAAGTGTTATTCACCTGAAATTGTGCCGTCTCCATAAAGGTATACAGTGCTTACATCGCTGAAATCAAGGTTTTCAAAGAAAACTGATGAACCGTCTTCAGTTTCTGCGATTAAATCCCAGCCACTGGCACCACCTTGAAGATTTACAGTTATGCTATAGCCATCAGGAAGAACACCATCACCAAGCAAGTCAGAGTATTCATCACTGTTTGTATCGGAAATTCCAAGAACATAAATTTCAAATCCGCATGAGTTCACAACTGTGAGGTTCTTAGCTATTGCAGGCATAGCTAAAATTAATGTCATTAAAATTGCCAAAAAAGGAACTGAAAGAATTTTTTTCATTTTTTTCTCCATAGTTATAGTATATTTAATATATATGCTTTTTCTAATTTTATGTCAAGCCAACTTGAATGTCTCCACATAATTTAAATGAACATCTAAAAGCCAATGCATTAATCTTACGCTCCATTCTAGCAGAACATGATGCAAAATACTCTTTTGCAGTCATTGTAAGTTTTTTTATAAGCTTGAAATTAGAACATAAGCTGTGCTAAAGGAATACCCACGGCAATTGTAACAAGAGTCATCACAATAGTGAAAAACACAGCATAGAATGCCGCTGAATTGCCTGGCATCCATTCTTTATTACCATAATGAAGAGCCCCCAATGTCCTGCCCACCCCGCAGGAGATAATCCAATCATTACCAACCAGCTGTTGATCCACCTACTTGCTCACCACGAGCATCAGGGCCACCGCTCCTAGAGGCTCTAGGCGGTCTTTGTTAACTTGTTTGTTCACCATTACCTACTGAAAAGGCAGTAGCCCTTTCTCTACCTTCTCTATCTTCTCTATCTTCTCTATCTTCTCTACCTTCTCTTGGCGAACCATTAGGTGCTCCGTCCATATATCCATTATAATTTGTATTTACACCAAGATGATGATTGATGCTCCGATGATTCTGTCGCCTTCTTTTAATAAATGTGTTATCATGATGCATTCATCAAAGCTGGTTTTTCTTTCGTTGATTGGAAGCATAAAGACATCATTACAGGTTGAAGAGTCAAAAAAGCCCATTCTTTCAATTCTTGCCCTAAATTTTATCAACTGCATCAAAAGTCAAGTTCTAAAACATAAAAAATCAGTTTAAAATGTGTAAATTAACACATTGTTTTGTTCTGAAAACTTAGTATAATAAAAAAAATAATATATACTATAGGGAGTACTTATAATGAGTATTAAAAACATTTTTATTTCAATTGCCCTTACGCTTTCTTTGGCAATGCCGGCTTTTGCTGAACCATCATATGAGGTTTCACAAAGCTCTATCAAGTTTGAAGAAGCAGTTACAGCTGATATGATAGAAAAAGTGAATAGCGAAATGCTTGAAAAGAAAAGCGTTCAAGAAAAGGTTAGCTTTCGCCTGAGCAAAATTAAAGATGCTGACTTAGAAGCCTTTGTTGCAGCGTATCCACAAGCAACAGATATAAATATATCTTCAAGTGAAGATCTTACAAGCATAGCACCACTTGCCAAGCTTAAAAACCTTAAAAACTTACGCTTAAATGCAGAAAAAGTTACTGACCTGTCAGCACTTTCTGAATTAACTGCTTTAGAATTAATTATTGCTGATTATAATGCAGAGGGGAAAGACCTAAAGTGGATGACTAAACTCAACAAGCTTAATACAGTTGAACTTGTAGCTACAGGATTAACTTCTCTTGAGGGCATCGTTTCTTCACAAACTATAAAAAAAATAAAAATTGAAGCTGCTATATTAGCAAACTTAGATCTTATGGTAAATGCAATGCCAAATATTGAGGTTCTTAATATTCGCTATTCTAAAGTAGATGACTTATCCTCAGTTCAAGCTTTGGCCAATTTGAAAGAATTAAATGCATACGGTGCAAGCATAAAAGATTTCAGCCCATTAGCAGGCAATCCAAAGTTAGAAACAATAAGCTATTATGCTGTAAAAGATGCTGATTTTTCAAGCCTTGGCAAATTAAAACAAATAAAAACCTTTGATGGTGGGCTAACCTCATTAGCAAGCATTGATTGGCTTCAAGATATGCCAAATTTAAAATCTATAGATTTCTTTGCTGAGTATGTAACTGACTATACACCGCTTAAAAATGCTCCGAATCTTGAAAAGCTTAAGTTCTGGAGTATGAGAACACCATTGGGCGATTTAGCTTTCTTAGCAACTCTTCCAAACTTGAAAGAACTTACTATTGACTCAATGGAAGGTGTAACAAACTTTGAAGCTCTTGCTCTTGCACAAAAACTAGAAGATATAACTTTGCGTGATATCAATGAAAAAGACAAAACATCCGCCGCACTTACATCTCTTGCAAAGCTTCCAAATATGAAAGATATTTATATTGATGGTGCTTATATAGAAAATATTGATGTAAAAGGGCTTCAATTGCTTCACAGCTTGGTAATAAGCGAAGCGAATATGGGCGAAAATCAAAATGCATTAGATTTATCTAATGTTAAAGACTTACCTGAGCTAAGGAAATTAGACCTCAGCGAAAGTAATGTAACAAACTTTAACGCTCTTTCAAATATGCCAATACTTTCAACATTAAATCTAACTAAAACAAAAGGAATTACTGACTTGAGCAATTTGAAAGCATTTCCTAAATTGACAAGCCTTACAGTTTCAAAAGATGCTTTCACAGAAGAACAACTTGCAGTTCTTCCTGAAACGGTTAAAATTACTCAAAGGTAATTTAGTTTAAATAAAAGATTTTTATATTTTACAAATCACCCTGCAAACTCACTCTAAATAAGGCAACATTGTGCAAAATAGGCTCAATGTTGCCTTATTTATATTGAGTAATATTTATTCAACTCTAAAATTAATCCCTAATGATTTCATACGTGAACGCAAGGTTGAAGGTGCTATTCCTAAAAGCACACCGGCACCATCTTTGCCTTGAATTTTCCCATTGTATTTTTCATGAGCTTTTTGAATTTCTTTATAAAGCTTTTGCTTTTTCTCTGATACACTTGCACCCGAATTATTGTTTACAATACTTTCATAATATTCATGAAGAAAAATCTAGTTCTTTTTTCTATAATTCTAAAGCGTTATTAAGTGCACCTTCCATAGCATAGCACAATTGCCTTACATTTCCTTTCAAAGTGTTTGAGCACTTTTTCATTATTTTAATCGAGAACAATATCGTATTGCATAATTACGGCAGTTGCTTTAGCTGTGTCTAATCCTGCTAGTTTTTTACTAAGTAAAAAGACATTTCTATGCCTGCTGAAATTCCTGCACAAGAAAATCAACTTATAAACACTTATAGTCAAGACTTTAGTGTTGCCATCCCACTGCAAATTATAATATAACCCACCTAGATATTTCATTAAAATAATTATAGATTTTATCACCATTATTGCCAAGTACGCGTATGCAAATTCCTTTATGAGATTTACTTGCACCAAATTCAAATTGTGCTCTATCTTCTTTAGCTTTTTGCCTTGCATAACTAAGAAATGCATTTTCATCTTCCTCTTTGGGGAAAAAGGCGTATAACAAGCCATTATGCGTATATCCCCCCCATAAACCTAAAGAATTATATTTGTATTTCTTAGGATTTATGTAGGTATTATCTGCAAATATAAGCTTGTTTTCAACATATACATGGAGAAGAGATTGAAATTTATTCATAAGAAAAGATTCACCCATATGGATACGCCCTGCAGAAAAAATATCACTATAAAAAAAAGTTGCATTTTTTGAAAGCCTTATCTGCGCTTTATTCATATAATTACTATTTTTAAATAGAATTGTTGGATATGGCATATAGCTTATGTGTGTATTTTTTTCTGCCATTATGTTAAGAATTTTTTCAACCTTTCCTTCTTGTGTATCAAAGATTTTTTCATAGCTTTGTGATGTAATTTTTGCACAAGAATTTTCTTTGAAGGTGAAATCCATTTCAACCTTATCCCCCTTCAGCAAGCCTGCAGAGGAAGACATAAGCACAATATTTGCCTCTTCCTTTCCATATAAAGTTTCATATAAAGGCGAAATTATTTTATAGGGAGGTGTGAAAAAAATACTGTCATAAACCGTTTTATTATGACTGTATTTTGTGATTAGGCTTACTTTTGATTGCATTATACACCTTTACATACCTTCAAAAAGCACATTTTTTTTTATCCAGTCAATAATGTCTTGAACGCCATCTAAGCTCATAAGATTTGTAAAGAGAAACTCCCTGCCTTGGCGTATACGTTTAGAATCATTCGCCATAACCTCTAAGCTTGCACCGACCATAGGTGCTAAATCTGTTTTATTGATAACAAGTAAGTCAGATCGAGTAACACCCGGCCCACCTTTTCTTGGAATTTTCTCTCCTTGCGCTACATCTATAACATAAATACTTGCATCTGCTAAATCAGGACTAAAAGTAGCGGAAAGATTATCACCGCCACTTTCAATGAACATGATTTCAACATCGGCAAAACGTTCTGCCATTTCTTCAACAGCTTCTAAATTCATAGAGCAATCTTCACGAATGGCTGTATGAGGGCAACCACCTGTTTCAACACCCATAATTCGCTCACTTGGAAGTGCTGAATTTTTTTTCAAAAACTCTTCGTCTTCTCGTGTATAAATATCATTTGTTATAACGCAAATTGAATATTCTTCTGACATAATACGCGTCAGCCTTTCAATTAAAGCTGTCTTTCCAGAACCAACAGGCCCGCCAACACCAATTTTTACAAATCCCATACTATTTTTCCCTTTAGCTCATATAGAGTCGTGAATATAAAGTTTCGTGTTTCATTGCATAAATATCAAATTGAGAACCGCAAATTCCAAGCTCATCAACAGGGGTTTTTTTTGCTTCTTCCACAATTTTTTTGATTTTTTGTAAAGATTTATTTAAAACTAATTGTCCTTCAAGCTGACTTAAAGGAACTGTTTTTACTGCATTTGTAACAATACCTGAAAGAGTATTATAAGCAAAAACGCTTGCCCCATCTTCATAAGATATGCCCTTTTCTTTTGCAAATAATGCAAGCACAATAACATGATGCCCATAACAAAAGCCTAATTTTATAAGTTCTTTATATTTTGCGAGCAAAGGAAGATTTTCTATTTTATCCCATACCTTTATAAATCTGCGGCACAATTTCAAGCTTCCCTTTCGTACTTGTGATGAACTTTTATATGCATTATATAAATTATCATAATAGATTATCTCATTTTCGTGGCAAGAATATTGAAAGACGTGCGAG
>CAYJHJ010000073.1:3372-9824 GCA_964370095.1 uncultured Desulfovibrionaceae bacterium | reverse complement strand
AAGACATTGCTGTGAAAGAATGCCGCAAACTTGGTATTCCAATTGTTGCTATCACCGATACTAACTGCGACCCTGACCTTATCGACTATGTAATTCCCGGCAACGACGATGCTATTCGTGCTATCAAATTATTTGTGAACGCAATGGCAGAAGCTTGTGTTGAAGGCGCTGCAATAACTAAAGATGATGGTTCAGTTGATGCTGAAAAAGCTTTAGAAAAAACTATCAATGAATTAGAAACAGAAGCTATTGTTGAAGCAAGTGAAAAAGAAGAAGCATAATTTTTGCTTTCCAAATTATCAATAAAAAAATAAAATATTTGGCTTTGCCAAATAGGAGAATATATTATGAATATTTCTGCTGCATTAGTAAAAGAATTACGCGATAAAACAGCTGCCGGTATGATGGATTGCAAAAAAGCTTTGCAAGAATGTGAAGCTGATTTAGAAAAAGCTGTTGATTGGCTTCGTCAAAAAGGTCTTTCAAAAGCTGCAAAACGTGCTGACCGTGCAACAAGTGAAGGAATCGTAGGTTCTTACCTTTCTGCTGACAGCAAAGAAGCTTGCTTAGTTGAAGTTTGCTGTGAAACTGACTTTGTTGCTCGTGGTGATATGTTTGTGCAATTAGTTGATAAAACAGTTGATACATTTGTAAAATCAGGTGCTGAAACTTTAGACCCTGCTACAATGCAAGACGATATTGCTTCTGCTGTTGCTTCAATCGGTGAAAACATCACTATCGGCAAATCAGCTCGTTATAATGCTTCAACAGAAGGTGGCATTATTGGTTTATATGTGCACGCAAACAAAAAATTGGGCGTTTTGGTTGAACTAACTGCTGATAAAGCAGTTGATGCTTCTAAAGCTTCTGAATTAGCAAAAAATATTGCTATGCAAGTTGCTGCTGCTAACCCACTTGCAGTTGATTCTACAAAATTAGATCCTGCTGATATTGAACGTGAACGCGAATTATATCGTCAAAAAGCACGTGATGAAGGCAAACCAGATCAAATAGTTGAAAAAATTGCTGAAGGTGCTGTCCAAAAAATGTACAAAGAAGCTTGCCTTGTAAATCAAATGTATATCCGTGATGATAAAATGAGCATCACAGATTTATTGAAATCAGAAGGCAAAGCACTTGGTGCTGAACTTGGAATTGCGAAATTTATTCGTATCCAACTTGGTGCATAGTTATTTGACTTACAAAAAATAGATATAAAAAAAGGGGAAATTATTTTCCCCTTTTTTGTTTAAGCTAAATTGTTTTTTTATAAAAGATCTTCAATAATTTCTTTCAAAAGTTGATAGCTCACGACGCCAGATTCATTATACACAGGTTTGAGATTGGCATCATAAATAATATTTTGCGGTATTGAACTCACTTGATAGGCGGCAGCAAGACTGTTTGTTGAGTGATATATAGGATAATTGATCTTCATATTTTGAATAAATTCAGGGAGTGGAGCAGTGTTATTATCCACAGAAAGCCCAAGAATAAGAAGTTTATCTTCGCCATACTCTTCACGAATTTTCACGATATCCGGAATTTCTTCAATACAAGGTGGGCACCAAGTAGCAAAGAAATTAATAAGAATAATCTTACCTTTATTTTCGCCAAGTTCACTCAAAAGTTCTTGAGCATTTATTTGTTTTATTTCAGCTGCTTGAACTGGTGCAGCAAAAAAAGATAAACATGCACACAAAAGCAAGGTTTTAAAAATATTTTTCATATATTTACTCTTTTAATTTGAAAGGTAATAATATACTTGACTAGTTTATTTCAATTTTTTCAATTCTTTTAAGATGTCTGCCACCTTCAAAGGAGTTTTCAAAATAGGCATCTATAATTGCCAAAGCAAGTGCTTCGCCGGTAATGCGTGCAGCAAGAACAAGTATATTTGAATCATTATGCTCTCTTGTGGCTTTTGCTTGAAATTCGCATGTGCACAAGGAAGCGCGTATGTTTTTATGGCGATTTGCCGCAATCGACATTCCAATGCCTGTTCCGCAAATAAGTATGCCAAAAGAATTAGGGTTTTCTGAAATGTGGTTTGCTACTTTATGGGCTGAATCCGGATAGTCAAAAGAATCAGTAGTATATGGACCAAAGTCATCAACAATAAAGCCCTTTTTCTGCAAATGGAGAATAATTTTTTCTTTATATTCGACGCCTGCGTGATCGGATGCTATAACTATCTGTTTTATTTCCATAAAGTCCTCATTATAGTTCTAGATATTTGTTTCTTTTCTTTATTTGAATTTCACGAAAAGAAAGATGATTTTTTGTAAATTCTTCAATGTGCTCAAGATAAATTTTTTCTTCTTCGCCTGAAAGAAGTGAGGCTTTTGCTTTGGCTTTTTTCAATTTTACTTGATAGATAGAGTTTATGATGAGCCAATACCATTCATCAATTAAAACGATAAGCCCAAAGCTTGTATTTTTAACTATAGCTTTGAAAGATAAGTCTTTAGAAAAAAATGACATTTTAATCCTTTGTTATATCTTTTCCTTTATGAACTTCATTCATTGAAGGAATAGAATGTGGTTTTTTATTAAAGAGTTTCAAAATAAGTTCTTTTGTTTTTATTGTAATACTACGTATTAAATCAAATATCATTCACATAATATCTCCTTTTGTTATTTTTAAAATAATACATGTTTTAGTTTTTGTAAATATTTTAAAATAAGTTTATTATAAAAGGAAGATGCTTGCCAAACCTAAGAAGACAAAAAAACCTATGCTGTCAGTAACCGCGGTAAGAAAAATACTGGAAGCTTGAGCAGGATCTCTGCCTAAAGCTCTGAGTATAAGCGGGATTGAAGCACCAACACTTGCACCTAAAATCATATCGATAATCAAAGCTCCTGCCATTACAAGTGCCAAATCATAATTTTTAAAAATAAATGAAATTCCTAAAAATGCAAGAATAGCAAAAAACAAGCTTACGCAAATGCCAATTTTTATTTCACGGAAAACTGCTTTAATCGTGCGTTTTCTATTGAAAGATTCCACTGCTAATTGCCTAATCATCACAGCCAAAGCTTGCTGGCCTGTATTGCCCGATTGGTTTGCAACCAAAGGCATTAAAACAGCTAATACAGCCATTTGCGAAATTGTTCCATCAAAAAGATAAACAACAAATGCAGCTAAAGAAGAAGTGCAAAGGTTAACCAAAAGCCAAGGTAAACGCATTTTAACTGAGTCAAACCAATAGGTATCAATATCTTCATCTTGCCCTGCACCCACCATACCAAGCATGTCGGCACTAGCCTCATCATTAATAATATCAATAATATCATCATGTGTGATAATGCCTAAAACTCTTCCTTCTCGGTCAACAACGGGCATGGAATGGTAATTATATTTTGCAAAAAGATGCGCCACGTCTTTTTGTGGCATATCGTATGGAACTGATTGAATTTCTTGGTTTTTTAATATTTCGCTTAATTTCTGATTTCTGGGTAAACGCATGAGATCTCGCATGCTTACCACATGGCACAAGATGTCGTGTTCGTCAACTAAATAGGCATAGTAAGCGGTTTCAATTTCATCAATATTTTCACGTATTTGATAAATAATATCATCAGCTGTACTATTGTAGGGCAGAAGCACCATTTCAGTATTCATGATACCTGCCGCTATTTCAGAATCAAAGGAAAGAAGTGAGCGAAGTTCTTCTGCATCTTCATGCGGAAGTTGATCAAGAATATTTTCACGCTGATCTTCTTCCATATCATACAAAACATCAACAGCATCATCAGGCGACATTTCATTAACAATTGCAGCCGCTTCATTAACGGTTAAAGACTCAAGAACATCACCTGCATGCTCTTCGTCAAGTTCTGCAAGTGCTTCGGCAGCATCATCGGGCGACATGCTTTTAACTAAATCAAGCTGCTCATTAAAGGGAAGCTGCTCAATTTGTTCAGCAACATCAACAGGGTGGGAGTTTGTTTTTTCGATATGTTCTTGATCTTTTATAAGAATTTCTTGAAGATGAGAATCTAAGTGATTTATATTTTTAGGAGGGTGGAAATCTTTTGTTTTATTATTTTCTTCCATATTACACCCCCTGATAAAATTTACATAAAAGTTTTTATTTGATTGTGTTGTTTTTTTCAAAGACAAGATACTGTTTAAGATTTAAAAATGCAAGAATTTTTTTATTCTATTTTAGTGTAGATGGCTGAGAAAAAATTGTCATTTTTTGCACATTGCTTGACCTTTTATATAAAAGTAGCTATTAAAAATAAAATAACAATATTACAGAAGAAACTATGGAAATTAAAATTTTTGATAATTATAGCGATATCATGAAAGAAAGGGCAGAAAAAGCTCTGCAAAATCTCATACATACAGCGTTGGAAGAAGATGGAGATGATCTTACTTCCGAAGGTGTATTTTCAAAAAACCACATATCTGCAGTTGAAATTATAGCTAAAGAAGATTCTTTTGTTGTGGGCTTGCCCCTGATACCTCTTATTTTGAATAAACTTCTTTCAGAAAATGATTATAAATTTAAGACATTTGTGAAAGAAGGAAAAAGAGTGCACAAAAAAACAAAACTTTGCTCAATTTCAGCTCCTACAGCTATTTTACTGAAAGCAGAAAGAGTGATTTTGAACTTTATCACTCATCTTTCAGGTGTTGCAAATTTGACCTATCTTTATGTTGAAGAACTTGAAGGAACAGGCGTAGCTCTTTTAGATACAAGAAAAACTTTGCCAGGAATGAGGTTTTTGGAAAAATATGCTGTTTTGTGTGCAGGTGGCAAAAACCATCGCCTTGCTCTTGATGATATGCTTATGCTCAAAGATAATCATATCGACGCGGCAGGTTCAATAACAAAAGCTGTTCAGGCACTGCGAAATGCTTATGAAGATTGCCCGCCTATTGAAGTGGAATGTAGGACAATAAGTGATGTGCTTGAAGCTGTGAAAAACAAACCCGAACGCATTATGCTTGATAATATGCCTTTGGAATTATTAGAAGAAGCACTTTTGATGATTCCTAGTGATATTGAGGCCGAAATTAGCGGAAATGTTTCTTTAGAAAACATACGCTCTTATGCTTTGGTTTCAAATAAACGTAAGCCTGACTTTATATCGGTGGGAAAAATAACACATTCCGCACCAACCGCTGATTTTTCAATGGTTTTTATAGACGAAAAAATTTAATTTAAAAATAAATTATAAGGATATACTATGGACTCTTTACACGATAAAATAATGAATTTAAAACAAGAACTCGGTTCTGATTTATGTATAATGGGGCATCATTATCAAAATGATAAAGTTATGCAATATGTTGATAAGGCAGGTGATTCTTTAGAACTTGCCAGAATGATGGATGCAATTACAGCCAAGCATATAGTTTTTTGTGGTGTAAACTTCATGGCTGAAACAGCAACCTTGCTTGCAAATGAAGGGCAATCAGTGCATATTCCAAATCCGAATGCCGATTGTGATATGGCACTTATGGTGCCTGCTAAACTTTTGGATAAAGTGCTTACTAAATTAAATTCTCTTGATAAAAAAGTAATTCCAATAGCTTATGTTAATACTCCTTTAGATGTAAAAGCTATTGTGGGTAAATTTGGCGGTGCTGTGTGCACATCAGCAAATGCAAAAACCATGTTAAAATGGGGGCTTGAAGAAGCTGAAAAGCATGGTGAAAATGCTGCTGTTTTGTTCTTACCCGATGCAAATTTAGCCCAAAACACAGCTAAACAATTAGGAATTTCAAAAGATAAAATCAAAAAACTTGATATTACTCAAGAAGGTGATATTTTAGATTTTGATAAGAATGACACAAATAAAATTCTTCTTTGGCCGGGTTATTGCCCTGTGCATGAAATTTTATCTTTAGAAGATATTCAAAAAGCAAGAAGTACATACCCTGATTGCAAAATAGTGCTTCACCCCGAATGCCCACCTTTATTGGTGGATAATGCTGATTTTGCCGGCTCAACTTCCTATATAATCAAATTAGCAGGTGAAATGGAAGAAAATTCAACCTTGTTTGTTGGCACAGAAGTGAATTTGGTGGATAGGCTGGCAAAAAAATATTCCAATAAAAATATCTTTTCATTAAAAAGAATAGCTTGCCACGATATGGCAAAAATTACAGAAAAAAATCTTTACGAAAAACTTGTTCAAATTAAAGAAAATAATGTGCAAGCATTTGAAATTGATGATAGTTTGAGAGAAAATGCTCTTTTATCAATCACACGCATGCTTGAAATTTGCTAATTATTTATTAAAAATAAGAAAATATTATGAAAGCACAAAGATTTCGCACTCAAACTCTCATTATAGGCACCGGACTTGCTGCTTGCACTGCTGCTTTAAATCTTGCTGATGCCGGTTTTGAAGTTACTATGATTTCGCCCACTGAAGAAGTGGACAGAGGCAATTCAAACCTTGCACAAGGGGGAATAATTTATTCCTCT
>CAYJHJ010000073.1:0-3362 GCA_964370095.1 uncultured Desulfovibrionaceae bacterium | reverse complement strand
AGATCAAAAAATTCTTGAAAAAGATATTATGATTGCAGGGCATAATATTAATTCTTTAAATGCTGTTCGCTTTTTGGCAAAAGAAGGGCATAAGGCATTGAAAGATTTGCTTATTGATAAATTAGAAATTCCTTTTGAGAAAATTGACGGTGAATTTCATTACACAAGGGAAGGCGGGCATACAAACGCACGCATTTTGCATTGCCATGATTACACCGGAAGGGCCATTATGGACGGCATGATTGAAGCAATCACTAAGCATAAAAACATAACTTTGCTCACCAATCATACTGCCATTGACTTATTGACAACAGAACACCATGCTCATCTTCCACAATATAGATATCAATTGCGAAATGAATGTCTTGGAGCATATGTTTTGAATAATAACGAAGGCTCAGTAGAGATTTTTCTTGCAAATCACACAATTTTGGCAACTGGGGGAATAGGGCAAGTCTATCTTCACAGTACAAATTCATATTTTTCAGTAGGCTCTGCAATATCTATGGCTCAAAGGGCTTTGGTTCGCCTAATGAATACTGAGCATGTGCAATTTCACCCGACAGCGCTTCATAGAATTGATTCAAAAAGATTCTTAATAACAGAAGCTATGCGTGGTGAAGGTGCAATTTTGCGTAATAAAGAGGGTAAAGCCTTTATGGAAAAATATGATCCACGTAAAGAACTTGCCCCTCGTGATGTTGTTTCAAAAGCTATTGACACCGAAATGTTGACCACAGGTGAGCCTTTTGTCTATCTTGATCCTTCCCCTATAAAGGGTGATGTTGCACAACGCTTCCCAACTATAGCAAATCATTGCAAACAATTAGGAATTGATTTATCTAAAGATATGATTCCTGTTGTTCCTGCCGCTCATTATTATTGCGGTGGTATTTTGACGGATACTAAGGGCAGAACAAGCCTAGAGCGTCTTTTTGCTATTGGTGAATGTGCGTGCACAGGAATTCATGGAACAAACAGGCTTGCTTCCTCTTCACTGTTAGAAGCAATAACCTTTGGTGCATCTGCTGCTGAATATATTATTAATATGCCAAAATATAAAGACATTTTCTCGCAAAAACTTCTCAGCTCTATTCCAGATTGGGAAAATACGGGAAGTGAACATAATGACGATCCTGCATTAATAGCTCAAGATTGGGCTTCAATAAAGCATATTATGTGGAATTATGTCGGCATTGTTCGCACAAAGCAAAGAGTAAGAAGAGCATTTAAAGACTTACGTGATTTATCGGCTCATTTGCATGATTTTTATAAAAACACACCTATTTCAAATGATTTGATAAGGCTTTTCCACGGAGCTCAAACAGCTTATGTGATAACGCAATCGGCTTTAAGAAATACAAAAGACTAGGTTATAAAAGAAAAGAATATGATACTTAGACGCAATTTTATAAAATCATTATCTTTGGTATTTGGAGGCATGGCAACTTCATCTTTATTTGTGCCAAGGGCTTTTGCTTTGCCAAGAACACAAGAAGATTTACTTGCAATTACTGAAAATATTTACGATACCGGTGTATTATACGGCGATTTGCCTTCGCTTGCTACCCCTGAATATTTTTCGGTTTCAGAAGCGGCCTTAAGTAATGATGATGATGAAATTGTTTTTGTTTTTGCTTTTCCAGAAGCACCTGACAATTATTATATAGTTTCACAAAAAATTATGGTCTGGCATGAAGTTTTGAATGAACTTTATCAAGGAAAAGCCTATGCCTTGACCTATTCCCCTGTAAGCGGAACCTTGGCTTTTTATGAGGCAAAAATAGGCAGAGAAAACCTAATTTTTGATTCTGCGGGTGGACTTTATAATAATAATAGTGTGCTTATTGATAGAAACACAGGTTCTAAATGGTCGCAATTGCTGGGAATGGCTTTTGAAGGACCACTTATGGGAACGGGCTTAAAGTTTTTGCCTGTATATTGGACAAAATGGAAAAATGCCAGAGATACTTTTCCAAATGCAAAAGTAATGATTACTCCAAAGCCAACTTCAACACGAATTTATGGCAGAGATCCTTATGGTTCATACCAAAAAGAAGACACTTATTATCAAAATGAGAATATTCACTTTCCTCTCACTCACTATGACACTCGTATGCCTGCAAAAACTCAGATTTATGCTATAGAAGACAATAAAGCTTTGGTGGCAATATCTATTGACTATGTGCGTGAAAAAAAAGCTGTGAACTTTTATTTGGGGCCAAGAGCGCTTTTAGCTGTGCATGATCCAATTTTAGATACTGTGCGGGTTTTTGACAGGGAATATTGGCTTGATCAGCAACCTGCGCTTTTCTATATGCAGTATAACAGAATATATGATTATGGAACCCGAAGTGAGTGGAATGTGCACGGAAAGTGCATTGAAGGCAAACTTCTTGGTGCTTCTATGCAGGAGTTTTTTGGGCTTTATTCCTTTTGGTTTGCTTTTGCAGCATCAAACCCAGAAACCTTCACTGTTCCGGGTGATATAGTTGTGCCTGATTCGGCTTTTGATACAAGCCCAATCTAAAATCATTTTTTTAAGTTTTTCAGCTATAAATTTCAATCTAGAAATATTATTTAGTTTAAAATAAAAAAGGGGAAAGTAAAAATTCCCCTTTAACTGTTTTATTGAATAAATTTCTATTTGAAAATTTTTTCCAATCTTTTTAAGGCCTCATCAACATTTGCACTATTTGCAAAAGCTGTAAGCCTTACATAGCCTTCACCTGAAAGCCCAAAACCAACGCCGGGAGTTGAAACTACATGAGCTTCATCAAGAAGTTTTTGGAAAAAGTCCCAAGAAGGTGTATTATTTGGAGTATTTATCCAGATATACGGAGCATGCTCTCCGCCATAAACGGTAAGCCCCCATTCTTTAAGCTTTGAGGAAATTTTCTTTGCATTAGCCATATAAGAGGCCACAAGAGCCTTGATTTCTTTTTGCCCTTCTTCTGAATAAATGGCTTCGGCAGCTCTTTGAACAATATATGGGCAACCATTGAATTTTGTGCATTGACGGCGATTCCACATATCACGTAATTTCATTTCTCTGCCTTTTGAGTCATAGCCTATAACAGTTTTAGGAACAACAACATAACCACAGCGTAGCCCTGTAAAGCCTGCTGTTTTTGAAAAAGAACGAAACTCAATGGCAACTTCTTCTGCACCTTCCACTTCATAAATAGAATGTGGAATATCAGGTGATTGAATAAAAGCTTCATAAGCAGAATCAAAAAGTATTATTGCTTTATTTGCCTTAGCATAATCAACCCAAACTTTAAGCTCTTCTTTTGTAAGCACAGAGCCTGTTGGATTGTTAGGATAGCAAAGATAGATGCAAGAAGGCGTGGTTTTAGGTA
>CAYJHJ010000072.1:6359-9945 GCA_964370095.1 uncultured Desulfovibrionaceae bacterium | reverse complement strand
GACCGTAATACCAAATTTCTTTGTCTAATTCCCACTGATCAAAAGCGGCAACAGCAGAAAGAGTGGAGGGTTCAGGGCTGTTTGCATCTAAATTTTCTACATTTTCATCTTTAATCTGAACAGTAGCTGACATTAAAATTTCGTCTTTATCCTTGCCATAAATAGCTTCAGAATGAAAAGCACAATAATGGCATTTTTTTACACAAAAAGGAACATGAATATATATCAGCATCTTATCTCACTTTGATGGTCAATAATTTTTAAGCTAAGAAAAAACAATTTATAATTTTACACAAAAACATCAGTTTTGCCCCAAAACTTTTAATTCCAAAACAGAATCACTCATGGTATTGATAACATTCAAATCGTGTGAAATAAAAAGCAAAGAAAGATTATCTTCTTCTTTCAAATCTTTCAAAAGATTAAGAATTTGAGCTTGAATAGAAACATCTAATGCAGAAACAGCTTCATCGCACACAAGCAATGAGGGCTTTGCTATAATTGCTCTAGCTATAGCAATACGTTGCCTTTGCCCGCCTGAAAATTCGTGCGGAAATTTTTGTGCATCTTCTTTTTTAAGTCCTACACGCAAAAGAATTCCTTCCACTTCTTTTATTAAACTCTCTTTTGTGCAAGACGTGTTTTCTCTTTTATATTTCAAAAGCAAAGGCTCTTGTATACTATAAGAAATTTTTAATTTAGGGTTTAGTGAGGAAAAAGGATTTTGAAAAACAATCTGCACTTTTCCAATATAGTCATTAAAAGAATTCATAGGCGTATCATCTATAAAAACTTCACCCTCAGAAGGCGGCATAAGCCCTGTAACAATGCGTGCCAAGGTGGATTTTCCACAACCTGATGGCCCTACAAGCCCCAAAGTTTCGCCTTTTTTCATAGCAAAAGAAAGCTGATTTAAAACAAAAAGCTTTTCTTCCTTTGTTTTGAAGAAATTGTTATTTCTCGTGTAGTATTTTGAGATGTTTTTACACAAAAGCACATTTGACATTTAGCGTTTCTTTTCCTATATTTGTTAATATCAATAAACTTTAAAACATTATATATCGGAGTAGAAAATGTTACAAGTAAAAATTAATGGCATGTCCTGCCAACATTGTGTTTCAAGTATTACCAAAGAGTTAGAAGCAAACAATGCAAAAAATGTAATTGTAGATTTAGAAAATGGCACAGTTTCATGGGAGGGCGAGCTCACTAAAGAAAAAATGTTTGAACTTGTGGAAGATTTGGGCTTTGATCCTGTTGAAAATGCCTTTGATATCAAGAGTTTATAAAAAAATTTATTTTTTTTTAAAAAATGCTTGACAATCTTTGAGTTTCAACATAGAACTTTCTGACGTTGGGACGTTAACTCAGTCGGTAGAGTACCTGCCTTTTAAGCAGAGAGTCGCAGGTTCGAATCCTGCACGTCCCACCATTCAAAATAAGAATGCCCACGTCTGTGGGCTTTTTTTTTGGGAAAAAAATGAAATATAAAAATACAATGATTTTTATTACTCATTGAAATAATAATTTTTTTTACTATTGATTAACAAATTCACTAGACAGATTTGAACTCTTATAGTATAAAAATTGTTAATAAATTGTTGTTTTGAAAAAAACAAGTCTATAAAATATAAAAAATAGTCATAATAAGGACTTACTATGCAAACCAAGTATATCTTTGTAACAGGCGGCGTTCTTTCATCTTTAGGAAAGGGTTTGGCAGCAGCATCTTTAGGTGCTTTATTGCAAGCAAGAGGGCTTAAAGTTACCATTCAAAAGCTTGATCCCTATATCAATGTTGATCCCGGCACTATGAGCCCTTTTCAACACGGCGAGGTTTATGTTACAAAAGACGGTGCTGAAACAGACCTTGATTTAGGGCATTATGAAAGATATCTTGGAATTGCTCTCACAAAGCAAAACAGCACAACTTCCGGAAGAATTTATTATGATGTAATTGAGAAAGAACGCCAAGGCAAATATCTTGGCGGAACTGTGCAAGTTATTCCGCACATCACAGATGAAATCAAATCACGCGTGCGTGCCTTATCAGCAGGGGAAAACAAGCCTGATGTTGTGCTTGTTGAAATTGGCGGAACTGTGGGCGATATTGAAGGCTTACCTTTTTTAGAGGCTATTCGCCAACTCCGTTCAGAGCTTGGAAGAGATAATTGCTTAAATATTCACCTTACCCTTGTTCCTTATATCAAAGCAGCAGGTGAGCATAAATCAAAGCCAACCCAACACAGCGTGAAAGAATTGCTTTCTATAGGAATTCAGCCTGATATCATTCTTTGCCGCTGTGAAGTGCCCATTCCTGCCGAAGTAAAAAGAAAGATTGCACTCTTCTGTAATATTGATTCTGACGCTGTTTTTTCAAGTGTTGATGTGAAAAATGTATATGAAGTTCCATTAAAATTTTACGATGAAGGCTTTGATGAAAAAGTTGCAAACTTGCTCAGATTACCTGAAAGAAACCCAGATCTTTCTGCATGGAAAGATTTAATTAACACCTGTAATAACCTTAAAGAAAGTGTAACTATAGGCATTGTCGGTAAATATGTTGAGCTAAAAGAAGCCTATAAAAGTTTACACGAAGCTTTGATTCATGCAGGAATTGCAAATCATTTAAAAGTTGCACTCAAATACATCAATTCTGAAGAAGTTACACAAAAAAATGCTGAAAAAATGCTTGAAGGTTGTGATGGTATTCTTGTTCCAGGTGGCTTTGGTTATCGCGGAGTTGAAGGCATGCTTGAAGCTATCCGCTATGCAAGGGAAAACAATGTGCCTTTCTTTGGAATTTGCCTAGGTATGCAGTGTGCTGTGCTTGAATTTGCAAGAAATGTTGCAAACATAACTGATGCCACAAGTGAGGAATTTGACCCCGAAAGTACCAATCAAGTGATCTATCTTATGACTGAATGGTTTGATTTTAGAACGCAAGCCATTGAAAAAAGGGATGAAAAAAGCAACAAAGGCGGCACTATGCGCCTTGGCGAATATCCTTGCATTTTAAAAGACAAAAGCAATGCAAGAAAAGCCTATCAAGAAGAAAATATTTTTGAACGCCATCGCCACAGATATGAATTTAACACAAAATATCAAGAACAGCTTGAAAAGGCGGGTCTCATCTTCTCAGGCACAAGCCCTAATGGTGAGCTTGTTGAAATTGTTGAAGTTGAAAATCATCCTTGGTTTTTGGGCTGTCAATTCCACCCTGAATTTCAATCAACACCAATGAAAGCACATCCTTTATTCCGTGAATTTATTTCAGCAAGCTATAAATCAAAAAAATAAGTCAATCTATGAATAAAGCAGAAAAAATAAAATGTATCGTCCTTGATATTGATGGCGTGTGCACTGATGGCAAATTATATTATGATTATCAAGGAAATGTATCAAAATCATTCCATGCTCAAGATGGGCTTGGTATTGTGACTGCTATTGGCTTAGGAATACGTATTGCTGTTATCACTGGCAGAAGCGATACTTTAGTTGACATAAGAGTGAAAAGCTTGGGTATTGAAGATTATTATGCAGGCTTTCATGCAAAGCTTGAGCCTTTAAAAGAAATTATGAAAAA
>CAYJHJ010000072.1:0-6349 GCA_964370095.1 uncultured Desulfovibrionaceae bacterium | reverse complement strand
TGATTGGATTGACCTTGACCCCATGCTCTATGTGGGTTATCCTATAGCTGTTGCCAACGCTGTTGATGAAGTAAAGAACATAGCTAAATATACCACACAAAAAAATGGCGGTGAAGGTGCTGTGCGTGAAGCGATTGAGCATATTTTCAAAGCTAAAGGCAAAGATGGAAAAGAACTTTCAAAATATTGGATTAAAGGCTAAGTTGCTTTCCCCAATTGATTTTCATGCCTTTTTTCTGCAAAATAAGAAACATATCTTAATTGATTATAAAAATTTATGAAAATAAAATCTATCATTATATATATTCTTCTTTCTTTAGCCCTTTTATCTCTTATCTATTTTATTGTGAGACAAACCGGAAATTCAGAAGAAATCAACTATATTGAAAGCTTTAGCGGAAAAGATTTGGCTGACCTTCAAGATAATGAAGAATTAAAAGACTCTTTACAACTTGCCTTGGTTGATATAGATATTGTTCAAGGAAGTGAAGGGGAAAAAACTTGGCAAATGAAAGCTGAGTGGGGCACCTATATTCAAGAAAGCTCAGATTTACTTGCCCAAAAACCATTTATAACTTTCTGGAATAGTTCATCAAAAGATGAAAACAAGCAAAACAGCAAAGAAGAAAATACACCTATATATATTTCTGCAATTATAGGAAGAGTGCAAGAAAATAATACTTTCATCACCCTAGAAGAAGATGTTAAAATTTTGCAAGACACCCTAGTGATTGAAGGAAGCTATTTAGAATTCTTCACAAAAGAAAATTATACTACTCTCCCCCGTGGATCAATTATAACAAGCCCTACCATGCTTGGCAAATCTCAAGAACTCACTTGGGAGCTTGACAATAATCTTATAAACGCTCAAGGTGAAGTTGTACTTATTATTAATAATGATAATAAAACATATACTTTAGATTATGAAATAAAAGAAGCACCTATCTTTAAAGATGAAACTCAAACCGAGGGTTAATATGTTAAATACAATTAAATATACTTTATTTTTTCTTTTTACATTACTGGTTTTCACAAAAAACTTATATGCAGAAGAAAAAAATATTATGCCAACCGGCGATGTTCCAACAAAAATCAATGCTGATACTATGGACTATCTTTCTGAAGAAAATATAATTATTTTCAGTGGCGATGTTTTTGTACAAAGAGCTGATTTCAATCTTTGGGCTGACAAAATTACTGTTTATCTTAAAGAAAATGAAAATAAAAAAGCAGAAGAAAGTGCAGCTGATCCTATTTCCAGCATGCAATCAGGCGATATTGATACTATTATAGCCGATGATAATGTTCGCATGAAGTATAACACTAATACAGGAAAATCAGGAAAAGCCATCTATGAAGCTGAAAAAGCTTTATTGATTATGCAACAAGATCCCATTCTTTATGATAATGATAATTCTATCACAGGCGAAGAAATTCGTTATTATCTTAATGAAAGCAGAAGCGAAGTTATTGGCGGCACAAAAAGAGTGGAAGCCTTTTTCTCAAGCGAAAGCGCAGAATAGGTAATACTATGGCTATACTTCAAGCAAAAAAATTAGCAAAACGCTATGGGCAAAAAGAAGTTGTTTCAGATGCTTCAATCTATACCGGGCAAAACGAAATAGTTGGCCTTTTAGGACCAAACGGTGCCGGAAAAACCACTACTTTCTATATGCTTACAGGAATTATAAAACCTACAAGAGGGAGTGTTTTTTTAGATGATAAAGAAATTACTGCCCTTCCGCTTTTCAAAAGAGCACGAATAGGTTTATCCTATCTTCCACAAGAATCTTCAATATTCAAAAAGCTTACTGTCTATCAAAACCTTGAAATAATTCTTGAGCACACTCCCCTTTCCAAAGAAGAGCAAAAGAAAAAAGCCTATTCCCTTTTAGATGAATTTGGCTTGACACGCCTTGAAAAATCAATGGCATCATATCTTTCAGGCGGTGAAAGAAGAAGGCTTGAGATTGCACGCTGCCTTATCAGAGACCCTGAATTTGTTCTTTTAGATGAACCTTTTGCCGGCATTGACCCTTTAGCTGTTGATGATATTCAAAATATTATCAAGCATTTGAAAGAAAGGGGGATTGGCGTTCTTATTTCAGATCATAATGTGCGTGAAACCTTGCAAATATGCGATAGAGCTTATTTAATGTATCAAGGGCAAGTGCTTTTAGAGGGTTCACCCGAAGAAATTAAAAACAGCGATCTAGCAAAAAGCGTTTATCTTGGTGATATGTTTAGCTAAATCGCCTCATAAACTCTTATTTATTTTTATTATCCACAACAATCATATACGAAAATATGGCATGTATTTTTTTGCTTGCTATATTTTTTTCTATCGTATATACTTTTTCTAGATTTTTTCTATAATTTAAAACTAATGAGAAACTATAATGATAACTAATTTTCTTTCTATGGTGCGTGAGGCCACACTCATTTCACAATTAATACTTGCCTTTTTAATCTGCATGTCAATAGGCTCATGGGCGGTTATTTTTATGAAATATAGGGCTTTATATTTGGCAAAAATCAAAACCCTTGAAGGTATTAGAAACTTTGAAAGTGCAAATGATTTAAGAAATGCAGTTTTGTCGATAAGTGAAGATGCTGATTCTCCTTTATACGCCATCACTCAACGCGGTGTGAATGAATTTAATACTTCACGCGAAGCAGGAATTCAATCAGGCATTGTAGTTCATAATGTTATGCGTTCGCTTGAGCAAGGTGTTGCCTATGAAAGCACAAGATTAAACAGCAAAATGTCAACACTTGCAACATGTGCAAGCACTGCCCCTTTTATTGGCTTGCTTGGTACTGTGTGGGGAATTATGCACTCTTTTCATGCTATTGGGCTTATGAAGTCTGCCTCACTTGCAACTGTTGCTCCTGGTATTTCTGAAGCATTAATTGCAACAGCTGTAGGCTTGTTTGTGGCAATTCCTGCTTCCATGGCATATAATGCTTTTTCAGGAAAGATTGACGCAATCGAAGCTTTACTTACAAATTTTTCCTCTTCATTCATTAACAGAGTTCAGCGCGAACTGGGCTAGGGAGCTGATATGGGAATGCAAGTTGGCAAAAAGAAAGGCCGCTTTGTTGCTGAAATCAATATCACTCCATTTGTTGATGTTATGTTGGTTTTGCTTATTATTTTTATGGTAACCACCCCTATGATGCAAGAAGGCATTGACATTGATTTACCACAAACAAGAGAAGTTGACACACTTCCAACTGAAACACAAAATCTTGTTTTAAGCATCAAGCGTGATGGCAGTATCTATATTGACACTTATCAAGTGAACTTTAATGAAATCAGTACAAGACTTGCTGCACTTGTAGAAAGTGAAAACAAAGCTGTTTATCTTCAAGCTGATAAAGATGTAGCTTTTGATTTAGTGGTAAGGGTGATGGGAGAAATTAAATCTGCCGGAATTTCCGATATCGGTATTGTTGCACGTCGGAGCGAAATCAATCTTGACGAAAATGAAACCATCGAAGGCACAAATTAAAATCTATGGATAAAGCTTCTTCTTTTTTATTATCCTTATTCTTGCATGGAATATTATTTTTTATGGTTTTCTATTGGCCTATTCCTGCTGTTCTTGATTTGAATACTCAAGTATATCAAGTCTCTTTAGTTATGGGCGATATGGGCGGAGAAGGCCTTGCTTCTGCTGTTTTGGGTGCAAGACCGAATGAGGTTGAAGATGTTTCGATTGAAGAAAGCGGTGCCCCTCTTTCAGAGGCTATTCCTGTGCCAAAAGAAGTTTTACAGGAAGAAGTGCCTTTACCTGAAGCATTTGAAGATATTGATGCTCCTCAAGAAGAAACTCAAGAAATTGAAGACTTGCCTCAACCTGAATCTCTTTTGCCTGAGCCTGAACCTATTCCCGAACCTAAACCACTGCCCGAAGCCCCTAGTGAAGCGGCTTTGCCTGTAGCACCTAAGGAAGAAGAAGAAGAAAAACCGGAAGAAAAAGAAGATATAAAAGAAGAACCAAAACCTGAACCAAAACCAGAACCAAAACCAGAAACCACTCAAAAAACTGAAAGTTCAACTGCGCAAGCACCTAAACAACAGCCCAAGCCTGCTCCTCCAAAATCAGCTGCAAGCTCTGCCCTAGCGGATTTGCAACAACAAGTTGGTAATAGCAGCACTCCTAGTATAGGTGGTGGCGGAGGTGTTGGAAGCGGTGCCGGTGGCGGTGGTATTTTTGATATTTATATGGCACAAATTATGCTTATTGTGCAAAATCAATGGTCTATACCTACATATTCGCGTGAGCAATACAATGCTCAGATTGCGGTTTCACTTGATGCAGACGGCAAAATCCTTGATACTCGCGTTCAAAAATCATCCGGCAGAGCGGACTTTGACGCTTCTGCCCTTAACGCACTTGCCCGCCTTGGCTCACTTCCTGCACCTCCAAATGCAGAGCTTAGAAATATTGTTATCAGCTTTAATTCTGCACAATAAGCGTATGTGAGCACATGCGAACTAATCTTTAGCGAACGCTGCAATTTTCCTATAAATTGCAAGTGAGGATTTTGTGGCAAAGCCCAAAATCTTTCTTATTAATGACGCTTCTGCCCTTAACGCACTTGCCCGCCTTGGCTCACTTCCTGCACCTCCAAATGCAGAGCTTAGAAATATTGTTATCAGCTTTAATTCTGCGCAATAAAATATTGAAATAACATGAAATAAAAAAAAGTACTTGCATTTTATTTTAATATTGTCTAAACTACTGACAAATAAAATCGAGGAGCTCACTTATGACTCGTAAAGATAGGACCGAAGGCATATACAGCCGTCGTGAAGTGCTTGATGAAAGCGAACGTAAACAATATAACCTCATACAACTGAAAGATTTACTTTCTTATGCTTACAGATATTCTGAAGACGTAAAAAAGCGTTTTGATCGTGCTCAATTTAATGTAGAAAAATTCAAAACACTTTCAGATATCAAACATATTCCGATTTTGAAAAAGAAAGAATTGATATTTTTACAATCTATGGGACCAAGGCTTGGTGGGTTATTAACTAAAGATATTGGCGAATTACGTCATATGTTTTTATCACCCGGCCCAATTTTTGATCCTGAAGACAAACAAGATGATTACTGGGGATATACTGAAGCTTTTTATTCAACAGGCTTTAGAACTGGCGATCCTGTTCAAGTAACATTCAACTATCATTTAGCTCCTGCCGGTCTTATGTTTGAAGAACCTTTAAGAAATCTTGGTTGTGCCATAATTCCTGCCGGCCCTTCTGATGCTTCTACGCAATTAGATATTATGCAAAAATTACGCGTAACCGGTTATGTAGGCACGCCTTCATTTCTTATGTATATAGCTCAAAAAGCAGAAGAAAAAGGAATTAATCCGCGTAAAGACCTTTTCTTGGAAGTGGCTTTTGTTACAGCAGAAAGACTTTCAGAAAAAATGCGTTCACAGCTCGAAAAGAAATTCGATATTATTATGCGTCAAGGTTATGGAACTGCTGATGTTGGCTGTATTGCTTACGAATGTTTCCAAAAAGGCGGTCTTCATATTAGCAATAAATGCTATGTGGAAATATGCCACCCCGATACAGGCATCACACTAAAAGACGGCGAAGTAGGTGAAATTGTTGTAACAACTTTCAATAAAACCTACCCTCTCATCCGCCTTGCCACAGGCGATCTTTCCTATATTGACAGAACTCCTTGCCTTTGCGGCAGAACTTCACCTCGTTTAGGGGCTATTGTTGGACGTGTTGACACAACAGCACGTATCAAAGGTATGTTTGTCTATCCTCATCAAGTAGAACAAGTGATGGCACGCTTTGAAGAAGTAAAGCGTTGGCAAATTGAAGTTACAAATCCCGGCGGAATTGACGAAATGTCATTATTCATTGAAGCTTCAAACTTCAAAAGAGAAGACGAACTTCTTCATTTATTTAGAGAGCGTATACAGCTTAAACCAAAGCTTAAGATATTAAATCCTGGCTCTTTACCACCGCAGATTAAACCAATCGAAGATAAACGTATCTGGGATTAATTCTTATCAGGTTAAAACAGCATTATAAAGCTTTATTTTTACAAGTTCTAAAAGAATTTGTTCAAATAAAGCTTTTTTACTATAAATTTTATTTTACTTTTTAAATAACTGAAAATAAAACAATAATCTAAACGAATTACAAAAAAATAAAATTTGAAATAATAGAAAAAATTTCTTGACAATTATACAGTCATAAACTATAAATACCTTTCATGTGCCGAGGTGGTGGAATTGGTAGACACGCTATCTTGAGGGGGTAGTGGGCCATGCTCGTGCGGGTTCGAGTCCCGCCCTCGGTACCATT
>CAYJHJ010000071.1:0-10169 GCA_964370095.1 uncultured Desulfovibrionaceae bacterium | reverse complement strand
GGTATTGAAGACGATGTTACCAATACTTCTTTAGAAGTTGGTGAAACCTTGACAACTGTTGCAGAAGGCACAGTTCAATGCCAATTCTATGGTCTTGGTGCTGACGGAACAGTTGGAGCAAATAAACAAGCAATTAAAATCATCGGTGATAACACTGATATGTTTGCACAAGGTTATTTTGCTTATGACAGTAAGAAATCAGGCGGTTTTACCGTTTCACACTTACGCTTTGGTAATTCACCCATTAAATCTACTTATTTGGTAAACCAAGCTGACTTTGTTGCTTGCCACAAATCAGCCTATGTTCACCTTTATGAATTGCTTGAACACATTAAAGATGGCGGAACCTTCCTTTTAAACAGCCCATGGCTTACACCAAAAGAAATGGAAAAAGAACTTCCCGGCCACATGAAACGCACAATTGCCCAGAAAAATATCAAACTTTTTTCAATTGATGCTGTAAAAGTTGCCATGGATTCAGGCATGGGCGGCAGAATTAACATGATTATGCAAACAGCCTTCTTCAAGCTTTCACAAGTGCTTCCTTTTGAACAAGCTGTGGAACTTTTGAAAGATTCTATCAAGAAAACCTATGGTTCTAAAGGCGATAAAGTTGTTAATATGAATATTGCAGCTGTTGAAAAATCTTTAGATGCCGTTGTTCAAATTAAATATCCAAAATCATGGGCTGAAGCTCCTGATACCCCAGGCATTTACAATGACACTGATCCTTACATTGCAAATGTTGTTCGCCCAATTTTAGCTCAGCAAGGTGATAAATTGCCTGTTTCAGCTTTTGAACCTGATGGCATTGTTCCACTTGGAACAACAGCTTGCGAAAAACGTGGTGTTGCCATTGTTGTTCCTGAATGGAATTCAGAAAACTGCATACAATGTAATTTCTGTTCACTTGTTTGCCCGCATGCTTCTATCCGCCCTGTGCTTGCAGCTGATGAAGAACTTGAAAATGCACCAAAAGGCTTTGATTCTATTCCTGCAATGGGCAAAGAATTGAAAGAGTTGAAATTCCATATTCAAGTATACGCCATGGATTGCCAAGGTTGCGGTGCTTGCATGAATATCTGCCCGGGCAAAAAAGGCAATAAAGCTTTGGTTATGAAACCTCTTGAAAGTGTTCAAAGTAAAACAAACCAAGATTTAGCTTTTGTTCAAGAAAACATTGCTCCTAAAGGGCATTTAGTAGAAAGAGGAACATTAAAAGGTTCACAATTCCAGCAACCACTTTTGGAATTCTCAGGTGCTTGTGCCGGTTGTGGCGAAACTCCTTATATAAAACTTATCACTCAACTTTTTGGCGAACGTATGATTGTTGCCAACGCAACAGGCTGTTCATCTATTTGGGGTGGTTCTGCACCAACAACACCATACTGTACTAATGACGATGGTTTTGGACCTGCTTGGGGTAACTCACTCTTTGAAGATGCTGCAGAATATGGTTATGGTATGAAAGTTGCCTATATTCAACGCCGTGAAAAGCTTGCTCAAGCTCTGCAGAATTTAAGTGCAAATATTAAAGATCTTGAATTTAAAGTGCTTGTTGAAAATTGGGTGAAGAACATGTCAAACGGTTCTTTATCACAACAATACGGCGAACAAATTCTTGATTCTCTTCACACTCTTCTACACGAAGGTATTTCAGACGAGTTTTACGAAGATGTAAACTTCATCATGCAATCAACTGATTTATTCACTGAAAAATCTGTTTGGATATTCGGCGGTGATGGCTGGGCTTATGATATCGGTTATGGTGGTTTGGATCATGTGCTTGCTTCAGGCGAAAATATCAACGTATTTGTTATGGATACTGAAGTATATTCAAATACAGGCGGCCAAGCTTCAAAATCAACCCCACTTGGATCAATTGCTAAATTTGCCGCAGCCGGCAAACGCACCAAGAAAAAAGATCTTGGCGGCATGGCAATGACCTATGGTTATGTATATGTTGCTTATATCAGCATGGGTGCAGACATGAATCAAACCTTGAAAGCTATCAAAGAAGCAGAAGCTTACGATGGCCCATCCTTGATTATTGCTTACGCTCCATGTATCAACCAAGGTCTTAAAAAAGGCATGGGCAAAAGCATGGAAGAAGCAAAAGATGCTGTTGAAACAGGTTATTGGCCACTTTATAGATTTAATCCTCTTCTATCCGAAGAAGGAAAAAATCCATTTATTTTAGAGTCAAAAGCTCCTAATGGCAATATTCAAGAATTCTTGGCCGGTGAAAACAGATACGCTCAACTTGATAAAATTGCTCCTGAAGTTGCAAAAGAGCTGAAAAAACAAATCGAAATTGATTATAACGAACGTTACGAAGCCCTGAAAAAACTGGCTGACTAATTGAAAATTATAGGGAGGCAGTTAGCAAAAATTGTCTCCCTTTTTTAAAATCTTAGGAAATAATATGAAAAACATCTACATTTCTCCAACAGGTTCACAATCAGGAAAAAGTGCTATTGCTCTTGGGCTTATGGGTCTATTACGTGCAAGAATTGAAAAAGTAGCATTTTTTCGCCCTATTATTTCTCAAATAAATGCAGATAGAAGAGATCATGACATTGAACTTCTTCGCACTCATTATAAATTAGCGTTTAGGTATGATGAATGTTATGCTTGCACTCTTTCAGAAGCTCGTGCTCTTTTAAATGCCGGTCAACATGATGTTCTTATGGAAAAAATTCTTCGCAAGTATAAAGAACTCGAAGCTAAATGCGAGTTTGTGCTTTGCGAAGGAACTGACTTTCTTGGTAAAGAAATCACTTTTGAATTTGATTTAAATGCTGATATTGCTGCAAACCTTGGTGCTTCTTTGGTGCTTGTGGCAAATGCAACCAACAGAAGTGCGGAAGAATTGGCAGGAACTTTTCAAACAGACGTTGAAATGTGCAAAACAAAAGGTGTTGATGTTCTCACTTATATTTTTAATATGGCCACTTTAGAAGTTGGCAGCAAGGGTAAGCTTTTTTCACTTATAAACGAAGAGGAAAAAGAAAAAACTCAGCTATATGTTATTCCCACAAACGAAACTTTAGGCCGCCCAACTATGGGTGATATTAAAGGTTGGTTGAATGCAGAAGTTTTATACGGGCATGACAAAATGGACGCTTTAGTTTCAGATTATCTTATCGCTGCCATGCAGGTTAATAATTTTATGGGGCATATCAAGCAAGGAAACCTTGTTTTAACTCCCGGAGATAGGTCAGACATACTTCTTGGTGCGCTCACTTCAAGGCTTTCCACCGCTTATCCGGAAATTTCAGGCATTTTGCTGACAGGCGGCCTTGATTTGCCTGAAAGCATTCATAAGCTCATAAAGGGTTGGCAAAGCGTGCCTGCACCAATTTTATCTGTTGAACACCACACTTTTAAAACAATAACTATCTTGCGTGATCTTCACGGCAGAATTGAAGCTCATGATGAAAGAAAAATAAATATGGCTTTGGCTCTTTTTGAAAGTAGTATAGACACTTATGCCCTTTCTGAAAGTATTATCACAAAGCAAAGCGAAAAGAAAACTCCTATGATGTTTGAATTTCAAATTATGGAGCAAGCAAGAAAAGAAAGCATGCGTATTGTGCTTCCCGAAGGCAATGAAGAACGCATACTTAGAGCAAGTGAAGTTTTGCTTCAAAGAAAAGTTGCAAAAATTATCCTCCTTGGAGATGTGCACACAATCAAAGCAAAAGCCAATGAGTTCAATCTTGATATTACAGAAGCAGAGATTATAAATCCTATTGAAAGCCCGCACTTCAATGACTTTGTTGAAACTTATTATGAACTAAGAAAAGCAAAGGGCATGACAATGGAAATGGCAAGAGACAGAATGCTTGACACTACCTATTTCGGCACAATGATGGTTCATAAAGACCTTGCAGACGGCATGGTTTCCGGCTCAGTCAACACAACTGCTCACACGGTTCGCCCTGCCCTTGAGTTTATTAAAACAAAACCCGGCTTCTCTATTGTATCAAGTATTTTCTTTATGTGCTTGAAAGATAAGGTGCTTGCTTTTGGTGATTGTGCCATAAACCCTGATCCAAACGCTTCACAGCTGGCTGAGATTGCCATTGACGCTGCTGAAACAGCAAAAACTTTTGGAATAAACCCTAGGGTGGCTTTGCTCTCATATTCCACAGGTTCATCAGGAGCAGGGGCTGATGTTGAAAAAGTTATTGAAGCGACAAAACTTGCCAAAGAAAGAGCCCCAGAGCTTCTTATCGAAGGCCCAATTCAATACGATGCAGCAATAGATCCTGAAGTTGCAAAAACAAAACTGCCTGATTCTAAAGTGGCAGGAAGGGCAACAGTGTTTATTTTCCCTGATTTAAATACTGGAAATAATACTTATAAAGCAGTGCAAAGAGCAGCTGATGCTGTGGCTGTTGGCCCTGTTTTGCAAGGCTTAAATAAACCTGTGAATGATTTATCACGTGGATGCACAGTAGCTGATATTATCAATACAGTTGCTATTACTGCCGTTCAAGCTCAGGTGCAAAAAAAATAGCTTTATTTTTAAAATATTTTTGCTTAGAATTAATAATTCTTTAAAGAAATTTTTAAACACTTATTTTTAACTTGCAAAGTATTTCATTTTGTAGCATACTCCTTTCCCAATTCTATATTATGTTAAAAGAGGATAGCTATGTTACAACGTACTTTTTCTATTATTAAACCGGATGCAACTAAAAGAAACCTTGAAGGGCAAATCCTTGCTGATATCCAAGGTGCAGGATTAAAAATTGTTGCAATGAAAAAAGTTCAACTCACACGTGCACAAGCTGAAGGCTTCTATGCCGTGCATAAAGAACGCCCATTTTTTGGCGAATTAGTTGAATTTATGATTTCAGGCCCTGTTGTTTGCTCAGTTTTAGAAGGTGAAAACGCTATCGCAAAATACCGTGAAATCATGGGTGCAACAAACCCAGCCAATGCAGAAGAAGGCACAATCAGAAAAAAATATGCTGAATCAATCGAAGCAAATTCAGTGCATGGTTCTGATGCTCCTGAAACAGCGGCTTTTGAAATTAGCTATTTCTTTAACGCATTTGAATTATTATAATATCTAATATTTTTTTATTTTTTTTATCTCAATTCTCTTAATTTGACATTCATGGGAATTTCAGATAAAAATCTTTGCTTGCAAGAAGTATTTTTAGTAATTTAATCTTTAGACAATAAAAGGCAAACTATGTTTGAAAGTCTTTCCGACAGACTTGGCTCAGTCTTCAAAACCATAAGCGGCCGTGCTCAGCTTACTGAAAGCAATATTTCAGATGCTATGCGCGAAGTTCGCCTTGCTCTTTTAGAAGCTGATGTTAACTTTAAAGTTGTTAAAGATTTTACTGAAAAAGTAAAAGAAAAAGCTTTAGGCATTGAAGTGATGAAGGGTGTTAACCCATCACAACAACTTATTAAAGTTGTCAATGATGAGCTTATTCAATTGCTTGGTGGCGAACAAACAGCCCTTCAAATTGATAAAAAACCTTCAATAATTTTGATGGTTGGCCTTCAAGGTTCGGGTAAAACCACTTCATCAGCAAAAATTGCAAATCTTTTACGCAAGCAAAAGAAAAACCCTTATCTTGTTCCTTGCGATATCTATCGCCCTGCTGCTATCGATCAATTAAAATCGCTTGCTTCTCAGCTCAATATTCCATGCTATAATTCTTCAACCGACATGAATCCTGTCAATATCGCTAAAGATGCGATAAAAAAAGCTGAAGAAGAGAATTGTGATGTTATTATCCTCGATACTGCTGGCCGCCTTCACATTGATGAAGTTTTGATGGAGGAATTAAGCTCAATCAAAAGCACTGTTTCTCCGCAAGAAATTCTTTTTGTGGCAGATGCCATGACAGGGCAAGATGCCGTTACTGTGGCAGCTTCCTTCAATGAAAAGCTTGGCATAACAGGCGTTGTGCTTACAAAAATGGATGGTGATGCAAGGGGCGGTGCTGCCTTAAGCATTAAATCTGTCACCAATGCTCCTGTTAAACTTGTAGGTATGGGCGAAAAGCTTTCTGAAATTGAGCTTTTTCACCCAGACAGAATTGCAGGCAGAATCTTAGGAATGGGTGATGTGCTTACTCTTTTAGAAAAAGCACAAACAACCATTGATGAAGAAGAAGCCGAAGCTTTAGCAAAAAAATTGCAAAAAGCTAAGTTTGATTTTGAAGACTTCAGAACACAAATGAAACGCATGAAAAGTTTAGGTTCATTTGAATCTATTCTTAAAATGATACCGGGTATGGGCGGAATTGCTTCTAAGCTTTCAGAATTTGGCAATGCTGAAAAAGAATTGGCAAAAACAGAAGCTATCATCAACTCAATGACGATGAAAGAAAGAAGAAACCCCGACTTACTCAACCAAAGCAGAAAAGAACGTATTGCAAAAGGTTCAGGTAAAACGATTGTAGAAGTCAATCAATTTATCAAACAATTTGAACAAATGCGTAAAATGATGCAAACAATGATGGGTGGAGGAAAAGGCAAAATGCCCGGAATGCCCCAAATGCCAAAAGGCATGAAAATGCCTGCTAATATGCCTGATTTAAATAGTCTAGGAGGTGGACTAGGAGGGTTAGGTGGTTTAGGTGGTTTAGGTGGCCTTGGCGGAGCCGGCGGAATGGATTTTTCTCAAATGGGAATGGGTCAACGCACAGGCAAATCACCCACAAAAAAACAAAATGTCAGACAAAAAAAGAAAAAAAGAAAGTAATACTTTCATTATAAAAAAAGGAAATATATCATGGCAGTAAAAATTCGCTTAACACGTACAGGTTGTAAAAAACGTCCTTTCTATCATGTTGTTGCTATCAACAGCGAAACACGCAGAGATGGAAGACCATTGGAATTTTTAGGTTACTATAACCCTAATACAAATCCTGCAACTGTTAAACTTGAACAAGAAAAAATCCAAAAATGGATTGATCTTGGTGCAACTCCAAGTGATACAGTAAAATCACTTATCAAAGCAGATAAAGCATAATAATTCATTAAATATATACTATTATTTTTATTTATAATTTATTTTCTAAATTATAAATTTATTAGTATGAAAAATTCATTGACTTAAAATTTAAAATTTTTAAGTGTGCTTTTGTTTAAATTCGCTTATAGAGTAAAGTTTTACTTTTTTAAAACTTATCTCTCAATAAGCGAATTTACTTGCTTTTTTAAAAAACTTAGTATATATTTTAGTCATAGCCTTCCCAAGCCTCACGTAAACCTTCTTTCCATTGTGGATTTTAGGTGTTCATTAAATTTTAGGGGTATGCTCTCCAATTCAAGCATCTCACGAGAGATAAAGGAATTATGCTACATGAAAGACTTAGTTGAATACATCGCAAAAGCCTTGGTTGACAATCCTGATCAAGTAAGAGTAAGTGAAGTTGAAGCTGAACAAACTTCAGTGCTTGAACTTTCAGTTGCTAAAGAAGATCTTGGCAAAGTGATAGGTAAACAAGGTCGCACAGCACGTGCTATCCGAACCATTCTTAGTGCTACATCTGCTAAAGCACGCAAACGCATTGTTTTAGAAATCCTTGAGTAAGCTAAACACTGCACTGGTAATTGGTCTTATCACTAGACCTCATGGAATTAGGGGAGAAGTCTGTATACAATATTATGCAGACTCTCCTTACTTATTTAAAGCACCACTTTTCCTTGTTTCACCTGATGATGAAATTCTTGACGTGAAAGTTTTATCACATAAAGGGCAAAAAGAATCTTACATATTAAAAATTGATTGCTCTAATGACAGGGATCAAGCAGAAAGTTTCAGAGATTATGAACTTTGCATTGAGCCGCCTATTATGCAAGAATATTTGAGAAGGGCTTCACCATCAACTAGGCAAGGAAAGGATAACGAAGAGGTTTTTGTATATGAACTCACTGATTGTGAAGTTTATACCCTCAACAAAGAAAATTTTGATTATTTAGGCATTTTAAAATATGTTGATTTTATGGCAGGGCAAGAAATCTGGCGTATTTATACTAAAGAAAATAAAGAAGTGCTTTTTCCTGCTGTTCCGCAATTTGTGGAAGAAATTGATATTCAAAACAAAAAAATTCTCATAAACCCACCTGAAGGACTTTTAGACTTATATCTTTCAGATGATAAAGCTGAGAATGATGAAAATAACGGAAATATTCAAAATTCCAAACCTAAAAAACGATATAAAAAAAGCCCAAAGCAATTATAAACTTTAGGCACTTGAATGTTCACAAATAGGAACAACACAATTAAACCATTCTAACTTTAATTCCTTCTTCGTGAAGGTATTTTTTTATCTCCGGCATGGGATATGTTCCATTATGTACTATTGATGCCACCAATGCAGCCGAAGCACCCACTTGTAAGGCTTCAGCCAAGTGTTTAGGTTCACCTGCACCGCCGGATGCAATTACGGGTATAGAAACTGCTTCACAGATCATTTTTGTAAGGTTCAGTTCATAACCTGTTTTCATACCGTCAGCATCTATTGAATTAAGGCAAATTTCCCCTGCACCAAGCTTTTCACATTCTAAAGCCCAACTCAAAGCATCTTTACCTGTGCGAACTCTTCCGCCATTTATCACAATTTCATAGCCGCAAGGTATAGTTTTGCTTTGTTCCACTTTGAGAACATCCATGCCAACAACCACAGCTTGTGAACCAAAGGCATAAGCACCTTCTGAAATCAAGTTTTGATTTTTCACGGCAGCAGAATTGAGCGAAACTTTTTCAGCCCCTGCAAGCAGAACTTCACGCATTTGAGCCAAAGTTGAAATGCCGCCCCCAACGCTAAATGGAATGAAAATATTTTCAGCTACTTGTGAAACAACATCAAGAAAAATTCCTCTTTTTTCATGTGAGGCAGTGATATCATAAAAAACGATTTCGTCTGCACCTTCCTCATAATATTTCTTTGCTGTTTCAATAGGGTCGCCAATATCAATATTTCCTTGAAATTTAATTCCTTTTGTCAGCTTTCCGTTACGCACATCAAGGCAAGGAATAATACGTTTTGACAAATGCTGTTTTGAGTTTTGCATATTTTTTCCTTATACCTTGTTTTTTGAGCAGTAATTTGCAAAATTTTCTAAAAGCTTCAGCCCTACTTTTCCGCTTTTTTCCGGATGGCATTGCACAGCCCATAAGCCGTCTTTGCCATAAATTGCAGCAAATTCAAGCCCATAGTTGCAAGTTGCAAGCACTAAGTCATAAGAAACTTCATTATAATAGGAGTGAACAAAATAAAATTCATCACCTGATTTAATGCCATCAAAAAGAGGGCTTTCTTTTTTTATATCAAGTGCGTTCCAGCCCATGTGCGGAATATTGATTTTTTTGCCGCCATCAATGAGGTCAGAAGAAAAAAGCTTGCACTTTCCTTCAACAATTCCAAGAGTTTTTGTATTATGCTCTTCTGAAAAATCTAATAGAATTTGCGCACCCAGGCAAAGACCCAGCAAAGGTTTTTTTGCTTGAACCAAGTCTTTTAATTTTTTATCAAGCCCGTGCTCTGTCAAATAGTCCATAGCTTGAGCAGCTGAACCAACACCGGGAAAAATAACGCCGTGAGCTTCTTGTAAAATTCTTGAATCATCTGTGATAACACAATCAATGTTTTGTGCCTTTAAAGCACGATAAACAGAAGTTTGATTCCCTGCTTTATAATCTAAAATAGCAAGCATAATAAACCTTTATTATTGTTTTGGTGGGGTAAGTAATGGTAAATCATCAGCCTTTTGCTCTATAATTGGAGAGTTTATAGTTGGGCTTTGCACTGTAGGGGCTTTTGGATTTTCAATTTGCATAGAATTATTTAAAATTACTGAATTTGTGCTTTCTACTGTGGGGCTTTGCACTTTAGGAGCAGTCAAGAGAGGTAAACCATTTTGATTTTCAAGCTTAGGCCTTTCATTTTCAGGAACAATGGGTTTTGCAGCTTCACTTGGTGGCATTGCCGAGCCCATTGGAGGCATTGTTGGCATATTAGGCTGCTGTGGTGGCATTGCATCACGTGCAGGCATTGTGGTTGAACTTTTTTCTTCAACAAAGCCTTCGGGGCTTGAATGTCTGTCCACAAATACAGTCCATTCTTCTAAAGAAATTTCTTTGTTTTTATCTCTATCAATAAGGTCAAAAGCGCCTTCCGTCATAT
>CAYJHJ010000070.1:0-10193 GCA_964370095.1 uncultured Desulfovibrionaceae bacterium | reverse complement strand
AATAATCTTTTTAAAGCCTTTGGTATTGAATGGCTTGGCTCAATTGTAGCAGCTTTTTTGGCCTTTGGTGTGTTTGGGCAGGTTTCAACTTGGATTGCAGGTCCAAGCAAAGGTATTTTGACTGTAGGTAAAGCCGGATACCTTCCCATTTGGCTTCAAAAAACTAACAAAGAGGGCGTGCAAATCAGCATACTTTTGGTGCAAGGCTTTATTGTAACTTTTCTTGCAATTATGTTTGTTTTATTGCCTTCTGTTCAAGCAGCCTATCAAATTTTATCTGCCTTGACCATTACGCTATATTTGATTATGTATATGCTAATGTTTGCGGCATTTATAAAATTACGTTTCAGTCAGCCGCAAGTAAAAAGATATTTTAAAGTTCCATTTGGCACACTAGGTATGTATATTTTTGGAGGGCTTGGTTTTTGTGCTTCATTGTTGGCATTCTTTCTTGCCTTCTTCCCTCCCTCACAAATACCTGTTGGTTCACCAAAAACTTGGGTTTTACTTTTAGTTGCAGGCAATGTGGTTGGTTTAGCAATTCCAATAATAATTTATAACATGAGAAAACCAACTTGGAAGGTTGATACTGATGATTTTGCTCCATTTTCTTATGAGAAAAAATAAAACTATAAGGAGAAATATATATGAATGATTATAATATTTTAGACGATATTTTTGCACGAATCGAGCTTTCAAAGCCACTTCCGAAGGATAAAATACCGCAAGACGAATCTTCATCTCAAGTTGTTTATCAGGCTTTACACGACGAATTAATGCTTGATGGAAACGCAAGGCAAAACCTTGCAACTTTCTGTCAGACATGGCTTGACAAAGAAATCCATACACTTATGGACGAAGCTTTAGATAAAAACATGATTGATAAGGATGAATATCCACAAACAGCAGAAATTGAACAGCGTTGTGTTCGCATGCTAGCTGATTTATGGAATTCGCCAACTCCCACAGAAACTATAGGTTGCTCGACAACAGGCTCAAGCGAAGCGGCAATGCTTGGAGGCCTAGCCCTTAAATGGCGTTGGCGTGAAAAATGTAAAGCAGAGGGAAAACCCTATGACAAGCCAAATCTTGTTACCGGACCTGTGCAGATTTGTTGGCATAAATTCTGTAAATATTGGGATATTGAACACCGTGAAATCCCAATGGATAAAGGCAGATTTATAATGGATGATAAAGAGGTGTTGAAATATATTGACGAAAATACTATAGGTGTTGTTGCAACCTTAGGTGTAACGCACACAGGGCAGTATGAACCTGTTGAAGCTGTTGCAGCAGCCTTAGATAAATTTCAAATGGATACAGGAATTGATATTCCTATTCACGTTGACGGCGCTTCGGGTGGTTTTTTGGCACCTTTCATTCACCCTGATTTAATTTGGGATTTTCGCCTTCCAAGGGTTAAATCCATCAATGCTTCTGGGCATAAATATGGGCTTGCACCTTTAGGTGTTGGCTGGGTAGTGTGGAGAGAAGATGCTGATTTGTCAGAAGATTTACGCTTTAATGTGAATTATTTGGGTGGAAGTTTACCCACAATTGCTTTGAATTTTTCACGACCTGCTGGGCAAGTGATAACACAATATTATAATTTTCTACGTCTTGGTAAAGAGGGATATAAAAAAGTTCAACAAGCCTCTTATGAAGTTGCTTCATATATATCAGATGAAATTAAAAAAATTGAAGCTTTTGACCTTCTTTATGAAGGAGAAAATGGAATTCCTGCTGTTTTATTCACATTAAAAGATAATGATTATGAGTTTAACCTTTACTCACTTTCTGAGCATATGAGGGCAAGGGGTTGGCTTATTCCTGCTTATTCTCTGCCCGAAAATTGCACTGATATAGTGGTTATGCGTGTTATGGTAAAGCATGGTTTTAGTGTTGACATGGCTGAACTTATGATAAATGACTTGAAAAAAGCACTCACCTTGGTTAAACATAAGTCAGATCATTTTAGGGCTTCAAACCACTCAGGTAAATAAAAAAAGCTTTAGTTTGGATTGAGGGCATTATCTTTAGGATTATTTCTTTAACTTATTTAGATTTTTCTAAATTCCTTTCAGGAAAAAATCCTTCAGCTTGCTATCAATCCAAACTAAAGCCTTTATAATGAACTTGCGAAAATGAGTGTATATTCTTTTTAAACTAAATATTAAAGTTGAACTTCTTTGTTTTCTTCATTTAGCTCGGCAAGATATTTTTCAAGTATTGCTAAATCTTCAGTTTCATAAAATTGAATACTATAGATAGGGTGATCAGCATATTTTTCATCTTCAAGAGCTTTAATAAATTCAGATATAAGTAATTTCTTTTCTATAAGGGAATGATTGTGTGTTTTTAATATATTATTGAAATGTGATAAGCCATATTTTCGCACAAAATCCATGAAGATTTCTCTTATACCTTTAATCTTATCTTTATAATTATTATATAGATAAGAAAGGCAATAAAGTCTTTCAATATCATAACCCTTTTCATTGTATTCATCAATTAAAAGCATCATGAAGATTTCAATTTTGAAAGTTTTGTATTTTGTTTTAAATTTATCATTTTGCAGTGATGAGGAAAAAGGCAAGAAGAAAGATTTATGAAACTTTCCTACTTGCTCAGGCGTTGGGGAAGGTGCTTGAAAAACTGACAAAACTTTTTTTTCAGTATTAAATTTCAGCTCATAAGCACCAAGTAAACCAAGAAGAAGAACGTTTTTATCAGGTTTTCTCACTTTCAATGTATAGCCGATTGATGCGCAAAACTCTTCCATAAGCTCATAATTAGTAGATGAGTTTTTTGCCATAATTTCTATCTTGCTTGGCTTTATTGGAAAGTCATAACAAAGTTTTAAGGCAAGTGCACCATTCAAAATAAAATCGTGTCTATTTTTTTCACCCATATAAGCAATAAACTGTTTTGCTAAATCAATCTTTTCTTCACATAAAGGAGTAGTTTCTAAATGAGGGAAAATTTCACTCAAAAGTTTTGGCGAAACATTTTTGTTGTTTTTTATAAAATCTATCCAATCTTCAGAAAATGTTTGAAGCATATTGTCAGCAATAAAGTCCCAGTGTGGCACATCGTATAAAAGAAGCACTTTTTCAAAAAAATCTTCTTTCTTATAATTTTTTTCAAAAATACTTGTTGCCACTAGGGAAAAAGAACCAACAAAACTAGATCTGTCTTCCAATATGTCTAATAACGCTCTAAAATGATTTGCTTTATTGTATGTTCTTTCCTTGCCGATTTTTTTTATAAGCATATCTTTTTCAATGCCAAAATCTTTAAAAATTGAAGTTTCACTAGATTTAAAAGAAGGCTCTTTCCAATCTATATTCTTATAAAATTTATGAGGAAGTGCTTCATTGCTTGTAGTATTAAGTGCATGATAATGTGATAAATATTCCATGATTCTATCCTTTTGCGTTTTGGCTTGTTTTGATAGTTGTTGCTTCAAAAACTTCAACAGGTGGGTTTTCACAATGAGGATTTTCAGCTTCATTAAGATTTTTATATTTTTTACGATGCTTTATAAGAAGGGAATTCAATGCTTTTTCTGCCTTTAAAGATAGAATTATTTCTTCATTTTTCACTTCTTTAAAAACTTTCACAGCCAAGCAATTATATTCTTTGTTATAGATAACATCTTGAATTGAAATTGTAATTTTTTGAGCTTCAAATTCCTTAAAAGCCTTAAGAATACCTTCTTGCCAACTTAAAGGAATATATATAAGTCTTGTGCAGTCGTCTTCAATGTAATGTGTATATGTTCCCATAAAAGCTTGAAGCTGTATTTTACATTCGTCAGGCTCGAATTTATCATAAATCTTGCGAATTTTAGATTTTTCTTTCTTTTTCTTTTGCTTTGCATTTTTAGTAAGAAGGGCTTTGTTTTTTTCAGCTTCAAGATTTCTTTGCATTTCTCTTTTTAGAATATTTTCAAGTGTTTCATTTGTTTCAAGAATTTCTTCATGACTCACGGCATATTCTTCATTGTTTAGCAAATCTTGAACTATTTCATAACTGTTATTTACACTTTCTTTTGAAAAGCTTGGTTTTCTTTCAATATCAGAATAAAGGTTAACATAGGCATAGCTTGGTTCAAGCTCATTGAGTTGAACTTGAGAATAATTTTCAACAACTTTTTGTGTTAAAGGATCGTCAGTTCTAAAGAAGATTTTTGTATTGCAGTTGCTTATAAAAGAATTCACATTTTGCTCATTATTATTCACATTGCATAAAAGTGAAGAAGCAGATTGAGTGGAGGCTATGAAACTTGCACTAAATTCACGTGCTTGAGCCACAAAGGCTGTGTCAGAAAACCTTTTTTCTCCGTTAAGAACTGCAACTTCTTGAAATTCGTCAATGCAAACAAAAGAAGGGTATTTTGCAATTTCTTTAGGCTGAAAAGAAAAAACACTTTCATAATATTTTGTAATAAAAAGACGAGAAAAGATGTTTCCAACTTTGCCGCTGCCAGGGGTAAACCTTAAAACAGCTATTCTGTTTTGATAAAAGTTTTCTTTAAAATTAATTCCAGCAGCACCTTTGCAAGCAAATTTTTCTTCAAGGTTTTTAATAAGGAAAACTTGTTCTAATGCTGTGCGAACAGAGTCAATCGCATAGTTTAATTGTTCATGATATACACGGTGTTGAGCATAATCACTATTTGTGAAATGAAAGATATGAAAAGCATCGCCGTGCACTTCATCAACAAGGCGTTTTTCAATTTTATTTTTTTTGTTATAATATTTTTTTATAAATTTTTCAAAGAATTTCCCTGCTTTACGAGGTCTTGTAATCATATCATACAAGTCTTTTAAAGTTGGGTTTGCCTGATTTTTCTTTTTGGCAACAATTTTCATAAACTGATGAATACTAATACATTGCGCAACACCACGTATTCTGAAATCTTTATTATTGCTTTTTCCGTCGTATGAATTTTCAACAAGAGATTCTAAGAAATTTTGATAATCGCTCAAGTTCATATGATCAATAATATTGATGGGGATTGCAGTATCAGAAAGCCCATACTCGAAGATATCGGCGTGCCTGTCAACTTTTTTTGCAAGATAACGCACTTGCTCACGAAGGTTGCCTTTAATATCAATAATTAGACCACATTCATTTGCTTTTAAAACACCATAAAGCATTGGTAAAAGCACGCTTGCTGTTTTGCCTGTGCCTGTTGTGCCAAGAATGAGGGTGTGAAGTTTTGCATCTTTTATTGAGATGCTTTTACCCGAATCAAAAGAGAAGATAGAATTTGTTGTGCTATCTTGCATGCTTTGATTCTTCCTTGTTGTATGAGTTGCTAGAAATCCTATCTCACTCATAATCTTCTCCTTTTTTTTAAAGTTTAGGTTGTGGTTGTCTTTTCCTTTTAGGTTGTGCTTGTCTTTTTAATTAGGTTGTAATTGTCATTTTGTCAAGTTAAAATAAAAATAATTTTTTTTATTTAATATTATAATATGTTATCAGCTTGCTTTTTATATTTTTTTTCAGTATAATACATAAAAAATAAATGAGGAGAATTGAAAAATTTGGATTATTTTACTATTTATGATAAAGTAAGTTTTAAAGACTTCAAATCATGCACCCAAAATCTTCTTGATTCTATACCCAATTCTGCAACCATTTCGCAGGCTATTAAGATTTTTATTGATAAATACAATAAAAACAAATATTTTTATGATAGAGCTTTATCTTTGACGATTGAAAGGAATTTCAAAAAAATTTTCATTCCAAAAGAGATAAAGCTTTTTTATATGCTGATGATGCTTAGATACCGTTACCCTAAATTCTTTCCCGCACCCTCGCTTTGTGTTTTGATGTCTCATGCTTTACGCGGGCAAATGCGCCAAATTCCCGAAGCCAGAATTTCTGTAAAAAGCATAGAATTATTGCCTATTGCTCTTTTAGTTGCGCATGAAGCAAAAGAGATTTATATTGAAAATGTTGATGATGCTGTTTCACATGCAGTAAAGAATTATCTCAATGAAAATAGTTTTTCCTCAGAAGAATTTTTTCAACAATCAGTTTTTAAGGAAAGAGAGGCGGGAATTCAAAAATTTTATTTCAGCCCTTCATCAAGTTCACAAGGTATACAAAATTTTCTGAAATATCAGATATTAAATAAACAAAAATGGTTTTTTAGGCAGACAAAAGTCCCTAAAGAAAATTGTGTTGCACTCAGCCAATTCCCATTGCCACACACAAGCCTTGATAAAAGTATTTTTGCAAAACTGCAAAACTATGGGGCAAGCATTGTTTTTACAAGTTTAAATTTTCTTGCTTCTGAAGAGTTTAAGCCTTTAAGGCAAGATTTGATTGAACGAAATTTGCTTGATACAGTTGCGCAACTACCCTTGCCAAAGCGTGAAGGGAACAGGAATTTTCCGGCAATTCTTATTTTAAATAAAGAAAAATCAGATACCGTAAGTATGCTTGATTTAAATACTTTCAACCAAGAATGTGTTTCACAAGTTTATCTTGATTTAGATTCTGATGGAATAATTGACGATACAGAAATGTTTCGATTTAATGATGGGTATCTGCAAGAAATATATGGAAATATTATTAATCGTGAGCCTTTTCCTTGGGCAAAAACAGGCAAGCTTTATCAATCTTATCAAGAAATTTATTCAAAAAAAACAAGTGCAGATGTTCATTTGAGTGAAATTTTAGAAGAAAGTTCTTTGAAATTAAGCCCATTTATGTATATCACAAAAAAGCGACACTCACGCCCTTCTTTTGAAAATATCGTGGAATTATGCACTGTTGCAGAAGTGATTCGCTGCCAAGAAATCAGAAAACCTTTTAAAGAATCTTTCACTCTTACAAAAGATGACAATAATATCTATAAAGAAATAAACCTCAAAGATATTGATGCGTTAACTAATTTTTTATTGCTTGACGATGCTTCTTTGACTGAAATGAACCTTGATAAAGCAAAACAAATGAGGTTTCAAGTAAGAAATAATGATATTTTGTTGGCACATAAGGGCAGCAAAGCAACAATAGGCCGTGTGGGGTTTGTTGATATGTCTTTCAATGCTAAGCTTTCGTCTGAGGATGGTTTTATAAATCTCTCTGCTGTTCCAGGCACCTCTTTATTAATTGTGCGCCCTGACCCCGATTTAGTTGACCCTGTTTGGCTTTTCCATTATTTGCAAAAGAAAAACGTACAAGAGCTTATTCAAAGTAAGGCAACAGGAGCAAGTTTATTGTCTATAAACCTCAAAGCTGTGCGAAATTTAGCAATTCCAAGCAGAAGTGATAAAGAAATTTCTCAAATCCATGCCTATCATGAGAAATTAGCCTATCATTTCAAAGAAATAGTTATGCATAAAAGAAGTATTGAGGCATTAAAGCAACAGGCTGAATTTTAAGCAAAACCCTATTTTTTGTGATTGATTTAATTTTGAATCATATAATAAATCTGGGGCAAGCCTTAATATTAAGACTTGCCCCAGATTTATAGGTTTAGAAATATTTATATAAAATAATAACTTATTTTATGATTTCAATTACTTTTACTTCAAATTCAGTTTCTTTACCAAAATCTTTATCTACTTTTCCGATAAGTCTTAGCAAGGTATTTTCATCAAAGCTTATCCTTCTTAGTTCATCGTCATCAATGTCAACAATAATTTTACCTGTGCTGTCTTGGAAGGTATATTCATCTTCATTTAATTGATTAATAATTTTTCCTTCCAATGTCATTTTAGTGTCATCTCCTGCAGATAATGCGCTTTGGGCTGTTCCTTGTGGATAATCTGCAAAGCGTGGTCCTTCATAGGCTGCAAAAGCTGTGCTTGTTGTAAGTGTGAATAAAGTGATTAATGTAAGTAATTTCATAATGTTTTCCTTTTGTTTTTTTTTGTTGAGGGTTTATGTTTATGTATTTGCACAAACTCTAAGTTTCAATCTATGTTTATAAGCTAGCAAAACAAATTAAAAATCTCTTTAGGTTTCTTATAAAATTTTCAGAAAAGTTTTGAAAGAAAAATAAAAGATTTTTAAAAATTTTTAAAGAAATTTCATCTTGACTTGAGCCCTTACAAGCCCGTTATCATATAACAAATTAAAGTCAGCGTTGATTTTTTTGCAAAGTTCTGAAACAATTGACAAACCAAGCCCGGAGGATGCTTCTTTTCTGTTTTCATCAGCTGTGTAAAGCCTTTTTGTGAGAAGATTAATCTTGTCAGATAAATCATCTTTTGTATAATTTGTTATTTCTATACATAAATTTTCTTTTTCTTTAGATAAGTAAAGTATGATTTCCTTATCTTTGATTCCATATTTTATAGCATTATCTAAAAGATTATCAATTATTCTGTGAAAAATTTCAACGTCTAAGGTAAATCTAATATCTTTTTCAGAAGGACGAAATTCAATTTTTTGTGCTTTTAGCTCAATAATTTGCATAAGCAAAACATTTATATCAATTTCGTGCTGATTTATTTGTATATCATTACTTAGAATTTTGCTATAAAGAAATAAATCAGAAACTAAATTTTTAAGGCGTTGGCTGCTTTTTTCTGCAATTTCAAGATATGAATAAGCATTATTTTTTTCATTTATTTGTGATAATTCTTTTTTTGCTAAATCAAGGTAACCTATAACTGAGGTAAGCGGGGTTCGCAAATCATGCGACATATTTGTGATTAACATTCTTTGGTGTTGTTCATCAGCTTTTTCTTTTAATGTTTTTTGGTGCAATTCTTCTTTGATTTCATTCACACTATTGGCTAGACGAGCAAGTTCATTCTTTCCAACAATCGGAATTTTATATGATTTATCTTCAGTAGAAAGTTTTTTCACTCCTCTTTCTATGATCTTTATATAGGAAACAAGTTTAGCAACAATATTGATGGAAAGAACAAAGAAAAGAATTAATGAAGCAATTCCTGCAATAATATGATGTGTTTCCGATGCAAATTCCGCTTCTTCTGATTCAAAAACAATAAAGCCCTCAATATCAGCAAATGAAATATTGAAAATATAGTTTCTGTTTTTATAGTAATTATATTTTGTAAGTTCATCATCATTTATTTTATAAAGCTCAACATCGTATGGATAATCGTCGTCAAAATCTTTTTTGTTCGCTTGTTTGTAGGTGAGTTTATTACTTTGCACCTCATCTTTAATCTTTTCTACTAAAAGATTAATCTCATTTTCTTGGCTAGTAAAAAGTTTTTTGTTTTCATATTCTACATAATAGTTTGAAAGAGCTATAAGCAATAAAAACAAACCAAGGCTTGCAAGGGTTGAAAGAAGCATTTGTGTAAGCAGCGAAATATACAAAGAATAATCAATTTTTTTAATCAACACGATAGCCCACTCCCCACACGGTTTTAATATATTGCGGATTTGAAACATCGTCTTCAATTTTATTTCTTAAATTTCTTATGTGCACAGAAACAGTGCTTTCAGCATTAAGTATATTATGTTCGCCCCATACATTTGTGTAAATCTGCTCTAAGCTATACACTCTTTTGCGGTTTTTCAAAAAAAGCTCTAAAATTGAAAATTCAATTTTTGTTAATTTTATAGCTTTACCGTTTTTTGTGAGTGTTCTTGCTGAAAAGTTTACTATTAAATCATTATATTCAAGTTCATCAAGTGTGTTTTTTGAAACATTTGCCTGCAAATTTGTTTGCCCATAATTTCTATAACGTCTAATATGCGCTTTTACTCGTGAAAGCAAATCAATAGGATTGAAAGGTTTTGTGATATAATCATCTGCACCTGAAGAAAATCCGGTGAATTTATCCATGTCTTCTGATTTTGCTGTTAAGAAAATAATGGGAAGAGTGTGTGCCTTACGAATTTCAAGGCAGGTTTCTGTGCCATTCATATGCGGCATCATAGAATCAAGAAGAACTAAATCAATACTGTTTGAAGTGTCTTTATTTAAAACGTCAAGAGCTTCAAGGCCGTTTTCAGCCTCTAAAACTTCGCATGATTCGTTGAGTAAATAAAGTTTGATGAGGTTTCTGATATCATAATCATCATCTACAACCAAAATTTTCATATATTCTTCCTTTTATTACTTCTGCACTTTGTGATGCATTTATATAATTAATACGATTAAAAACTATTATATGCAACTATTAACAAAAGATAGACTTTTATTATTTTAATAATTTAGATTTATATCTTAATAGAATCATTGA
>CAYJHJ010000069.1:0-10459 GCA_964370095.1 uncultured Desulfovibrionaceae bacterium | reverse complement strand
CAAAAACGGCAACCCCTTGTGCAACCTCTTGCAATTTCAAGAGTTAATCTATTATGTATTGCCCCAAAAGGTGAAGCTTGCTCTACAGGATAAAAGGCAGTATCAAGTTCTGAAACAACAGCACGCTTTACCTCTTTGTAATCTTCAAAAATAGGCTCAAGCTTACCATCTTTTTCAACAAAGAAAGAGGGAATATAAATACCTTTAATAAAACGAGCTTTTTCTAAAAACTCTCTCTTAGTCCATTTATTTTTCTTGGCTTCTTCCAAAAGCTCTAAAACAGGAAGCACCATTTCTTCCCCCTCACCAAGCATCATAAAATCAACAAAAGGGCTAAGAGGTTCTGCACAAATTGTGCATCCGCCGCCAATATAAATTAGCGGATATTTTTCCAGATCATCGCCCCTTTCTTCAAAAGTCAAGGGAATTTGAGCTAAATCGAGCATATACAAGATATTTGTAAAGGCAAGCTCATGCGTAAGTGCAAAAGCTATCATATCAAGGGCCTTTAAATCAGTATCACTTTCCAAAGTTGCAAGGGGCACATTGTGCTCTTGTAAAATCTTTCCTGAATCTACACAAGGCGAAAATACACGTTCTGCAAGGTATTTACCTGTGCTGTTCACTTGCCCGTATAGTATTTTTTGCCCAAGATACGACATACCGATTTCATACATATCCGGAAAAGCAAAAGCTATATGAATTTTTGCATTTTCCACATCGACTGCGCTAATTTTCGCGCCACCTTCTTCAATGCCTATATAGCGGCTTGGCTTTGGCAATAAGGATAAAATTTCTTTCATTTGTATATATTCTTTATATGTAATTTTTTTATTCTTTGAATACAATAAAAGGAGAGAATAAACTTCTCTCCTTATAATTTTTTTAGAAAATTAATTAATTAGTAATGATTCCGCTTTGTTGATTTGCTAAAGTCAACTTTGTGCAGGCTTCAAGGTATTTTGTTTCCACTTCTTGCGGAATTTTTGGAAAAACATATATTGCGTGTGAAAGGCTAACACTTGCACAAAACTCTCCTTCAAAAGGATAGCCGTAAGGCAAAATCATCATTTGAACGCCTTCTTTTGTAGGAACAGTTTGCATGATTGCAGTATCATCAATACAATTTGTTTCTTCATTAAATTTTCCTATAACCATTTCACCAGTAACAAGCTTTGCTTGCTTAATAGTATACGCCATTTCTCAAATCCTCCGTAAATTATGTAGAAGAAAAATAAGTCTTTCTTCCCCTAAAGTCAATGCTTTTAGAGCTATCATTTTTGAAGCTTGTAGGCAAAAGCATTTTCTGAAAAATCCACTATAAACATCCCTATAAATTCTTTTTCTTTATAAATTTCAATGCGATACATATTGTTCGCCTCATCAACTGCATAACGTGGATCAAAATCACTTTTTTCAATATAAACATCTGCTTCAGTTTTTATATTGTCAATTTTCTTTTCTTTTCTCGCACCAATAGCATTAATTCTATAGTCTTTTTGATGATTAATAAAAAAACTTTTTTCAACGGGCAGAATTTCACCTATTTCAATTTCTTGCATTTTTTCAAATTCAAATTTTCCGTCTTCAGTTTCAATAGTTTGGATAAGATTTACTAAAAAAACAGGGCTTTCTTTTGAAAAAGTATATTCTTCAATTTTAAAGCTTGTGAGCAAATTATTCCCGTAATGCACCTTTATACTTTTACCACTGTCTTCAACAGGTGCTATAATTGCTTGAAAAGCCTTATAATTTGTGTTCTTTGGAAGAGGTATATAACCTAATTGCTTATCTTTGATTCCATATAAGGGCAATACAACCCTATTGTCTGCAAAGGAAATATAGATATTATAATTCAATGCTTTATGTAAATTTTCTTCAGTAAGGGGAAAGGCTCTTTCAAATTCAATATTATAGATATTAAAAAAAGCTTCAAGCTGAACAAGATGATAAAAAGCCCTTGATGTTGTGTTAAATTCTTTGCTTACTTCAAGCCCATAAGAAGCGATATTATTTTTTACACCAAACCACGTAAGGGTTTTTTCCATTTCAGGATTTCCTTTGTTGGTATGCGTGTTATGCACTGTGAAATAGAAATCTTTGTCTTTTATTTGCTGATTCGCTTCTTCAATCACTTGATGGGCAACTTCTTCAAGATTTCCATGCGGAGAATCAATATTTGCCTGATCTATAATGCAAGATTGCCCCCACCTCTGTGGGTTTCTAAGTTTTGAAATATATTTTTCCGAATAAAAACCTGAGCCGTCGTGTAAGTTCAATATTATATCAGGGTGAAATTCCAAAATATATTCTTGTAAGCGCAGCACTTCATCATATTGAGGATCATCTTTTGAAAGATTTGCAAATTTCCTGTTCATGTCGCCAAAAGATCCACGCTCTCTTGCAATAATACTTGGAAGATTAAGATTTGGAATAATAGTTACTTGCGCGTTTTTAAAAGCATAGTGCGTGCTTAGAATAGAGGCAGAGGTGAAAGCACCAGGCTCATCGCCTTGAATTCCGCCAAGCACAAGCAGCTTCATGCCTGTATTTGTGCCTCTTTTTAGAATAGTAAATGTAAAATCACCCACATCTTTATATTCTGGGGCAGGATAAAGAGGATAAAAATTTGTGTTTTCTAAATCTTTCTCAAAAGCATAGCTAAAATTCGATAAAGTTAATAGAAAGCCTAAAAAAGCAAAAGAAAATAAAGAAATAAGACGTAGCAACATACTATAAAGGCTCATCCTTGCTTACTTCTGAGCTTTTTGCAGATAAATCATGAGTGGAATCATCAAGTATTTCTGAAATATCATTTTCAATTTCAGTTTTATCAAAAGTCAAACTCTCTTCAAATGCTGATTCAATATTTTCCTCTTGTAAATTTTGGATTACCGGTGCAAGCGAAAACAAGCCCAATAAAATATTTAATTCTTCTTCACCGGTGAAAGGCAGAGTTATTTTGCCGTTTTCCATACTTCCACTGATGGATGTGCCCCTGTGCACAAGCCTTAATTCTTTTTGTAAATCTTTAAAAATTTTAGGTTTTGCCAATGATCTTCTGCTTGTTTTCTTGGCTGGAGCATCATCTTGCAAATTTTGAATTGGGTTTTCTTCAAAACTATTTTCTTCTTTATGCAATTGAGGGCGAACCGCAGGCAAAGCTTGATTTGCATTTGCATAAACCACTAAATTTTCAGCATCTCTCACACTTAGATTATTAGAAATAATTCTTTGTGCCAATTCCTCTTGCAAAGCTTCATTGTGAAGAGCAAGCAAGGTTCTTCCATGTGCAGCTGACATTTTGCCCTCAAAAACTAAATCACGCATTTTTTGAGGAAGATTTAACAAACGTAAAGTATTTGCAAGCCCTGAACGGCTTTTGCCAAGATTTCTTGCAAGTTCTTCTTGAGAGAGTGAATATTGCTCTTTCAACAAAGCCAATGCTTCTGCTTCTTCAATAGGGTTTAGGCTTTCTCTTTGAATATTTTCAATAAGTGCTATGGTCATTGCCTCAGAGTCAGAATATTCACGCACAACTGTGGGAACGGTTTCAAGGCCAAGCATTTTTGCGGCCCTCCACCTTCTTTCACCGGCAACAATTTCATATTTCCCTTGGCTTACATGCCCAATAGGGCGAACAACAAGGGGCTGAATAATGCCCTTTTCTTGTATAGAAGATGCAAGCTCTTGAAGTTGCTCTTCACTGAAAAATTTTCTTGGCTGTGAAGCACAAGGATGAACAGAAGCTATAGGTAAAACTTTATAAATATCAGTATCTTTTGCCTCATTCACTCTGTCGCCTAAAAGTGCGTCAAGCCCTCTTCCCAATCTTTGATTTTGACTTGACATAGTTATACTCCCTCTGATTTTTTCATAACAACTTCTTTAGAAAAATTCAAATAGGCTTCAGCTCCTTTTGACTTTATATCATAATGAAGTATTGATTTACCGTGGCTTGGGGCTTCGCTTAGACGAACATTTCGTGGAATAATAGTTTTAAACAATAAATCAGGGAAGCATTTTTCAACTTCAGCCTTTACTTGGCGTGAAAGCTTATTTCTTGAATCAAACATAGTAAGAACTATGCCAAGCAATGTAAGTTCAGGGTTAAGCCTTTTTTTAACCAATTCATAGGTTTGCATAAGTTTAACAATGCCCTCCAATGCAAAAAATTCGCATTGTAAAGGAATAAGCAATTCTTTGGCAGCACAAAGGCAATTCACAGTGATAAGCCCAAGTGAAGGTGGGCAATCAAGAATAATAAAATCATATTCATCGCTTACAGTTTTCAATAAATCAGAAAGATAAAACTCTCTTGCCATTTTATCCACCAATTCAATTTCAACAGCAACTAAATCCGTGGTGGAGGGTAAAAGCTTTAAATAGGGTGTTGAACTATCTAAAATTGCTTTTGGAAGCAAACTTATGTCAGTCAAAGCCGTATAAAGATTGTTTTCTAATTTTTCTTGCTCATAACCTAAGGAAGAAGTTGAGTTTGCTTGAGGATCGCAATCAACAAGTAGCACACGATTTTCCATGATTGCCAATGATGAAGCAAGATTCACGGCAGTAGTGGTTTTTCCTACTCCGCCTTTTTGGTTTGCAACAGCAATAATCCTTGACATACAAGTTCCTACCTTATCAATAGTTAACATCGAAATATTTCACAGGAAATATAAACAAGATTTTAATTAAAAGCAAGCCTTGAAAAAGGCATAAAAAAGCAATAAATTTTAAATGGCAAAAAAATTTCCTTGCCAATAAAATCAGCTTATGCTAAATAATTTTGGTTATAGCAAATATACAATCTCTATTAATTATTTTTTAAGGAAGGCATTATGCAGCACACTATTGAAAACAAAACTTCTGTTGAAAGAAAAATTACTTTTAACTTTGACGCTGAAGAAGTGAATTCATATATCAGTAACGCAGTGAAAGAATTAGCAAAAACTGTTTCTCTTGATGGTTTTAGAAAAGGCAAAGTTCCTGCCAATGTGATTGAAGGAAAGTTCCCTCATGATGTTCAATCAAGGGCAAATGATGCACTTGTAAATCAAAACATACAAAAAATTCTTAAAGAAAATGAAATTAATCCAATTTCACGTATTCAATTTGTTGAAATTGAAGGCAATGAAGAAAATGTTTTAGCAAAAAACAAAGCATATACATTTGCTGTTTCCTTTGAAGTTTTGCCTGAAATTGAACTGCCTGTTTTGGAAGAATTATCAATAGATCAACTTGAAGCAGAAGTAAGCACAGAAGATTTAAATGCATTTTCACGCCGTATTCGCCAAACATCAGCTGAACTTGTTGTTATTGAAGAAGAAAGATTAACACAAGATTATGACATCTGCACAGTTGATGTTGAAGCTTCTTTTGAAGGAACACCTATTCCGGGCCTTAAAGGCGATGCTATTCAAATTCAACTAAAACCTGATGCCGATCCTCTTTCACAAGAAATTGAAGCAATTATCCGCACAATGAAGGTGAATGAAGAAAAAACAGGCAAAATCAAACTTCCTGATACTTATCCTGACCCAAATTACCGCAATACAGAAGTTGATATGAAAATTAAACTTCATTCAATCTCTGAAGAAAAACTTCCTGAGCTTGATGAAGAATTAGTGAAAAAATTCGGTTTTGAAGATATGGATAAATTTAATATCTTCATGTATGATAATATTATTACTCAACAAAAACAAAAAATCAAAACAGAAACACAAAATGCTTTGCTTGATAAAGTGCTTGAAGGCTTAGATTATGAAATTCCACCTTCTTTTATTGCAGCACATAAAAATGAATACATGATAGAAGCAAGAAACTTTCTTATGAAACAAGGGCAAGATCCTAAAGAAATGGCAGAAGCTTTGAAGCGTATGGAAGAAGATTCTGATGTTGAAGCAAGAAAACAAGCAAAAGCACAAGTTTTCTTATTAGCTATTGCCTTTAATGAAAAAGTGGTTATTTCTGAACAAGAATTGCAAAACTATATTGCAAGGGCAGCTCAAGAAACAGGCCAAGATCCTAAAGAAGTTATTGAACGCCTTTACCAATCAGGCAATATTAATGACGTGCATGAAAGATTAATGGCTGCAAAAGCACTTGATATCGTGTATAATAAAGCAAAAAAGAATCCTGTAGATAAAGACGGAAAACCTATTGTTGTTACTGAAGAAAATCAAAGTGCATAAAAAGCTTTTCAACGTATAATGCCAAGCTCTTAATGCCTTTGCCGGGATTAAGAGCTTTTGTCTTTGAGAAAAAAGATTATGAGAAATATTTTGTATAAAGTAGATAGCAAAAATTGCCGAAAAAGCATTGAAGCTCTGTAAGCAAAAAGTTAACATTTTGAGAAAAGGAATAAGATATGGAAGAACTTTTCATGAACTATAATATACCGATGGTTGTTGAACAAACAGGGCGTGGCGAACGCGGTTATGATATTTTTTCGCGCCTATTAAAAGATCGTATTGTACTCTTGAATACTCAAGTAGACGATGCTTCTGCTGCTTTAATCTGTGCTCAATTACTTTTCTTGGAATCACAAGATCCCGAAAAAGAAATCTATTTTTATATAAATTCCCCCGGCGGTTCTGTTACTTCAGGCTTGGCAATTTATGATACAATGCAATTTATTGCACCGCCTGTTGCAACAATGTGCATGGGCAGAGCGGCAAGCATGGGTGCTTTTTTATTGGCAGCAGGTGAACAAGGCATGAGATATTCTTTGCCAAACGCACAAATCATGATTCACCAACCTTCAGGCGGCTATAGAGGGCAAGTAACTGATATGGATATCCATCTCAAAGAAAGCCTGCGCACAAAAACATTATTAAATAAAATTCTTGCAGAAAAAACAAAGCAAAGCATTAAAAAAATCACTCAAGATACTGAAAGAGATTATTTTATGACTGCAGAAGAAGCTTTGAAATATGGAATTGTAGATAAAATTCTTACCACAAGAGATGAATTAAAGGCTTTATAATGGAAGATAAAAAAAATAATTCAAACGCAAAGCAGTGTGCTTTTTGCGGTAAAGATGAATACGAAGCAAATTACTTTCTCACAAAAGGAAGTGTGGCTATATGCGAGAGCTGTATTGAACATTGCCACAATCGCCTAAACGATCACCTCAACGACCTTGTTGCACAAGAAGCCCCGCAACTTCTTACACCACACGAAATCAAGCAAAAACTTGATGAGTATGTGATTGGACAAGACAAAGCAAAGAAAATTCTTTCTGTTGCAGTTCACAATCACTATAAAAGAGTATTTGCAAGTAATGTTCAAGATAGTTTTGGAAAAGACTTGCGTGAAGTTGAGCTTGAAAAAAGCAATGTCTTACTTGTTGGACCATCTGGTTCAGGTAAAACCTTGCTTGCCCGCACTTTAGCACGTATTTTAAATGTGCCTTTTGCCATTGCTGATGCCACCACTCTTACCGAAGCCGGCTATGTTGGCGAAGATGTTGAAAATATTCTTGTGCAACTTTTGCAAAACGCACAATACGATATTGAAAAGGCAAGCTGCGGTATTATCTATATTGATGAGATTGACAAAATTTCACGTAAAAGTGAATCTGCTTCTCTCACAAGAGATGTTTCAGGTGAAGGTGTTCAACAAGCTTTATTAAAAATTATCGAAGGCACTTTGGCCAATGTTCCGCCAAAAGGTGGCCGAAAGCACCCACATCAAGAGTTTTTACGCCTTGATACTTCAAATATTCTTTTTATTGTAGGTGGTGCTTTTGTTGGTTTAGAAAAAATTGTTGAGCAACGCACACGCGGTTCCGGCATGGGTTTTGGTGCAAAAATCACCTCTAAAAAAGATATGGGTATGAGCGAGCTTTTATCAAACTTACACCCTCAAGACTTAGTTCAATTTGGGCTTATTCCTGAATTTATTGGGCGTATTCCAACAATTACGCATATCGACGAATTGGAAGAAGAAGATTTGATTCATATTCTAACAGAACCAAAAAACGCACTTATTCGCCAATATCAAAAACTTTTTGCTTTTGACAATGTTGAACTTGCTTTTGAACAAGAAGCCTTGCGTGAGGTTGCAAAAGAAGCTATTGCCAGAAAAACAGGTGCACGTGGATTAAGAAATGTGCTTGAAATCCTTATGCTAGATATCATGTATGACTTGCCATCTATGGAAAACCTTAAAACCGTGGTTATCACAAAAGAAACTATCAACAATGGAAAGCCTCTTTTCATAACACATGAAGAGTCAATGGCACAATAAAAAACATAAAAGTTACAAACAAAAGAGATTTTAAATTATTAAATTCTCAGAGATATAAAGTAGGTGGATTATGGCTGACATTATCATTACTGCTAATCAACACACTGTAAAAGAACTTCCTTTTATGACTTTAAGAGAAGTTGTTATCTTTCCCAAAGCCATAATCCCTCTTTTTGTGGGTCGTGAAGCTTCTGTTAAAGCTATTGAAAACGCCTTGGCAGACTATAATAAACATGTTTTCTTAGTGGCTCAAAAAGATCCAAGCCTTGAAAACCCAAGCATCGATGATCTCTATTCCGTTGGTGTTGTAAGCCGTGTTTTACAGCTTTTGCATTTGAATGACGGCAGCATAAAAGTTTTATTTGAAGGCCTATACAGAGCCACCTGGGAACCCATAAACAAAGGATCAAACTCGCCTTTTGGAAGTGGTGTTATTCCTTTGGTGAAATCAATACCTCTGCCGGACAGAGGCTATAGCCCAAAAGAATCTGATCCTCTTGTTCGCACAACTCATTCGGCTATTGAAGACCTTTCAAAGGCTAATAAAAGAATTACGCAAGAACATAAAGCTGCAATTGCAGGTATGACTGACCCCGGCAGATTGGCTGACTCACTCATGCCGCATTTAAAAGTTGACTTTACTAAAAAACAAGAAGTTTTAGAAATTCTTGAGCCAACAAAAAGACTTGAAAAAGCTTTTGCCCACTTAACCGCAGAACTTGAAATTGTTGCTATTGAAAAAACAATTAAAGAACGCGTAAAAGGGCAAATGGATGCCAATCAACGTGAATATTACCTCAATGAACAAATAAAAGCCATTCAAAAAGAAATGGGAAATGATGATGACCCACTGGCTGAATTTAAAGAACTTGAAGAAAAAATCAAAGCAAAAAATATGCCCGAAGAAATTAGGGAAAAATCTTTGCGTGAACTCAAAAAACTTCGCACCACAAGTGCTTCTTCCGGCGAATATACTATAGTAAGAAATTATATTGACTGGATTTTGGACCTTCCTTGGAATGATTTAAAAGAAATCAATATTGATATAAAAAATGCAAGAAAAATTTTGAATGAAAGGCACTTTGGTCTTGAAAAACCAAAAGAGCGTATTATTGAATATCTTGCTGTGCAAAAAATGGCAGAAAACAATAATGTTCAAGGTTTGAAAGGCCCTATTCTTTGCTTGGTGGGTCCTCCTGGAGTAGGCAAAACTTCGCTTGCAAAATCAATCGCAGAAGCAACAGGCCGTGATTATGTTCGCCTTTCCTTAGGCGGTGTGCGTGATGAAGCAGAAATCCGCGGGCATAGAAGAACCTATATAGGTGCAATGCCGGGTAAAATTCTTATGTCTTTAAAAAGAACTGCAACCAACAATCCCCTCTTCTGCCTTGATGAAGTGGATAAAATGACTGCAGATTTTAGGGGCGATCCATCTGCTGCACTTCTTGAAGTGCTTGACCCTGAACAAAATTCAACCTTTGGCGATCACTACCTTGATGCTGATTATGATTTATCACAAGTATTTTTCATAACTACAGCAAATAGTTTACAAAATATACCACCTGCTTTAAGAGACAGAATGGAAATTATCACAATTCCTTCCTATCTTGAAATTGAAAAAGTGCACATAGCCAAAGATTTTCTTCTTCCAAAGCAAATCGAAGAACATGGCTTGAAAAAAGAGCAAATCAAGGTTGATGACAGCGTTTTTCTTGATATAATTCGCTATTACACAAGAGAATCAGGCGTGCGTAACCTAGAAAGGCAATTTGCAACCCTTTGCCGTAAAGCCGCAATGCAGCTTATCGAAGGAAAAAAATCTTCTGTTCGCTATACAAGAAAAAATATTGAAAAAGCCTTAGGGATTAAAAAATTCCGCTTTGGCTCTCGTGAGGAGAGTGAAAAAGTGGGCGTATGCACCGGGCTTGCCTTTAATGACAGAGGCGGCGAAATTTTACACATAGAAACAGTTCTAATGCCTGGCACAGGAAAAGTAAGCACAACAGGGCAATTAGGCGAAGTAATGACTGAATCAGCCCAAACTGCTTTTTCTTATCTTCGTTCACGCTCAGCCGAATTTGGCTTGAGTGATGATTTTTATAAAGAAATAGATCTTCATGTGCACGTCCCAGAAGGTGCAACTCCAAAAGATGGCCCTTCTGCAGGCATCACCATAGCCACAAGCATTGCCTCTGCCCTACTTGGA
>CAYJHJ010000068.1:2819-10857 GCA_964370095.1 uncultured Desulfovibrionaceae bacterium | reverse complement strand
AACTATTATTACTAGCTGAGGCAAGTTATTATCTTGCAACTTCATTTGCTGAAAATTTTCAAAACTTCAATAGCATTATTCACCTTTGTAGGCATGATTATTTTTCAAAACCAGTAGAATCTCAAAAATTTATTGAAAAAATAAATACTAATGCTGCTTTTGAAGTAAAATAAATTATAATATTATATAAAAATCATTGCAGTATCTGCTGGCTTTAAGCTTTAAACTATTTAGCTGAACTTGATTTCATATAAGCCATAAAAACACCCCCAAGAATAAACATTGTGCCTATAATAAGCGGTAAATCTAATTTTTCGCCCAAAAACTTTTGCGAGATAAAAATTCCTACTACAGGAGTAAGCAGTGAACCTAATGACACTTCCACAGCAGGTAATTTTTTTGTTATTTCTGTCATTGCCCAAAATCCAATAGCTGAAGCTAAAAAGCCTGTATAAGCAAGTTGGCTTAGCAAAGAAGGAGTAAAAGTAATTTTTGGCAAACCTTCAAAAAACAAAGAAGCACAAACAAGCAATACTGATGCCAAAAGCATTTGCCACGATATCAGCTGAAAGGGACTTGAACGCCATGTATATGATTTTGTATATATTATGCTGATTGCCCAAGATATTGACGAAAGAATTAAAAATAAATTCCCTGTGATTTGACTTGCATTTTGTTGTGCAAAAGTGAAAGGGTCAATCAAAATCAAAACACCTATAATTCCAAGTAAAACTCCACAAATTTTTACTTTGCTTACCGGCTCATGCAAAAAAAGTATTGCAGAAGGAACAACCCAAAGAGGAGTTGTGTAAGCCAACACAACAGATCTGCCTACCGGAATAAGCTCAAGCCCTAATGACATAAAAAGAGTGAACAAAGTTAAGTGAAAAACCCCAATTACCCAAATAATTGGCATATCATGCTTCTTTGGAATAATAAATTGCTTACTCAACACTTGAACCGTGAAAAGTGTGCCTGTTGCGATAACAGCCCTCAAAGCAGCTGTCCATATTGGTGTAATTGATTGTAGAATAAGCTTACTTACAGTCCAATTTATTCCCCACAACAATATCACAAGAGCAAATAAAAAATATATATACTTTTTATTCATTTTTTCCTTATAATACAAGTTATGCCACAGTTATTTATCTTAGAATTATAAAAATTATTCTAAAAATTTTCTTTTGCATACTCGTATAATGATTGCCTTGGTTCACCTTTGCCTTCTTTTAAAGTTGAAATCAGCCAATCGGTAACGGTTCTGTCAAACCTTGTATGCATACGCATTATTTCAACTAAATATTGTGCGGGATGCCTTTCGCCATTTATGTTATTGAAAGAGCTTTTTGCTTCTAAGGTTTCTATTACTTTATGAAGTATTGTTTCTATTTGCAACATTTTGCTTTCCAACTCTTGTATTGCAGTTTTACTGTCTAGCAAACGCAAGCAAAGCAAACGTGCCATTTCTTCTTCATCAATTTTATGCCTTCTTATGCTTTTTTTATCACTCGCCCAACTGTGCAAAACTTCTTTAGCTGATTCTGTAAGTGTATAAAGCTTTTTGTTGGGTTTTCCAGTTTGTTCGACCTCTCGCCAGCTTACATAGGCAAGTGATTCCAATTTCGCAAGAACTGTATACACCCTTGGGTGATTTATTTTTCTAAAATAATTTAAATTTTTTGTAAGATCATAACCGGAAAGCTCTCTATCAAGCAACATAGCCAATATACTATAATCTAATGTATTTAATTTAATTTTTTGCATAAAAAGTTCTTCTTCTAAAAAAAATTAAGTTCTATATGTTCTTATTGACATATAATTTTTTTCTGCTACATTTTCCATATGTCAAAAAGAACATATATAATTATAAAATAAATGTAAAGAGGAAAATATGAATAAAATTTTATTACTTTTTTTTAGCTTTTTATTGTGCAATCAAAATGCTTTTGCACTTGAACTAAGCCTAGAAGAAGCATTAGAATATGCAATTGAACGCAATGAAGATATTGACATTGCACAGCTTACTATCGAGCAATCAAATTTTATTGTGAGGGAAGTTGAGTCTGCAATCTATCCAAGCATAACTGCAACAGGCCAATATCTTCTAAATCACACATATAATGATCCCCATGGTGAACCCTCAAATGGGCAGCACATTTTCAATGCAGGTGTTGGTATTGAAGTAAACCAACTTTTATTTGCTTTTGGAATGATAGAAAACTCTATTGAAACAGCAAAACTTGCTCAAGAGCTTATGCATACACAAAAAGATATTGCGTACAACTCATTAAGATATGCAATAAGAAACGCTTATTTTGCTGCATTGATGTATGAAGAAAACTATAATATTGCAAAGCAGTCGTATAGAAATGCGCTAAACACAAAGAAAAAACTTGAATCTGCAGCCTCTGTGCGGATGGGCCAGAGTGATTTAATCAAAGTTGATGCTGATATAGCAAGCAGAAAACCTACTGTTGACAGCGCAAAACTCTTACTTGAAAAAAGCTATAGATTGTTAGAGGTATTATGCGTGCTTGATGAACCTGTTACTAAACTTACATCTCAGTTTAATGATTTGCCTATTATAGATTTTACTCTTGATACTGCCCTAGCCCTTCTTCCAAATTCTCCTACACTCAAAATGCTTGAGCAACAAATTGACTATTCCGTTAAACTTGCAGAAGTAAAACGAGATGCCAATAATCCAACAATAGGATTAAGAGCTTCTTATAACTTTGGTGATTCTTCTGAACATTTGTATTTATCAGAACCTGATTGGGGTGGTGAAGGCACTGTTGGAGTGTTTGTTTCCATTCCTTTATATGATGGCGGCAAAGCAGAAGCACAAGGCATGCAAGAAGATTATAATGCTAAAATCAATCGTAAAAACTTTATACAAACAAAAAGAGAATTAGAAAATCAACTAGAAGATGCTTATAAAACCTATACTACAAACCTTGAAGTATTAAAAATGGACGATGAAGCTATTACTCTTGCAAGCCGCTCATACGAGCTTTCACTTGCAAGGTTTCTAAACGGACAAGCCTCTGCTGTAGAATTAAATGATGTAGAAAGCGGGCTGACAAATTTAAAAATGAAGCGTATAGCAACTGTTTATAGTATTTATTCGTCTTTAGCACAAGTTGAACAAATTGTTGGAGAATTATAATGAAAAGCAAAATATCAACATTCATCAAGCTCTTGGTAATCATTGGCTTTTTTGTTTGGCTTGGAGATTTTTCACAAAAAAAAATCAATGCTAAAATTCTTGAAGATATTCAAGTAGTAAATCACAATACCATCTACCAAGAAAAAGGATATCCTGTTTATACAAAAGAACTTAAAAAAAGTGAAGTGGCTTACTTTATAACAGACATTACACTAAATGGATTAAACAATACAGGAAAAAGCTACAAAGCATTGGTTTCTCAGGACAAAATCAACTCAATTGAAGTTGGCAATAAAATATATGTGCCAAAAAATGAAGATGCACTCAGAACAGGCTTTTCATGGCAAGATTCTTCAAAGTATACTATAGGAAAAGTTGTTTCACTTTCACAAGTGCCTGACTGGCAAACAGGCTTTTATCAAGTGAATATTGAGCTTGATGATGAACTTCCTAAACAACCTTTTTATTCTGCAAAAATTGTAAATTCAGTAAAAGAAAATATTGTAGTCGTGCCTATTGCCAACTTAGATAATATTGAAGGTTCATACTATGCTTGGTTAGCAGATGACACTTCAAAAGCCTTTCAATCACTCATAACAACAGGTATTTGCGATGGTTATAATTGTGAAATTATAAGCGGATTAAAGGCCGGTGATTCCATTATCACAAGTGATAGAAAACTTTTGACTGAGGGCATGCTTCTCAATAATAAAGGTGAAAATAAATGATTGAAGTATTTGTAAAAAGACCTGTAACAACCGTGATGCTTGTGCTCTTCATGGTATTGATGGGAACTACAGCAATGTTTTCAATCAATATTGAAAAAGATCCACAGGTTGACTTTCCTATGGTTTCAGTTGAAATTGCTTACCCCGGTGCCTCACCCGAAGAAGTTGAAACAGAAATTATAAAACTTGTTGAAGAAGCAGTTTCTGAAGTTTCGGGTATAGAAAAAATTACTGCACAAGCATATGAAAATATGGCTCTGATACAGGTAGAATTTCTTATCGAAGAAGATGTTAACATCAAGCTTTTAGAAGTGAAAGATAAAGTTGAAGCCGTGCAAAACGACTTTCCAACTTCGGTTGAAAAACCTGTTATATCTAAAATAGATATTTTATCCGCCCCTGTTATGACTTTAACTCTTTCAAGTAACAATCATTCAATGAAAGATTTGTATGAATTTGCAGATAAAACTTTAAAAAGCAACTTTAACTCTGTCAAAGGTGTATCAACTGTTGATATTATTGGCGGTGATGTGCGTGAAATTAGGGTATATCTTGACTCTGAATTGATGATACAGCAATTTATTACCATAACCGATGTTATCAATGGAATGTCGCAATCAAATGTAACAATAGCAGGCGGAGAAATTGTTCAAAGAAATAACTCCACAAGCATTAAATTCTTTAGTGAATTTCAAAACATTGATGATATTAAAAATGTTGCTTTCACAACTGCAGAAGGAAAGAAATTCAAACTATCAGATATAGCTATAGTTGAAGATTCCACAGCAGACAGAGAGCTGACTGCATTGTTTAACGGCGAAGATACTGTATTGCTGTCTATAAAAAATGCACCTGATGGTAATGCTATTGAAATATCGGAACAGGTAAGGGAAAGGTTGCCTTCAGTGCGTGATCATGTGCTTCTTGAAGGCATGACACTTGAAATTTCAGGTGATACTTCTACTTATATTTCCAATGAAACTTCTTCAACAATCGAAAATATTATTTTTGGTATGATTTTAACGATTATTATTATCTTAATATTCACAGCCAGCTTTAGCTTCACGCTTATAACAGCCTTGATTATACCTACTTCATTGGTTGCGACCATGTTTTTAGTTTCTGCTTTTGAATTTACCATAAATTCAATGACATTACTTGCACTTGCCTCGGTTTTAGGAACACTTATAGCAAATGCTTTAATTATTATTGAAAGTGCTTTAACACTTATTTCAAAAGGCAAAAGCCCTGAAGAGGCTGCTATTGAGGGCACAAAATCAGTTGTTTTGCCGGTTTTTGCTTCTTCCGGCACGAACTTAGCTGTGTTTATACCTATTGCTTTTATGGGCGGCATGGTTGGTAAATTTATGATTCAATTTGGGTTGACTATTGTGTTTGCCACCATACTTTCAATTGTAATTTCATTTACGCTTACTCCTATGCTTATTGCAAAATTCATGCGACCAAGCAAACAAGGCAAACAAGGCAAAAAAGCAATTGGCGAAAAAATAGCAAATTGGATCAATAACTTTTTTATCGAAAGTTATAGGCCTTTATTCAACTTTTTCTGGCGTTTTAAAATCATTGCCTTAGCTCTGTCTGCACTGCTTATGTATGGATCAATTCTTATTGTAGGGCATGTTGGTATTGAATTTTCGCCAACAAGTGATGTTGATGAAATAAACATCATTATCAAAACTCCTCAAGGTTCAACTATTGAGAAAACCACTGAAAAAACTCTCCAAATTGACGAAATCGTAAGAAAGCACAAAGAAGTATTCTCAACAGTTGCAACAATAGGTGAAAATGGTGAAACAAATGCAAATATACAAGTCAATCTTATACCATTGGCAGAACGCCCTCATCTTTCAGATTCACAACTCATTGAGCTAATTACTGCAGAAACCTCTGATATACCTGAAATTACTATTGATATGACAAGAGGGGCATTCGCTATGGATGCAGATATTGTTATAAATTTATATGGTGTAGATTATAATAAGCTTATTCAATATTCTGAAACAGTTAAAACAAAAATGCAAGAGCTTGGTGTGTTTCGTTCGCTAAATTCCTCATACCAGCTGCCTAAAAATGAAAAAAGGTTTATACCCAATCAAGAAAAGCTAAATCTTTACGGAATTAATAATGCCCAAATAGGTGCAGCTGTAAGAGCTTCTGTGTATGGTGATACTTCAAACAACTACAGAGATAATGGTGAAACTTACGATATTAATGTGCTATTAAATGAATATTCAAGAAATAGCGAACAAGTTTTTGAAAACATTTATGTTCCATCCCCTCAAGGCTTAGTCCCTATCAGCGAACTTGGAAATATTGTTGAAGTAAAAGCTTTTTCTGAAATTAATAGACGCGATAAAGAACGTATTATTGAACTTTCAGGCTATTTAGGCAAAAGCACACTTGGGCAAGTTCAAACAGACCTTAATAAAATGTTAAGTGAAATAAGCTTTGAAGAGGGTTATGGTTTTTATTATGCAGGAAATGCCGAAATGTCAGCCGATTCAAACCAAGAGCTTGGCACTGCAGCTATTCTGGCTGTTTTGCTTACATATATGGTGCTTGCAGCTGTTCTAAACAGCTATTTACATCCATTTACCATTTCAACATCTATTATTACTTCTTTTTCTTGTGTATTTGTGATGTTATTTTTAACTGATTCCACAATAAGCATGCCTTCAATGCTTGCAATGATTATGCTTATAGGTTTATCTGTGAATAACTCTATTTTGATTGTTGAAAATGCTGTTTTCAAAATTACAAAGCAAGGTTTTGGAATAAAAGACGCCCTTTGGGATAGTTATGAAAGTAAAATACGAACTGTTCTTATGACGTCAATAGCTATTATGCTTGGCATGGTTCCTCAAATGTTTTCGCCTGATGGCATAAAATCTTCTATGAGTGCTGTTATTATAGGTGGCATGATTGCTTCAATGATTTTCACCTTCCTGCTTACTCCTACTATGTTCTTTATTCTTGAAAAAATACGAACTTTTAGCTTAAAAGCTTTGTTTGCGAAAAAAACTGTATAATATATAAAAAATAACAAAAATAAGGGAGCTGCCAATAATATAATGGCAGCTCCCTTATTTTAGTGCCTTATTATAAATTTTTTACCATTCTTGACAAATTCTATAAAATAGACAAAAATATATTATATATTAAAAAAGTTTTAGTAAAAACAAAAAAGTTTACATTAGGAGAAAAAGATGAGTACTTTATTAGTTGTTTCTTATGATAATGAATTTAAAGCAGAGGAAGTTCGCCTTCATTTATTAAAAATGCAAAAAGATTATCTTGTAAGTGTTGAAGATGCTGTTGTTGCAAAAAAAAATAAAGACGGCAAGGTAAAACTTCATCAAATGTATAACTTAGCAGCTGCAGGCACTGCCTCGGGCGGTTTTTGGGGCTTGCTTATTGGGCTTGTGTTTATGAACCCACTTCTCGGTATGGCTGTTGGTGCAGGCACAGGGGCAGTTGCAGGTGCTCTAAGTGATGTTGGTATTGAAGATCAATTTATGAAAGATTTGGCAGAAAACCTCACTGAAGATTCCTCTATGCTTTTCTTACTTTTAGACAAAATTGTGTTTGATAAAGTTTTGGATGAGCTAAAAGGTGAAGGCGGCACAATTATTCAAACTTCGCTTTCTCATACAGATGAAGAAAAGCTTCGTTCAGCTTTAGAAAACAAAGAAGCATAATTTTTACTGTTTAGAAAAACCATGGCAACCCTCAATTTTTTAAAGGGTTGCCATTTTTTATGAATTATAATTTTTATTGTTTTTAATAAAAAACATTATTTTATTGCTTTGAATTTTAACAACCTTCATTTTTTGAAAAGCAGTATGTTTTTTATTCGCTAAAGATTTGTTCGCTTTGCTTACATCAAAAGCAAATGCTAATTTTCTAGCAACAATTCTCTTAATTGTATAATTTTATCTCTAAGTTCTGCTGCTTTTTCAAATTCAAGCTCTTTGGCAAATTCACGCATTTGCTTTGACATTAATCATATAGATTTTGGCTTTTGGCACAAAATCCTCACTCACAAGAAACGTGGTTCTTGTTTCGTTCGCTAAAGATTTGTTCGCTTTGCTTACATCAAAAGCAAATGCTAATTTTCTAG
>CAYJHJ010000068.1:0-2719 GCA_964370095.1 uncultured Desulfovibrionaceae bacterium | reverse complement strand
AAGTTCTGCTGCTTTTTCAAATTCAAGCTCTTTGGCAAATTCACGCATTTGCTTTTCAAGCTTTTCAATAAGGTGAGCAAGGTCTTTGGGGTTTGTTGGAATTTCAAGAAGTTCTTCTTTTTTCTTTGTCCTTCCTTTGCCCTTTGGAGTAAGCCCTATTGGGGTATATAAATCATCAAGTGAGCTGTCAATAGCCTTTATAATAGTTTTTGGCACAATGCCATGCTCATTATTATACAAAACCTGCTTTGTGCGACGACGATTTGTTTCGTCCATCGCCGCCTGCATAGAATTTGTTATTTTATCGGCATACATAATAACATGCCCATCAGCATTACGTGCCGCACGTCCGAAAGTTTGTATAAGTGAAGAAGTGGAGCGTAAAAAACCCTCTTTATCGGCATCAAGCATGGCAACCAAAGAAACTTCGGGAATATCAAGGCCTTCCCTCAAAAGATTAATGCCTATAAGCACATCAAATTCGCCAAGCCTTAAACTTTTTAAGATAGCCACACGTTCAAGAGTGTCAATGTCTGAGTGCAGATATTTTGCACGCACATTCATTTGTTTGAAATAAATGCTTAATTCCTCAGCCATACGCTTTGTTAATGTAGTTATAAGCACTCTTTCATTTCTTTGAGCCCGTGTTTTGCACTCAGACAGTAAATCTTCCATTTGCCCTTTACTTGGGCGAACTTCAATAAGCGGGTCAACAAGACCTGTAGGGCGGATAATCTGCTCTATAATCAGGCCTTGACTTTGCTCAAGCTCCCACTTAGCAGGAGTTGCAGAAACATAAACACTTTGATGCACACGTTTAAGGTATTCTTCAAACATCAAAGGGCGATTATCAAGTGCTGAAGGCAGACGAAAACCATAATTAACAAGGGTTTGCTTTCTACTTCTATCGCCTTTATACATAGCCCCTACTTGCGGAATGGTTTGGTGCGATTCGTCAATAAATATAATAAAATCGTCAGGAAAATAATCAAGTAAAGTAGAAGGTGCTTCACCCTCTTTTCTATTATCTAAATGCCTTGAATAGTTTTCAATGCCATTACAATAGCCTAGCTCTTGCATCATTTCCAAGTCAAGCTGAGTTCTTTGCTCAAGCCTTTGGTTTTCAACAAGCATGTTTTCGCCTTGAAAATAAACAAGCCTTTCACGTAATTCTTCGCGTATATCAATCATGGCTCTATTAAGGTTTTCCCTGTCAGAGACATAGTGCGAAGCAGGATAGACAATAGTTTTTTTCATCTTCCCTAAAGTATCGCCTGTAAGAGGATCAATTTCTGTAATAGCCTCAATTTCATTGCCGAAAAACTCAACCCTTAATGCTTTTTCTCTTTCATAAACAGGAATAATTTCAAGCACATCACCACGCACCCTAAAAGTTCCGCGGTGAAAGTCAAAGTCATTTCTGGTGTATTGCACTTCTACCATCTTCCCGATAAGAGAATCCATGCTGATTTTCTGCCCTACCTCAATAGGAATCATAAGTTTTGCATAATATTCAGGCGACCCAAGGCCATATATACAAGAAACAGAAGCCACAATAATCACATCTCGTCTTGTAAGAAGCGAATGTGTTGCAGCATGGCGTAATTTATCAATGTTATCGTTGATAGCGGAATCTTTTTCAATATAGGTATCAGAAGAGGGCACATAGGCTTCCGGCTGATAATAATCATAATAAGAAACAAAATATTCCACTGCATTTTCAGGAAATAGAGCCTTAAATTCGCCATAAAGCTGTGCGGCAAGGGTTTTATTATGGGCTAAAATCAAGGCAGGTTTATCGCACTTTGCAATCACATTTGCCATAGTAAAAGTTTTACCTGTGCCTGTTGCACCAAGTAAAACTTGATTTTTTACGCCAAATTTAATATTTTCCGCAATGCTTTCAATAGCCGCAGGCTGATCACCCGTAGGTGTATTTTCTGATTTTAGTTTAAATAATGGCATATAATTTGCCTCTTTGATAAAAAAGATAAATTAAACAAGTAAAAGTGCAGAACATAAATATCCTGCACTAAAAAAGCTTGTTTTGCAATGAAAAAAATTAAGCGATAGCGTTTACTGCTTTGGTGAGTCTTGAAACTTTACGAGCAGCTTTTTTCCAGTGGATAACGCCTTTACCTGAAATAGTGTCAAGTGTTGAAGTTGCTTTAGTTAATGCAAGTGCTGCGGCTTCTTTATCGCCTGATGCTACTGCTGTTTTAACAGCTTTTACAACATTTTTCATGCGTGTACGAGCTGCACGGTTACGTTCGTTACGTTTTTCGCTCTGTCTATGACGTTTGAGTGCTGACTTATGGTTTGCCATGCTGTCTCCTTAAAAATAAATGTATTAAAGTATAAACAAGTAAGAACTTGTATAATTCATGCTTGAGCCGTTCATCATATAGATTTTAACAAAGTTGTCAAGTTAATAAATATGCGTTAATTTCAATAGATTTTTGTTTAAGACACAAAGTAGTTATTTACTTTAATACATCAATATTTATTAGATAGATTTTGGCTTTTAGCACAAAATCCTCACTCACAAGAAGCGTCGTTCTTGTTTCGTTCGCTAAAGATTTTTTCGCTTTGCTCTTTCTAAACCAACAGCATTTCGTTTAATGCTCCCCCGGCAGGAACCATTGGATACACATTTTCGACATCTATTAGATAGATTTTGGCTTTTAGCACAAAATCCTCACTCACAAGAAGCGTCGTT
>CAYJHJ010000067.1:10861-11161 GCA_964370095.1 uncultured Desulfovibrionaceae bacterium | reverse complement strand
GTTAAACTTTTTCTTGATTTATAATAAGGTAAAGCTCTTTTATTTCTTCCTTTGTAAGGATTTTTGGCACCGGATACATAGGGTTTGCCTCCCTAAAGGCACGATCTACCATGATAGGTATATCTTTGTCTTTTATAACATCTGTATATTCAGGTATTTCCATTGACTTATTAAGTTCTTTAATCGCTTCAATAAATTTCTTTGCCTTTGCTTCAATCGAATCATTTGCATTAGTAATTTGCACAAGATCAGCAAGCTCTGCCAACTTATCATACACACACTCACCATAATATTCTAAAA
>CAYJHJ010000067.1:0-10851 GCA_964370095.1 uncultured Desulfovibrionaceae bacterium | reverse complement strand
CAATGGCATGCACATAACAAACATAAGCACGAGTGAAGGCAATTCCTCCATAGAAAGCTGCCATCTGCATATTCTCTCTTGCTTCCAAGTCTTCACCATTTTCATAGGCTTTATAGAGGTTTTCAAAAACAAGCTTTACACACTTTCTTGCACAATCGTCGGTATATAATGTGCCACTTTGTCCAATAAAAGCTTCTATTGCGTGTGTGAGGGCATCCATACCTGTGGTGGAAGTGATATGTTTGGGAAGCTTTAAAGTCAAATTAGGATCTAAAATTGCAAAATCCGGCACAATACAAGAGTCGCCAATAGCATATTTTTCATGCGTTTCAGGATTGGTGATAATTGCGGCTATCGTTGTTTCACTTCCTGTGCCTGCAGTTGTGGGTATAGCAAAAAGAGGAATGATTTTTTTCAATACTTTATAATAGCCTTTCATTTTTACAATGGATGTATTTGGCTTTACAACCCTTGCGGCAACCACTTTCGCGCAGTCCATAGCTGAGCCTCCACCATAAGCGATAATACCTTGGCATTGTTCTCTTTTATATACAAGCAAAGCATCTTCGACATTTTGTAATGTTGGGTTAGGAACTGTTTCATCAAAGATAGCATAAGGAAAATTTGCTTCATCAAAAGCTTTGAGCATATTATCCATAAGCCCCAAAGAAGCAATGCCTTTATCTGTGACTATAAGCACTTTTGAAACATTATTTTCTCTTGCAAGTTTGGCTAAAGCTAAGGAAGAATCTGCCCCTTTTACAAGAATTGGCTCTTTAGTTTTCACTAGTTTAGCGGCTAATCTCAAAACTGCCTGTACACTGCGACAGTAAAAATTATACATATTATATTCCTTTTTATCTATTGTAAATTGTTTCTCATGCGATACAAGAAGCTTTTTGTTAGTTGAAACTATCGCTTTGCAGAGATTATTCTATTGCTTTGAGTGTTGGGGGTGTCCATAAGCCTTCAATAACTTCTTTGTGCGGCTCATAAAGGCGTATAACGCTGTTCCAACCATCTTCAATGGCAAGGCAATTCTTTTTATTCTTTTCACAATTTCCAAAATATAATGTATAGCTTCCGTCTTCCGATTTTTGTGCTGTTACAGAATTTAAGTTTGACACACCGTGTTCTGAATTAAACAAAAATCCATCTTTATTATATACTGTGATAGACCAAAAGGCATCTTGAGGCATATCATCGAATGTAACTGTATATTCTTCACTTTGCGAGAGAGGAATTAAACCAAAAAGATACATGGAATTTTCCTCAGGCATTCCTCCATAGCCTGCCGCAGCACCTACCATAAAACGGATAGGATCGACTTCATCTTTTGAACCGAACATGTTTTTTGAGGTACCCACATAAGGGGCTAAATCTAAAAGAGATTGATAGATTTTTTTATAAGATTTCATATCCCAATCAACAGCTTGAAAAGGTACGGCGCTTTGTGCTTCAACTGTTAGTTGGTTTTGCAGAGCATTTACAATTTTGATATCTTCTTCACTGTCTGCATCAACAAAAGTACGTACAATAACAGTGGCATAATCAGTGCCGACACTTTGTGCATCAAATTCATACATGCCAGCACCAACTTCAACAGCTACTGTATAGCCGTCTTCATTGATAATATGCATGGACATATAGCGCTCTCCTGCGTCTGGCACAAATACTTTCACACCCTTTCTCGTATCCACAATTGCCTGACTGTATAAGGTGTCGCGATTCATGCGAATAACGCTTTGCTGATCAATCGGGGCAGGCCTTCTTATATGCATCCATTTATTTAAACCACCGGTACCCTTCAAGGCACGTTGCATTGCAATATTGACTTCGGCTTCAACATAGTTGCCATAAGTAACTTCTATAGGTTTTGCAAAAGCTGTATGCGTTGAAATAAAAGAGGTCATTATAATAAATAATAGTGTTTTTCTGAAAAAATTGAGACACATAATTTACTCTCCTAAATTTTTTATACTAATTTCTTTGATAGTTACAAAGCTAAAACTATTTATATCTGCATTATGCAGGATTAATTAGACCTTAATCAGCTACTCTCTGATCAGCGATTTTTTCACCAAGTTTAACAATAAGAGGGTATATAAAAACAGCCACTATTGCTAAAGCAAGATATATATACCATGCCAAATTATAATACCCCATGAAATCGAAGAGATAGCCTGATAAAGGAACACTGATTCCAATACCTACTCCAATTCCTACAGTTGATAAAGGCATGAGCTGAGCAAAGGTTTTCAAGCCAAAAATATGAGGAAGTATTATAGTTGCAGGAATAGTAACTGAAGCACTGAATAAACCTAAGCATATTCCGTAAGCCCAAACAGACCATTCACTTGCAGGTGCAAAAAGCAGAAAAACTACGGATAATACACCAAAGCTTGTTGTGATCATACCTGAAATTGCCAGATTAAATTTATCAAAAATTACACCGACCAGAATTTTTCCGACAATACTGAATATCATATAAGCTGTAAGAATAATTGCAGCAAACTCTGCTGTATACCCTATGCTTAGTAAATAAGGTACTGTGTGCATCATGCACCCATAGGTTACCATCGCACAAAGTGTTATTGTTATGAGAAAGAGTAAGAAAGGGGCACTCTTTAATGCTTTTTTATAAGGGATTGATGTGCTTTGTTCAGGTTTGAAGTTTTGTGCATTTTCTTCTGCTGTATGAGAATCTGAAAATGGCTGCATATTTTTAGCACTAGGACTCATACTTGCAAAAAGAAGAAAGGGCAGAGGCAAAACACAAATTATTCCTAAAAATTGGTAACCACTTCCCCAACCGTAACCGGCAATAAGAAAGCCAAGGACAGGAGTCAGCAAAGCCCCAAAAAAGCTTGATCCTGCATACATAATACCCATAACAGTAGCTCTTTTGTATATAAACCAGTTTGCTATCATTACAGGCAAAACATTATTGATTGCAGAAAGTGAAAGTGTTGTTATGATATTTAAAATATGGAAAGCCCAAATGGAACTCACCGAAGCATGGAGAAAAATTGCTACGCAGTGAGCAATTGTGCCAATAATTAAAAGTAATTTTTTATCAAAGTTTGAGCCCATAATTATACTAAAAATGGGTGCAGCAAGGATACTTAAAAAACTACCTACAGTTGCAATTGTTGAAAAAGCACCGAGAGAAAAACCAAGATCCTGTGTTACAGGTGCAATAAACATACTTCCTCTCAGGGACATCATAGATAATGGTATCCCAAAAGAAAGAAATCCTGCAACAAGAATAAGAAGATAATAGCTCTTTTTATTGTTTTCCATGTGAACACTCGCTTTGTTATAATTATTTTGTTTTAATCAGCTTCGTATAGCCTTATTGAATCATACATTACATTAGAAGCGATAGCTTATTGATGCAGCAAGTGAGTGTGCATATATGCTTTTTGTATGTCCATCAAATACGCCATTAACAGTGCTTTTATCAAAATTTATATTGTTAAGGTGATGGAAAGCATAGCCTACATCAAATGTCCAATCATTGTGCTTGACACCTGCACCGATTGCATATTTCCAACGTCCGCCCGTAGGTGCCAAGTATTCGACATGGCTTGCAGGAATTGGATTTGTTTCGTAGGAAACGCCGCCACGAAGGGTGAGCCAATCATTTACGTCATATTCTGCACTCAAAGCAAAAAGCCATGTATCTTGCCATTCTTTAGGGTTTGAAATAACTCCACCGCCATCTAAATGAAGATCTAAATCTTGATAAGAGGACCATCCATAATACGCAATATCTGCTTCAAAACTAAGTTTTTCAAGTGGAGCATAGGCAAGACCAAGTTTTATTTCGTAAGGCAGATTCATGCTTGTTGTGCCTTTTGCATCTATAAAGCCAAGGGTTGAAGCATGCGGTTGCGGTTCGAAGCTTAATTCTCCATCAAATTCATAGCTGACACCCGAGCGATAGGTTAAACCGGCAGACCAATAGTCGTTTAAACGCAGATGTGCGGCTAGGTTGAAACCAAGTGCATAACTTATGCCTTCATTCTTCAGTGAGCTGTTTACATAGCCCGCTGCTCCAAGATTGTAGCCTTGCTCAAGCTCAACCACAGCTCCGCTCACTTCAATACCTGCGGCAAGAGAGAGCTTATCATTTACACGCCATGCAATAGAGGGGTTTATTGTTGATGTGAGAAGATTTACATAGTGCATATTTTCACTGCCCGGCCAGTGTTTATCGTATTCGTTGCCTGCTCCAAAACGAGAGAAAATAGCCAAACCAAGTGAAAAATTATCATTTAACTTATAAGTTACGTAAGAGTTAGGAATAAGGAAAAATATATCTGATGCATCATAAGAACCATTAGCTGCAGGATTAGTTGGGTGATTTTCAATCACAATAGTATTGTGTGGCTTGACAAATTCCATACCTGCTTGCACTTGAAGTCCTTCAAGTTCTGTAATAGCTGCGGGGTTAAAAGCAGCTGCAGAGGGATCTGCATCACGAGCAACCAAACCACCGGCTAAACCAAGTCCACGGGCTGACCAATCTTGTAAAGCAAAGCCTTCAGCGTGTGCATAAGAAGGAGTAAGCATAAAAAGACTCAATAATACAAGTGTAGTAATTTTGTTTTTATTTATAGTAGAAATCATAATATCCTCTAGGGAGCAGTCGCACAGATGTTGAGTCTGCTCTAGCCCCTAATTGTATTCAAAACACAATAAAAGGGGCTTATTATTTTTGCCTTTACTCTAGAGCGTGTCCAATAATAATTAAGCACGCTCTAGTGTTCGTAAGGAGTTATTAACCACTTAATACAGCCATCTGATTTCTTACCAAAGATTTCATAAGCTTTCATAATGTCGTTCAATGGCGATTTATGTGTAAACATAAAATTTGGTTTTAATTTACCTTCCTTTACCCATTCCATCATTTCTGCAACACCTTCGGTCTGTTGAATACCTATATGGAATTTAATATTGCTGTATTGATATATATGCACATCAAGAGAAATAGGTTTGCCAAACACAGCAATAGATGAAAGTGTACCGCTGTGCCTGAGCATTGCCAACGATTGATTCAAAGCATTTTCCGAACCTGTAGTATCAACAACAGAGTCAACGCCAAATCCGCCTGTAAGTGCACGTACCTTTTTAACTAATTCAGGATCTGTCGCATTTATGGTATGATTTGCTATGCCTTCTTTTAAAGCAATCTCCAAACTATCGTCTTTTCTTGTTACGGCAATAACATTAGCCTTATAAATCTTTGTCAACAATTCACATGTGCAAAAACCAATAGCACCAAGCCCCATAACGACAACAGTTTGCCCCTCTTTTACTTCGGCATTTTTAATTCCAAAATATGCTGTGGCATACATATCGCTGACCAGCAAGAAATCTTCATCATTAGAACCGGCAGGAATTTTAAATAATGTTTTATCTGCTAAAGGCACTCTTATATATTCAGCTTGACTACCGCTAAGAGTTATTGCTCCAAAAAGACCGCCTTCAAGGCAATGTGTGGTATGCCCTGAACGGCATACATCGCAAACTCCACACGCTGTTCCGGCATTAGATAAGGCATGATCGCCTACTTTATAGTTTTTTACTTCGCTGCCCACTTCAACTATTTCTACACAAAATTCATGCCCTAAAATGTTCGGGCATGTCGCCATAGGAACTGCACCATGAATAATATGTACATCACTCACACATGGAGTAGTTACAGTTACTTTGCCAATAACATCGGTAGGCTTTATAATCATCGGTTTATCCACATCTTGTAAACCATAAACGCCATTTCCTTCCCAAACAAGGGCTTTCATCTTTTCCATATTTGTTTCCTTTTTATTATGTGAGAGAGTATTTGCAATACAAGTAAGACTTTGCAGATACTCTCTCTCTAGGAGTGTGTGCTTAGAGAACGGTGAGTTCTGTCATAAACTCTCTAAGTGTATCAAGCATTTGTTTTGCAACTTCAGGGTGTTTATCCGCAATATTATTAAGTTGGAAAGGATCGTTTCTGCGATCGTAAAGTTCATCTTTTTCAGGAACTTCAGATGTACTTGAAGGAGTGCAAGTCCACTGATCAGCACCGTCGAGGGTTGCGTTTTCTTTATGAAGCTCAGCTTTGTCTTTTTCAGAACGGTCTTGTTGAGCGAGTTTCCCCATCATGCCGCCGTCAACAACAAGGTGTGAGTTGTCAATGCTTTCACCATAGAAACTTGCCATTTCTAAAGGATTAGTCATCTCTTTGTTCCAGTGGATATAGCTCCAATCATCAGTGAAGATTGCCCATGAATAAGGATAGTAACCAGCTATTGCGAAATCACGTACTTTTTCAACTTCTCCACGCATAAGTGGAAGTAAGCTTTTGCCCTGCATATTAGGGTGCACTCCAATTCCAAGCCAGTCGCAAACTGTTGGTGCAACATCACATGACTGCACAAAGGCCTTAATTCTTTGTCCGGCTTCCACACCGGGGCATTTTACCAAGAAAGGAGTGTGTACAAGCTCTTCATATGGCCATGGGCGACACTTACGCATAATTCCGTGCCCGTGTTCGCCATTACCCATTGGTTCGCCATGATCGGAAACCATCATAAGTAAAGTGCTTTCATCTAAGCCTAAGCGACGCATAGCATCAAGTAATTTTCCGAGATACTTATCACAAAGAGTTACTAACTCGGCATAAAGCATGCGTACGTGATGGAGCTGCTCCTCAGTATAAAGTCCTTCTACAGTTGATGGGAAAGGCAAAAATTCGTCTTTTCCTTTGTAGTCTGGGTTATAAGGGCATTTTTTGTCTGGGTCGTATACTGATGGTGGATCCCATGGTTCATGTGGGTCAAATGAGTCGATCCACAAGTAGAATTGTTTTGTTCTGTCTACCTGTTCAAGATATTCAATTGCTTTATTAATTGTTTTTGCTACATAACGGTTTTCTTCTACTTCGCCTCCATATTGACGTTGACGCAAGTAGTTTGCAATTTCATGTAATGTTACGCCTGCCATTGCTTCGCCATAAGCATTCACACCGGCAACAAAGGTTTTCTCATCAACATAATCTTGTGGATTAAGATGTAAAAGTGGATCTTGTTCGTAGAAATAGTCGTCAGCTTCGTGCCCATGAATGAACCACACTTTATCAAAAGCTCGAGTATAACCAAATTTAGGAAGCCTATACATAGGGCAATCGAAAATAAGAGCAGTATCAATCGGTCTGCCCCAGCATAAATCTGCGATGCTTGTGTCTTCCATAGTCATAGGCGTCCAACCGCTGTAGGGTAGGGTGTATCTGCCTGTGTGCATAGCACGACGACAAGGAACTGTAGGCACACCTTCGGTATAAGAGTTTTCAAACAAAACCCCTTCACGTGCCAACCTATCCATATTTGGTGTTTTAATCCATGTATTGCCGTAACAACCAAGGTAGTTAAATTGTAACGAGTCAAACATAATCACAATAGCATTCTTTTGCATTGTAAACCTCCATTATTTTTTCTATTGTCTATAGCAAATAACATGCCATAATATTTCCTTTATTATATTATAGATTTACAAATAATTCGTGAAATCATAAAAAATAAAATTCATTTTTTTTCTACTTGATTATCATATAAAAATTTGATATATTTATATTTATAATATTTTTCGTGATAATGTTTTTGATGAGGTGAAAAATGAGTCGAGATTATAATAGCATTATACACTCTCTTTTGGATAAATACCCAAAAGAAGAAGCGCTTTTAGAAATTTTTGAATTATTGAGGCAAGAAATTCCTTTTGAGAAAATTTTGTGCTGTCGAACAGATAGGGAAACAAAATTAGTGAATATTCTTATTGAATACTCTCTCACGGAAAGAATTATTGGCAATTCGTATCGCCTTGAACATCTACTGCCTATGGATCTCGTAAAAAAAGAACGTAAGAATCATTATAAAGGCATTTACTTAAGGAATAGACTTGAGAAAAATGTGAAATTTTTTGAGCAATTAAACTTTGATGCCAATTCAGTACTCTTTTTCCCTTTTCAAATAAGCGAAGATTTTTCTTCCTATATGTTTGTTACATGCTTTACTTCAGAAATTGAGGCATTTAATGAAGAACACGTTGAATTTCTGGGGATATTGCGCCCATTTTTAGAGAATATAGTTTTTGAAATGTATCAAAGTAATTCTGAGCCACAAGTATTCCTTGCTTCAAAAATTGCTTTACCCACTTCCTATGAGGAGCAGTTGAAAGCTTGCCCAAATCTTCATTCAATTGTGAAAGAAATTAAAACTATCGCCCCTTACAATATTACAACACTTATAATCGGTCCGCACGGTTCGGGAAAGGAGCTGATAGCTAAAACAATACACACGCTTTCAACAAGGGCAAGTAAACCCTTTGTAGAAGTAAACTGTGCGGCTATTCCCGAATCATTATTGGAAAGCGAATTGTTTGGATTTGAAAAAGGGGCTTTTACCGGTGCTGTACAAGCTAAAAGAGGATATTTTGAGCAAGCGGATAAAGGCACCATTTTTCTTGATGAAATCGGAGAAATGTCACTCAATTCTCAAGCTCGTCTCTTAAGGGTTTTAGAAAACAAGAAAATTCAAAGAATCGGTTCTGAGCGTTCTATAAGCATTGATACACGAGTTATTGTTGCGACGAATAAAAATCTTGAAGAGCTGATAAAGCAAGGAAAATTCAGGGAAGATCTTTATTACAGAATTAAAGGCTTCAATATTAAAATACCTCCCTTGCGCAAACGGAAATTAGATATAAAACATCTTATTATCTACTTTTATACATTAACCATAGAAAGAAATAATATTGAAAACCCTCCGACAATGGACTATCAAACAGTCAATAAACTTATTGAACACGATTGGCCCGGGAATGTTCGTCAATTAAAACACGCTGTTGAAGAAGCTATTTTCAAAGCTATCAGTCAAGAAAGAAAAGATTTGGAGTTTGAATTTTTAAATTCACACATAGCACAAGAAAAAAGAAAAGTGAACAAAACAATGGAAATAGCTGAAATTCTCAGTGCTTTAAAAAATTCTCTTGGAAAAATATCAGGCGAAAACGGAGCGGCACAAGCACTCAATATACATCCGGCAACATTGAGAAGCCGTATGAAAGCTCTTGGTATTCCCTTTAAAAAAGAAAAAAAATCCAAAGAAATTAAAAAAATACTTTAAATTTGTTAGGCTTGCCCTCTTCCTTAAAAAAAGAAAGAGGGCAAGCCTAACAAATGGCGGGCCTGTTCAAAACAAATATTATTTCAAAATCTTTTTTAGTAGTTTAAGTTTATTTCCATATGGAGCGTAACGCATATTGTTATCCATCAAATTACTTTTCTTCATAATGCTTTTAGTATGACTGAAAGTGTAAAAACTGTTTTCGCCATGATATCTACCCATGCCACTATTTCCCACACCACCAAAAGGTATATGATGGTTTGCCGCATGAGTAACGGTGTCGTTCACACAACCACCGCCAAAAAATGTTTTGCTTAGAATTTCTTCTTCGTTAGATTTATCCGTTGTAAACAGATATAAAGCCAATGCTTTTTCACGCTTGTTTATTTCATTTATTACTTCTTTTATATTGTTGAATGTTAGAACAGGCAGAATCGGCCCAAATAGTTCTTCTTGCATAACCATGCTGTCCCAAGTAGAATCAGGCAGGATAACCGGTGCTATTTGCAAGCTTTCTGCATTTACTTTTAATACATCTTTTGGAATAAGAGAGCACAGTCTATCAAAATGCCTTTGAGAGATGATTTTGGGGTATTCGCTGTTCTTTTCCGGATTTTTGCCATAAAAAACTTCAATATAGTGCTTGAGAGCAGATATCAATTCATCTTTTATATCTTCGTGCGCCAAAATGTAATCCGGAGCGACACAAGTTTGGCCGGCATTAAGCAGTTTGCCCCATATAATACGTTTTGCCGAGAGTTGAATATTTGCCGTTTTATCAACAATACAAGGGCTTTTTCCACCAAGTTCCAAAGAAATGGGGGTTAAATTTCTTGAGGCTTTTTCCATGACAAGTTTGCCTACATCCGGACTGCCGGTGAAAAAGATATAATCAAACCTTTGCTCTAGCAATTCTGTATTTTCTGCTCTGCCGCCTTCTACAACAGCAATATACTCATCCGCAAAGATGCTTAGCACTTTAGAAATTATAGCCGATGTATGAGGTGAATAGTTTGATGGCTTTATGATAGAACAGTTTCCCGCTGCAATAGCCCCAACCAAAGGAGCGATTGCCAACTGAAAGGGATAGTTCCAAGGGGACATAATAAGTACACAGCCAAAAGGATCATAATAGGTATAGCTTTTTGCCGGTTGGTGAGCAATCGGTGTTTTGTGTGTTTTTCTTTTTGTAAGTTTCTTTAAATTTTTTATCATAAAGTTCAGTTCTTCATAAACAATAGAAATTTCTGTTGCATAAGATTCAAATTCAGATTTGTTCAAATCCAGTTTAATTGCTTGCATAATTTCATCTTCGTGTTTCTTGACTTGAGAGAGTAGAGTTCGTAGCTGTTTCTCTCTAAAGCTTATAGCTAAAGTTTGATTGCTGTAAAAGTATTCTCTCTGATTTTTTGCTAACTGATCAATATTTTTCATACCATTCTCCTTTCATTTGATGAATAATTCTTTATATTTTATACCACTGACACTAACTACTATTTATAAGTTTTAAAAACAATTTTTATAAAGATTCATTTCTTGATTTTTTATTTTATAAATAGTATACTAAAAGTACAATAATATACAATAGTCAATTTTTATTAAAAAGTTTAATATTAAACTATTTGGTGAAAATTGTATAAAAAGGTTTGTTATGTCAAAGCCGATTTACAAGAAC
>CAYJHJ010000066.1:6867-11549 GCA_964370095.1 uncultured Desulfovibrionaceae bacterium | reverse complement strand
TGAAGGGCTGGCACTTCTTGATAAAAATGAAGCAGATATATTACTTTCAATTGATAGTAACTATGTTTTTGAAGAAAATATAAAAATTAAAATTTCTGATTCTTTCCTCTCTATACCGCTTAGTATCGTTGGTAATAGAGAAGTAATCAATGAAGAAGATGTTTTTGTTTTTAGTAAATATAGTGAAACAGCTCTTAAATATTTTAAAACACATTTCCCATTAAATAAACATATTATTGTAAATACTCATGATGAAGTTTATGAAAAACTTATTTCATATGAGGCAGATTTTACGATAGATAATTTATTTTCAACTTCTTATATCCTTCAGCAGCCTGCATATTTTGATTTAAAGTTTGTTTCAGCAACTTATACGAATGATTATCAAGCCTTTGCCATACAAGAAAAGATTGAAACAGAACTTTTTAGTGCCATCAATAAAGCTGTTCATCAATTTGTAGAAGAAGAAAATGATTCTATATTCCTAACACAAACGCTTAGTGTGAATAGAGCTGACGATCAGCTTGCTTATTTTCTGAAACGTTATAAATCTGAGTTATATACAATTTCAGGAGTAATGATTTTTATTGGTTTCCTAGTTTTGATTTTTATTATTTTTATGCAAAATCGCAATAGGCAAAGAGTATGGAATTTGGCTTATCTAGACCAATTAACTGGTTTATCAAACTTTACAAAATTCAAAGCTGATATTCAAGAAATTCTTGATAATAATAATGACACAAAATATGCTATCATAAAAATCGATATTAATAAATTTAGCCTCATTAATGAAGCAAAAGGTCAAGAAGAAGGTGATAAAATTCTTATTACTATGGCCAATGCTTTAAAATGCTTTCTAAAAGATAAAAAAGATTATATATGCAGAATAAATGCAGATAATTTTGCAATTTTTTATGAAATAACACAAGATTCTGAAAAAACTTCAATCTTGAAAACTCTTTATTTCCCTTTTAGAAGTAAAATGGTGAAAGAAATCGGCCTAAAGATGAACTTCTCTATTGGTCGCTATACACTACTTGCTGATGATAAAAATATAAATGAAATATATGAAAAGGTAAATTCTGCTCACAGCCTTGCAAAAATTAATTCTGCTATTTCACCTTTATATGATTATGATGAAGACTTGAAAAAGCTTGCAATAAGGCAAAGAGAAATTGAAAATGTAATGGAGCAAGCGCTTGAAAATAATGAATTTAAGCTTTTCCTTCAAGCAAAATATGCTTTAAAAGATGAAACTGTTGTTGGTGCAGAAGCACTTGTAAGATGGAGTGAACCACATAATCCAAATGTTGTTTACCCTTCTGAATTTATACCTATTTTTGAAAAAAACGGTTTCATCACAAAATTAGATTTTTACATGTTTAACAAAGCATGTGAAGTTATAGATAGATGGATTAAAGAAGAAAAGCAACCGGTTACAATTTCAGTAAACTTTTCTCGCTTGCATCTAAATAATCAAAATTTTGTAAAAGATATTACAGCAATAGCTGACAGTTATAATATTCCTAAAAAGTTTTTGGAAATTGAGTTGACTGAATCTACCATGATTGACAATGAAGAAGCACTTGAAAACCTCGTTCATCAGTTGCATAATGCCGGTTTCAAGCTTTCAATGGATGATTTTGGTACAGGCTATTCTTCATTAGGGCTTTTGAAAAATCTACCTGTAGATGTTATTAAAATCGATAGATCTTTTTTCACAAACAACAGGTATAAAACAAGGGCAAGAACTGTTTTAGAAAGCATTATAAGTATGGCAAAAGCTCTCAATATACACACTGTTGCTGAGGGTGTAGAAGAACTTGAGCATATTGATTTTCTTCGTGAAATTGGCTGTGAACAGGTTCAAGGTTATTTTTACGCAAAACCAATTCCATCTCAAGAATTTATTACTGAACATAAATTTGAAAGAGAAGAAAAAGTGGTTGTTGACGATATTTTTTCAAAAAGAATTGGTAATATACTTTTAGGCAGAGAAGAACTTGGCTTAGAAATGCCTATTGCTCTTTATAGACTGTTTGAATTTGGAGTAAGAGAATCTTTGATTAAATCTTATGGTGAAGGAGAAATGGAAAATATTCTTATTCAAGCAGGAAAAATAGCAGGCAATAATTTCACTGAAAAATACTTAGATTTATCTCTTCCATTTGAAAGTTTTATAAAGTCTTTAGAAGATATTCTTCTAGATTTCAAAATAGGATTTTTTGCTATTGAATCTTATGATGAAAAAAGTGGAAAAATTGTTCTTACAGTTAAAGAAGATTTGGAATGTAGCGGAAAAGAAAATATCGGCAAGAGATTATGCTTCTATGATTCAGGCTTTTTTGCCGCAATTTTATCAAACTATACTCAAACAAATTACGAAGCTCATGAAATTGACTGCTGGAGTTCAGGTGCAGAACTTTGCAGATTCGTTGCAAAACCAATACAATAATATTTTAATTTGAGGTATGCATAATATGTATGAAAAATTTTATGAATGGATAGAACAGTCTGATAATATAGTATTTTTTGGTGGTGCCGGTGTTTCAACGGAAAGCGGCATACCTGATTTTCGCTCTGTTGACGGATTATATAATCAAAAATATAAATATCCACCTGAAAGAATAATTTCACACTCTTTTTTTATGCAAAATACTGATGAATTTTATACTTTTTATAAAGAGAAGTTTATTTTTTCAGCAAAGCCAAATGCAACTCACTTAGCACTTGCAAAACTAGAAAAAGAAAAGAAATTAAAAGCTGTTATAACGCAAAATATTGATGGTTTGCACCAGCTTGCAGGTTCTCAAAATGTATTAGAACTTCATGGTTCTGTGCTTAGAAATTATTGCATGGATTGTAATAAATTTTATGATATTGAAATTATCAAAAAAGCTCACGGAATTCCAAAGTGTACTTGCAGTGGAATAATAAAACCTGATGTTGTACTTTATGAAGAAATGCTAGATGATTCAACAATAAACAAATCAGTTAAAGCCCTTGAAGATGCTGATATGCTTATTGTAGGTGGCACTTCCTTAGTAGTCTACCCTGCTGCCGGCCTTATAAATTCTTATAGAGGAAAAAAGCTTGTACTAATCAATAAATCTAGCACTTCCTTTGATGCAAAGGCTGATCTTGTTATCAATGAAGGTTTGGGGAAAATTTTTGAAAAATTGTTATAATTAACTATTATAGTTAAACAAAAAGAAAGTCAGTAATTTCCCCTTTTTTATTAGAGAGAAAATATTTACTGACTTTCTTCTTATTATTTATACTAAATTTATATACCAAGTATGTTATAGCCACAATCTGTGAATAAAACTTCACCAGAAATACCGTTTGCTAAATCAGAAGCTAAGAAAGCGGCAGTTCCACCAACATCTTCAATAGTAACATTACGTCTGAGTGGAGCTGAAGTTTCAATTCTTTCTAAAATAGTTTTAAAGTCAGAAATACCTGATGCCGCTAAGGTTTTTATCGGACCGGCTGAAATGGCATTTACTCTGTGCCCTTTTTCACCCATTTCAAATGCTAAATAGCGAACTGAAGCTTCTAAAGCAGCTTTTGCTACACCCATAACATTATAATTGGTGATATATTTTTGTGCACCATAATAAGTAAGAGTCATTATAGATGAATTTGGATTAAGCATTTCTTCATAAGCTTTGCAAAGTGCAACTAAAGAATAGGCTGAAATATCAAGGGCTGTTCTAAAGCCTTCTCTGGAAGTATCAATAAAGCGATTATGTAAATCATCTCTATGAGCAAAAGCGACAGCATGCACAATAATGTCAACTTTATCCCAATGTGATTGAACATCTTTTACAGCTTGAGCTATTTGATCATCTTGCGTAACATCGCACTCAAAAGTAAATTTTGCATTTAATTCTTCGGCTATTGGAAGAACGCGTTTTTTTATTGCATCACCCGGATAAGAAAGTGCAATTTCAGCACCTTGCGTAAGAAATTCTTTAGCAATGCCGTAAGCAATGCTTTTTTGATTTGCCACACCAAAGATAAGTGCTTTTTTACCTTTTAAAATCATAATAGTCCCTACTTTGAAACAAGTTTATTGTATACATCATTGTATTTTTGAGCTGCAGTATCAGCCACCTCTTTTGGCAAGCGCGGTGCAGGAGGTGTTTTATCCCAAGGCTGTTCCTCTAACCAATCTCTTAGATATTGTTTATCAAAACTTGGTTGACTTTTCCCAACTTCATATTTCTCTTTGTCCCAAAAACGTGATGAATCAGGGGTAAGGGCTTCATCAATAAGAATAAGCTCATTGTCAATCAAGCCGAATTCAAATTTCGTATCTGCAATGATAATGCCTTTTGTGTCAGCATAATCACGTCCACGACTATACATTTCAATAGAAATTTGTGCTACTTTATCAGCCAGTTCTTTTCCTAATAATTTTTCAGCTTGTTCTACAGTAATATTTTCATCATGATCACCCTGTTCTGCTTTTGTAGAGGGGGTGAACAAAGGTTTTGAAAATTTTTCACTGTCTTGCATGTTTTGAGGCAAGTCATAGCCGCAAACAGTTCCTGTTTTTTTATAATCTTTCCAACCTGAACCTGTGATATAGCCCCTTACAATGCATTCAATAGGTAAAGGCTTAGCTTTTTTAACAATAATTGATCTGTTTTCAAGTGAGTCTTTGTATTTTTGAA
>CAYJHJ010000066.1:0-6857 GCA_964370095.1 uncultured Desulfovibrionaceae bacterium | reverse complement strand
AAAAATCAGAAACTTTAACATGATTTGGTATAATATCTTTAAACATTTCAAACCAAAACAAGCTTATTTGGTTGAGGATAATTCCTTTCCCTTCGATAGGATCGTCTAGGATAACGTCAAAAGCAGACATTCTGTCCGTTGTAACAATAAGAAGGGTTTCATTATCGATTTCATAAATATCTCTTACTTTTCCTCTTGAAAGTAAAGGGTATTCTTTTATATCGGTTTTGATTACAGCCATGAATAATTCCTTATTAATATGTTTTCTTCGCAAAAGAATATATACTGATTCTTATAATTCTTCAAGTTTTTTTAAATAAATATATCAAATTAATCTAACAGTCTAGTTTATAAGAAAAATTTTAAGTAAAAAGAACTTGAAATTATTTGCACATAGAGGTAAATTATTCTTTGTTTGAAAAAACTAATTACTTAATAATTTTTAATCCAAAACTATCTTTTTCTTTATTATAATTTAAAAGCTAGCAAAGGTGATTTAATGAAAACTACGAAAAAAGTTCTTGTATTAGGTGGCAAAACTGGTCTTTTAGGGCAAAAACTTGTTAGAAAGCTTAGCCATTGTGAAGCATCAAATGAATACAATTACGAAGTAAGCACATTAGGTAGAGAAGATTTTGATATTTTCAACCGTGTATTATTTGAAGAAAAACTAGAAGAAATCAACCCTGATATTATTTTTAATACAATAGCTTACACACAAGTTGATAAAGCAGAAGAAGAAAGAGATAAAGCCTATAAAGTTAATAGAGATTTTCCTTTAATGATAGGCAAACTTATTCAAAATACTGATACTACATTAGTTCACTATAGCACAGATTTTGTTTTTGATGGACTAAAGTCAACACCTTACACTGAAGAAGATGAGCCCAATCCTTTATGCGTTTATGGTTCCTCAAAACTTGCAGGTGAAAATGCTATAAGAGATTTGGCTTTAAAAAATTACCTTATTATAAGAACTTCTTGGCTTTTTGGCTCAGGAAGAAAAAACTTTGTTTCTACAATTTTACAAAAAGCAAAAGAAGGCAATGAATTAAAAGTTGTTTTTGATCAAGTTGGCTCACCCTCTTCTACTTTAGGTGTTGCTGCAAATTCAGTTCTTCTTTTGAATGAAAAAGTGCAAGGGCTTTATCACTTAACAAATTCAGGAAGAGCCTCTTGGTTTGAACTAGCTCATGAAGCTTTAGATATTGCTGGAATACAAGCAAAAGTTACTCCAATCCCTACTTCTGATCTTAATCAAATTGCAAAAAGACCCGCTTATTCAGTTCTTTCAAATGACAAATTTACAAATTTAACAAATATAACACCACGTTCATGGTCTCATGCTTTAAGGGATTATATTTATCATTTAAAAGAATTTTCAGAATTTAATAGAAACGAACAATATCACGGTTAGTCATGGAATTTACAAAAGCAATAATCGATTTATTTAAAGAAACCTTCTTTGACAGCATAAAAGTTTCACAAAGAGTATTTAAAGTTGTTATTCCAATTACAATTATTGTGAAAATCCTTTCTGAGCTTGGTCTTATTAAATATCTTGCAGCTCCTTTAGAGCCTTTAATGGCTTTAATAGGACTTCCGGCTGAATTTGGCTTGGCTTTTGCTGTTTCACTTGTGGTTAATCTCTATTCTGCTATTGTTGTGGTTATGGGGATAACTTCTGAAATTGGAACAATCACTGTTGCTCAAGCTTCTATTTTTTCATTAGTGGTTTTATTTGCTCATAACCTTATTTTAGAAAGTAAAATAACCCAAGAATGTGGGGTTTCATTTATTTCACAAGTGGTTTTACGATTTGTTGTAGGAATGTTAGCAGGAATTATAATGAATCTTTTTTATCAGTATACGGGCTTTCACTCAGAGCCTGCACGTATACTTTTAGAAAGCCCTTCCAGTGCCTCTTTGCCACTTTGGGTTTGGGGTGAAATTCTTAACCTTATGAAAATATTTTTAATTATATGGCTTGTGCTTTTGCTACACTCTTTTTTAACAAAGATTCATGTTACCGACCTTCTTGAAAAAGCCCTTTCCCCATTTTTAAAAATTTTAGGTATGACAAAAGAAACAACAACAATTTTAATAGTTGGTTTTATTGCAGGAATTGTATCAGGAAGCGGCCTTTTGTTGAAAAACGTGCAAGAACAAAAACTTTCAAAAAAAGATTTGTTTTGTTCAATTTCAGTCATGGGTTTAGCACATGCCCTTATTGAAGACACTATTCTTTTGATGCTTCTTGGAGCCTCTGCTTGGGTTACCCTTGGCGTGCGTTTTGTTTTCACAGTGATTGTAGGAATTATAATTTCTTTGCTTTATGATTTATTAACAAAAAATAAATTAATACAAGAGTAAACTATGAATACTATAAATTCAGATAAAGATAATCTTACTCATACCCATGATAAAAAATTAAAAATTTGGATAAATGCTTGTGAAGTTTCAGGGGATTTACAGGCTGGAATTTTGCTTAGTTCGCTAAAAAAAAGTTATCCTATGCTTGAAGCTATCGGTATGGGCGGAAACAAATTAGAAGAAGAAGGGCAAGTTAATTTTTTTCATATCAATGAACTTTCTGTTATGGGAATAGTTGAAGTTTTACAATCAATTCCTAAAATATTCAAACTACTTAGAGAAATTAAAAAATCAATACTAGAACATAAGCCGGATGCAATTTTATTGGTTGACAGTGCTGAATTTAATTTTCGTATAGCAAAATTTGCTAAAAAACATAATATTCCCGTTTATTACTTTATACCACCAAAAGTTTGGGCTACACGTGAATATAGAATAAAATTTTTACAAAAATATGTGCGTTCAATCCTTTGCATACTCCCTTTTGAAGTTGAATATTACAAAAAATACAATATAAACGTCAGTTATATACAAAATCCATTAGTAGATTTTTTGGCACCATTCAAAAAAGAAAATAGAGAATTTGTTCCTTTCCGTATTGCTCTAATGCCGGGAAGCAGAAAAAGCGAAATAAACTATCTTCTGCCAATTTTTGCTAAAACAGCAGCTCTTTTAAAGCATGAATTTCCTAAAATGGAATTTCATATTATACAAGCACCTAATTTTTCAAGAGAATATCTTACTCAAGCTTGGGAAGAAAATTGTGAAGAGGAATTACACAAAGATGCTAATGAAGAAAATGATTTCTACCCTCTTCCAAAAATACAATTTGTTTCGGGAAGCGAAAGGTATAAATTTCTGAGAACTTGTGAATTTTGCATTGCAGCATCAGGAACGGCCACCCTTGAAACTGGGCTTTTAGGTGTTCCAACAGTCATTTCTTATAAAGGATCAAAATTATCTTATTATATTGTGATGCTCTTTCTTAAAGTTAAATTTGTAGGTTTGGTAAATTTAATTTTTAATAGAGAAGTTTTTCCTGAATATCTTCAAAATGAAGCAAAAGCAGATATTCTGGCAAGGCAGATTAAAGAATGGTTATACAAGAGTGATAAAATTGATAAGATAAACAAAGATCTTAAAATTCTTGAAGAAAAAATGGCAGCACCAAGTAAAAGAATTGATATCTTTGATGATTTACTATAATAATTAAATCTTACTTTATATTATGCACATATAAACTATTTGATTAAATTCACCATATCGCTTGGAAGCATTGCGTTTTCACCAAAAATTTCTTTTGCTTTATCGGCTGATTGAGCATGCCTAAAAACTGCTGAGCATAAAGCTTTGCCCATTGGAAAATTTTGAGCAAGTAAAGAAGCCACCATTCCTGATAAAATATCGCCGCTTCCACCTCTTGCCATACCGGGATTTACAGCTGTGCTTACATAGGCTTTACCTTCCGGAAGTGCAATAATTGTTTTAGCACCTTTTAGGATTACAGCACAGTCATAATTTTTTGCAAAGTCTTTTGCAACAGACATTCTGTTTGCTTGAACATAGCTGACAGCTTTATTTACTAGCCTAGCCATTTCTAAAGGATGAGGTGTAAGGACAAGCTTACATTTTTTATTATTGATTAGATTTATAAAATCCTTGTCTGCAGCCAAAGAATTTATAGCATCACCATCAAGAACAAGTGTATTATCATATACTTCAAGAAGATATCTGTTGATCTGATTAGTAATGTTTGTATTCCCTACTCCACAACCGTGTAAAATTGAAGTATAGTTTTCCAAATCTCCAATATTTTCTATAAATGAATCTATAGAATTAGGAATATAAGGGGAAAAAATGGGTTCATTTAATTTTGCTTGCATCACAAAAGTTGCATCTTCAGGACATGAAAAACATAAAAGTCCTATACCTGTCCTCAATGCTCCCATAGCAGATAAATATCCTGCTCCAGTCATATTTTTTGATGAACATATCATGAGAAGTTTGCCATAATCGCCTTTATGTGAATCAGGCTTTCTTTTCACTTCAGCCAAAGGGTCTGATAAAATATATCGATTACCTGTTTGATACATTTTTTCACGCACACTAGGAGGAAAACCAATGGAAACAAGTTTCACTCGCCCTGCATATGCAGCTGTGAAATCGGAAACCAAGCCGTATTTCAAAAATTCAAAGGTAATGGTTAAATCTGCTTTAAAGGCATGCTTGCAAGCTCTTGGATTATCCATCACAACACCTGATGGGGCATCTATAGCAACTTTTTTAGCTGAAATATTTTCAACTTTTCTAAATACTTCACCAACTTGTTCATTAAACTCATCACGAAAACCGGTGCCATACATAGCATCAACAATCAAATCAGCTTTTGCAAATGCAGAATCAAGATCATAAATAATTTTTATTTTTTTTGCTTCAAAGCATTTTTCAAACCAATATTGCGCTGCCTTGCTTCTGCCTTTATCAGGCTCAACAGTATAAATTTCAATATTAAAGCCTTTTTCAAATAAAAGAAGTGCTGCAGCATAACCATCGCCGCCATTGTTTCCGTTTCCGCATAAAAAAAGTATGCTTTCAACATCTTTTATAATTTCATCTTCTAACAGTGCTGTGCAAAAGCTTTTAGAAGCATTATACATTAAATCTTTTAGTGAAATATCAAGTTCTTTAATAGTTTCTCTATCCATTAGAGACATTTCAGAAGATAAAGCAATAATTTCATAATCAAGCATGAGAAACTCCTATAGAAAATTCTATAGCATAAAAATTGTTAAATGTATAGTATTTCAAACACAGGTTTTGTGTATAAAAAAAAGGGGAATTTACTTATGCAAATTCCCCTAAGTTATATTCTAAAAAAAATTATGAACTCTTTTTAGCCAATTCTTCTTGGATGCTTGCAGGCACTTTTTCATAGTGATCAAACTGCATTGAGAATGATGCACGGCCTTGAGTGCGTGAACGAAGATCTGTTGCATAGCCAAACATTTCTGATAATGGAACTTGGCAACGGATTGATTGAGCACCAACTCTTGCTTCCATACCTTGAACACGACCACGACGACCATTCAAATCGCCCATAACATCGCCAAGATAATCTTCAGGAGTTACAACTTCAACGTCCATAATTGGTTCTAAAAGGATAGGTGAAGCTTTTTGCATTGCTTCTTTAATAGCCATTGAACCGGCAATTAAGAAAGCTTGTTCTGATGAGTCAACTTCGTGGTAAGAACCAAAAGTAAGGTTAACTTTAACATCAACAACAGGGAAGCCGGCTAAAACACCTGATTTCAAAGCATCTTGAATACCTTTATCAACAGCAGGAATGTATTCTTTAGGAATTACACCGCCTGTAATTGAGTTTACAAATTCATAGCCTTTGCCTGAATTTGGTTCAACTTCAATCACAACATGACCGTATTGACCACGACCACCTGACTGTTTAGCGTATTTCATATCAGATTTTGAAGGCTTAGCAATTGTTTCACGGTATGCAACTTGTGGTTTACCAACATTTGCGTTTACATTGAATTCACGTAATAAACGATCAACAATAATTTCTAAGTGAAGTTCGCCCATACCTGCGATAAGGGTTTGATTTGTTTCATCATCACCTTTAACACGGAAAGAAGGATCTTCTTTTGCCAATTTATTTAAAGCAGCTGAAAGTGTATCACGGTCAGCTTTTGTTTTTGGCTCAATAGCAACTTCGATAACAGGTTCTGGAATATCAAGTGATTCAAGAGCAATGTTTCTGCCTTCATCACACAAAGTATCACCGGTAGAAGCATTTTTCAAACCAACTAAAGCAACAATGTCGCCTGCTGTAGCAGATTTAATTTCTTCACGTTTGTTTGCGTGCATGCGTAAGATACGTCCAACACGTTCTTTTTTTTGTGTACCTGAGTTGAAAACAGTCATACCTGCTTCGATTTTACCTGAGTAAATACGGAAGAAAGATAAATGTCCGATATAAGGATCAGAGAAAAGTTTGAAGATAAGACCTGCTAAAGGTTCTTTGCTTGATGGAATACATTCGATTTCTTCTTCAGGATTTGAATCAACCACAACACCTTTCATAGGAGGAAGATCAAGTGGTGAAGGAAGATAACGAACAATAGCATCAAGAAGTGGCTGAACGCCCATGTTTTTGAAAGCTGAGCCGCAAAGCACAGGAACAATATTCATTGCAATCGTTGCTTTACGTACACAAGAAATAATTTCTTCTTCAGAAAGTGTGCCTGTTTCAAGATATTTATCAAGTAAAACTTCATCTTCTTCAGCAACTGCTTCAAGCATTTCCATGCGTTTTTCATCATACAAGTCTTTCAAGTCAGCAGGAACATCAGTGATATTGAATTCAGCACCTTTAGAAGCTTTATCATAATAAATTGCTTGACCTGAAACCAAGTCAACAATACCTTCAAATAAATCTTCGCTACCGATTGGAATTTGAAGAATGATAG
>CAYJHJ010000065.1:0-11967 GCA_964370095.1 uncultured Desulfovibrionaceae bacterium | reverse complement strand
CGTGGTATCCTACATATTCTTCTTATAAGAAAGATTTTGGCTGTTAGCACAAAATTCTCTCTTGCAAGAAGCGTGGTTCTTGCTGCGTTCGCTAAAGATTTGTTCACTTCGTTCACGAATGTTGCAAGCACGATAATAAAAGAAACTAAATAAAACAAGCTCTTCTACACTTTCTGAGTAGAAGAGCTTGTTGTTATTGAGAATAAGATGAAACTATTTTTTGCAATTTATTCTTTTTTATGGTCGATAGCCCTTTTATTTTTAAAGTCGCACAAAAGGCTTAAAATAGGTCTTGACCAGCGTTTTGTGAAAGTGGGTTATGCTAAGGCAAAAGAAAAAAATGCAGAAAAAATTCTTCTTTATGCAGCTTCGGGTGGTGAAGCTTTTCTGGCTTGCACTTTTATTGAAAAAGAACTGGAAAAAGATGTTTCAACGAAAAGTAATAAAATCTATTATACTTTTTCTTGGACGCAAGAAGGCGTGCAAACTTTTCAAAACTTTGCTAAAAAGTATACAAATCTCACAATTTATTCCTATTTCGCACCCTTTGACAAGCCAAAATACATCTATAAGGCATTAAAAGAAATTTCACCAAGCACTTGCTATATTTTAGAAACTGAAATTTGGCTGGGGCTTTTATATGCACTTAAAAGGCTTGAAATTCCATTTCTTTTTATTAATGCTCGCATGACAGAAAAAAGCTTTAAGTCTTTATCCTACCTAAAGTGGCTTTTTAGAAAAATGCAGCCTCAAAAAGTTTATGCTCTTTCATGTAATGACAAAGATAGATTTGCCCTGCTTTTTGGTTTAGATAAAGAAAATAAAGAAAAAATTGAACTAAAAGAAAATTTAAAATTTGAGCAAGCAAGGGCTTTATTAAAAGAAAACGAAGAGGGGGTCCTTCTTTCTAAGCCTATAGTTTTATTTGCTTCTATTCGCCAAGAAGAAGAAAATCATATTCTTTCTTGTGTGCAAAGTTTGCTTGCTTACCATAAAGATATTTGTATTATTATCTGTCCTAAGCATAGTCAAAGATCAAACTTTTGGCATGAAAATATTAAATCCTCTCAATTAGCCTCTAAAAATGATTTGGATTTACAAAAATTAAAAGCTTTTCTGATAGATCGAAAAGATGAGCAGAGCGTGATTGTTTGGGATACTTTTGGTTATTTGAAAAAACTATATGCTTGTGCAGATATTGCTTTTGTAGGCGGTTCTTTAGAGCCACTTGGCGGGCAAAATTTTTTAGAGCCTTTAGCAGCAGGCACAGCACCTTATGTTGGAAAATATCTTGATAACTTCCTGTGGGTTTTTGATGAACAAAGCCCAATTAAACGTAAAGATCTAAAAAAGCTTGCGTTGGTGAAGCAAGTTGAAAATGTTGAAGAGCTAACACATAAAATAAAGGAAGAGTTTTCTTCGATAGACAAATCAAGAAGCCTTGAAAGAAAACAAGAAATTCAGTCAGCCTTTAAAGAATGGTTGAGTTAAGCACTTATAAACGAATTTTAGCTTGTAATTTATTGATACCTTGGATTTACTTTTGCTATAAAAGCATTTGATTTTGCATCTCTTTTATTTGAAATCACAAGTGGCACAAGCACAGAATGTGGCAAAGAAGCAGAATTTGGCAATAATGCAATGCCTTTCTCAGTGCATAAATAACGTGATTTACCAAGTTCGGGCACAAAGAAAGCATTTGAAATAACACGGCCCACATCAGAATAAACACCGGGAAATTCAGGGCGAAGCAAAACAAAGCTCAGGTTCAAATCATCTCTTTCCATTTTTGCTGCTCTTGAAATTTCTTTTAGCCATCTAGGCGAATAACTTGGGCATTGCATGTGGCACCAAGTGTTAAGCTTATAATTTGTTACAAGTGAACAATCATTGCTGTGCGGACAAGGAGCATAGGGGAAAAGCTCATTTTCAATAGCATTTGCTCTTAATGCAGTAATAATTCGCCCACCCTGTCTTGTGCCCGGCTCAACCGCAAGATATGCACCGTCATCAGCTAAGAATTGAACAACATTTGAAGTATAGTTGAGGAAAAATTCATTCAATTCTTTTTTCTGCATGTGTTGCTTAGTTTCAAGTTCATTCAAAACATTTGCAGAAATTAAAAGTTTTGCACTTCTTTCAAGCTTTAAAGAATTTCCTTTAACTACTTGCAATGTTTCTTTTTTTTCAAGCTTGATATCCCATTTTACTTTTATATCAAGCTTTGTGGCTAAATTGAAAAATATCTCTTTACCTATTTCCATAGGTTTGTGTGCAACATCAGTTGCTATGACAGTAAGTTTTTTCTCTCTGTAATCAGGGCGTGCAATCCAAAGAGCTAAAAGAGCTGTAAGCGTGCCTGAGCCGATATCCACAACATAATCATTATCATCAACTTGCGGTAAATCTAAAAATGGAAAAAGCTGAGTAAGGCGAACCAAGTTCCAAGGCATAAAAAATGAAGTATAGGCAGCAATTAAGCGTGATGAAGTCCAATATGGTTTTACAAGCTCAACTCTTTCATTCGTGAGAATAGCAGAAAGCTCTTTGATAGCGAATTTTAGTTCAGCTTTTTGTGCTGAGTTTTGTGATAAAACTTCATCTATCACTTCGCCAAGTGCAATCAAAGCACTTTGTGTAAAGCTATCAGGGTTTGCAAATAAGGGGTCAAATGGGATGTCATGGTATGTGTTCATTATTTTTCTCTAGATGTTTTTGAAGTTAAAATATTTTATATAAGTATTTTGGAATTTAGCATGGTTAGCTAGCTCTATATGTTTGTAGTTGTTGAAAAATTCCTTAATTTCTTCTTGATTTTTGTTTGCACAAAGCAGTTGTGCACCTTTTAAAGATGTGTTTCCTACTTGGGCTACTTTTTCTTTAAATACATAAGGAAGGAATGATAAAGAGGTTAAATTTTCTTTTTTTAAATGCTTTCCAAAAGCACCTGCAATAAAGATATTTTTAATAGAATTACTATTAAAATCAAATAATTTTTTTGCTTCTTCAAGTATTATTTCAAAAGAAGACCTGAAGGCAGCTTTAACCATAAGAATACTTTCGATATCATAAGAAGTTAGATAAAAATTATTTATATCATCATGTAAAAGCTTTAATACCTTTGTTTCGTTTACATCAAGAAATTTTGCAATTTTCTTTGCAATAGGTAAATCAAGTTCTGTGTTAAAATGCCCATCTTCATCAATAATTCCAAGCTTTAGAAGACTCTCTATAAGGTGAAGATATCCAACCCCTGTAATCCCCTCTAAAAAGCTTTTTGGCAAAAGGGTATTATCAAGTAAAATAGGTTCTAAGCCATTAAGGTTTATTCTAAAATCAACAATGCTGTTTGCTTGAGCCACTGTTCCGAAAGTAAGCCCAATGCCCTCAACGCTCGGCCCTAATGGGGCAGAAGCCATAATTCCTTCATTTTCTGATAAAGCCAAAACAAATTCAGCATTAGTGCCCATATCAATAAAGAAATAAGGATAGGGATTGTTATAGTTTTTATTGATATAATATAAGCCCGTGGAAATATCAGAGCCTATAAAAGGTGCAAGAAGTGGTGGAATAATAATTTCAGTATCTTTATTTTTTATCGAAGAATTTTCATAAAGAGTATTAAATTTAATGCTATCAGCACCTTTATAATATAAAAAATAAGGTGCAGTGGCAATGCAAGAACTTTCAAGGCCAAGTGAAAGATAGGTCATGGCAGAATTTGCTGAAAAAACAATTTTTTCAATGTCAAAATTATGTTCTTCGGCTTCTTTGATAATACTTTCAATCGAATTCCATACACATTTCTTCAAAGAATTTGCATTTTTTTCATTTTTTGCAAATTCTAATCTTGTCATGATTTCAGAGCCAATGCCTTGCATAGGATTTAATTTCTTGCCTTGAGCATAAACAGTATTTTCAGAAAAAAGTGAATATTCTAAGCTGGTTGTGCCAAAATCAATAGCAAGGCAGACTTTTTTATTTTCAGAAGATTTTAAGATATTGAGGCTTTTTTCCTCTTTTGGGCAAAACCCTTTTGTATTATTTTGAATTAAAAGTTCTATAATATCGTCATTTTTGGCATTATGCTTGCAAGAAAGGCGTATGTTACTGTCAATTTCTTCTTTTGTAAGAATTTCTTTTTCAGTAGAAGTTGCAAGGGGTGGAGTTGAGTGGAAGAGTATTTTACATTTTCCGCACTTGCCCACGCCTGAGCATAAGGCTTTAGTATTATAAAGATTGTTTTCCCATAAAAGAGTAAGGATTTTCGTATCAATTTTATGTGAAAAGTCAATCTTGATTGTTTGCGTATCATGTATAATCTTCATATGTGTATAATAGCGAATAATTCTTTGACTTACAAGGAAAATATCAAGGCATTTAAATTTGACGATAAATCTTTGTAAGCATATCCTTTTTATAGAATATGCCGAAAAGTTATATAGAGTTTAATTTTGACATTTGATAAAAAAAAGATTAAGTTTTATTAAGATTTAAAGTTTTACTTAATTAAAGGTAAAAAAGGTGCACTATGAATAAAGTTTTGGCACAAGATGAAGTGGATGCTCTTTTACGAGGGCTTTCAGGCGGTGAAATCGATACCGAAACAGATATTCCCGAAGATGATTCAGGCATTGTTGCTTTTGACTTGGCAAATCAAGATCGTATCATACGTGGGCGTATGCCTGTTCTTGAAATTGTTAACGATAGATTGGCAAGGCTTTGCACAAATGCCTTAACAAATACTATACGTAAAAGAGTGGAACTAAACCCAATTTCTATCGACATGACAAAGTTTGGCGACTTTTTACGCTCTTTACCTGTTCCTACTTCTATCAATATTTTTAAAATGGAGCCTTTACGAGGCAATGCTATTGTAGTAGTAGATGCAAGATTGGTTTTTGCACTTGTTGAAAATGTTTTTGGCGGGCAAGGTGCACAGCCAAAAGTTGAGGGGCGTGAATTCACACGCATTGAGCAAGCCATTATCGATAAAGTGGTGCACATTGTTCTTGAAAATATGGAAGAATCATGGCGGCCCGTGCATGATGTAAAAATGGAATTTGTAAGAAGTGAAATAAATCCGCAGTTTGCAGCTATTGTTCCGCCTTCTGATGTTGTTGTTATCATAAATTTTGAAGTGGAACTTGAAAATGCCATAGGCTCAATGGTGATTTGTTTGCCTTATGCCACAATAGAACCTATACGTTCCAAATTACACGCTTCTTTCCAAACAGAACGCCTTGAGATTGACCATACTTGGGTGGCACGATTAAAAGAACGCTTGCTTGAAACTCCTGTCGATCTTCGTGTGAAAATCGGTGATACGCAAATCACGGGTAATCAGCTATTACGCTTGAAAGTTGGCGATGTGATTGTGCTTGATACTGATGTTGAAGAGTTGCTTCCTTGCACTGTTGCCGGTGTGAGAAAATATTGGGGTATGCCGGGGAAAGTGAAATATAATAAGGCTTTTCAGGTAATTAAAGAAGAAGATCCAAACTACACCTAGATTTGACAGCCTTTTTACTTTTTTCTGCTTTATACTCATTTCTCAAAAACTCGTGTATGTTTTGATACAAGTTGTTTTTTTCAAATTAGAAATAATGATGATTGTAAGATATTACTTAAATAAAAATTCCCACTCTATAGTAATTAGGGTGGGAATTAATGTATTAAAGTGGGGAAAAAATTACATAGTAATTAATTCATAATCTCCGTTACCAAGTCCAATTTTTGACTTTATCGTATAGATTTTGGGCTTCGCCGCAAAATCCTCACTCACAAGAAACGTGGTTCTTGTTTCGTTCGCTAAAGATTTATTCGCTTTGCTCATAGAAAAAATTACATAGTAATTAATTCATAATCTCCGTTACCAAGTCCAATTTTTGACTTTATCGTATAGATTTTGGGCTTCGCCGCAAAATCCTCACTCACAAGAAACGTGGTTCTTGTTTCGTTCGCTAAAGATTTATTCGCTTTGCTCATAGAAAAAATTACATAGTAATTAATTCATAATCTCCGTTACCAAGTCCAATTTTTTCTGCGTGTTCGATTTGTGTGCGCCAGTCAGTGCCGGGGTGTATGCATTTGAAATGGTCGCCATCAAAAGTATGGTCAGAAGTTTTATCATTAATGATGCTTGAACCAATAACAGGAGCGGCATTAACCGCATCAATGCAAGCTTTATCTAAAGCGACAGGGTCAAAAGAAGCAAAAATTCCGATATCAGGTATGATAGCCGCGTCATTTTCAGCATGGCAATCACAATAAGGTGAAACTTGGTTCACAATGCTGATATGAAAATGCGGGCGGTCTTGCACTACTGCAAGGCTATATTCAGCCATACGGCAGTTCAATGCAGATGCCTGTGTATCCCAAGGTGTTGAAATGGCATCAAAATTACATGTTCCCATGCATCTTCCGCAACCAACACATTTGCTTTGATCTATCAATGCTTTTTTGTTTTCATCAAAAGCTAAAGCTGAATGAGCACAATATTTTAAGCAGGTTCCGCAGCTTTTGCATTTTTCAGGATCAACAAAAGGTTTGCCGTCAGAGTGCATAGCTCTTTTGCCTGCCCTGCTGCCGCAACCCATACCAATGTTTTTAATTGCACCGCCAAAGCCTGTCATTTCATGCCCTTTAAAGTGAGTAAGAGAAATGAAAATATCAGCGTCCATAACAGCTCTACCTATAGAAGCTGTTTTGAAATAAGTGCAAGATTCCGGAAGCGGAACTTCAATATCATCGGTTCCTTTTAAGCCGTCTGCTATTATGACTTGGCAACCGGTTGAAAGAGGGCTGTAGCCATTTTCATAAGCAGCTGTAATGTGCTCTAGAGCATGTTTTCTTCTGCCTACGTATAAAGTATTGCAGTCAGTCAAAAATGGAAGGCCATTTTGATCTTTGACTACATCTGCAACAGCTTTTGCGAAGTTAGGGCGAAGAAAAGAAAGGTTGCCAGGTTCACCAAAGTGCAGTTTTATGGCAACGAATTTTTGATCCATGTCGATGGATTCAATGCCTGCTTTTTTGATAAGCTTTTGTAATTTTTGTAAAAGGCTTGTGCCAACAGGGCAGCGCATGTCGGTAAAATATACTTTTGATTTGTCCATATTAAACTCCATTAATAGTCCTTGTTATTTGCATTAAAGTAAATAAGTAAGCAGAAGAATATAGCAAAAAACATGCTTTGTCCATAAAAATATAAATCTATTTTTTTGAGAACTTGCGACTTTTCAATATTTTTTGTATGCTCATTACAAGAGGTTTGTATGCAGAAAAATTTAGTTCTTCAATTAGCACGTTTTGGCGATATTTTACAAAGCAGGCGTCTTATAAAATCCTTGAAAAAAAAGGGTTCTTTGGCTTTATGTGTTGATAAAACCCAAGAAAAAATAGCGAAGTTAGCATATCCCGACATAGAAATTTTACCCTTGCAAGCTTTTTCATCTGATGCAAAAAATGTGCTGTCAGAAAATAAAAAAATTTTTGAATATGTGAAAAATGCAGGATTTGAAGAAGCTTATATTATGAACCACACTTCGCTTTCTTATGCTTTTGCTCGTCTTTTTGCCCCTGATCAACTTAAAGGTTATATACTAAAAGAAGGGCAAGAGATGCGTTCAGATTGGGTGAAGCTTGCCTTCAAATATATGAATAATCGCTTTCAATCACCCTTGCATATAGTTGATTATTGGGGTTTTTTTGCTGATGAACCCATTTTACCACAAGAGGTAAATCCTTCAGCTTATGAAAAAATGCAAAAATGGCAAGAAGCAAAGGGTGATTTTCAAATTGCTATAGTTTTGGCAGGGCAAGAAGAAAGACGTTCTGTTCCGGTTGATAAATATGCACAAATAATGAAAATTTTTCTAACAAGATATAAAGAAAATAAAGTTGAAATTCTTCTTCTTGGCACACAAAAAGAAGAAGCACTTGCCCGTAAATTTTTAGTTGAAATGGGGCAGGGCAGTAAAAATATAAAAAACTTGGTCGGAAAAACTTCAATTGAAGAGCTTTTTTCTCTTATAAAAGATTGTGATTTAGTAATTTCGCCTGATACAGGCACTTTGCATTGTGCTGCATTCTTAGGTGTGCCCACACTTTCTTTCTTTTTTTCTTCTGCTTGGTGTTTTGAAACAGGGGCATATGGCTTGGGGCATACTGCAATTCAAGTCATGCCGCATTGTGCACCTTGCTTTGAAAAAATGAAGTGTAATAATTGGAAATGCCATGAAGCTTTTTCTTCCCCCTCTTTGTTGGCACGCATTGCAGGCAAGAAAACACAAAAAGAAATTCAAGATTTCAGTATATTAGAAAGCTCTTTTGACAAAGTTGGTTTGATGTATACGCAAAAAGAAGGCATTTTGCAACAAAGGCAAGAAGCTGAAATTTTACGAGCTTTACTTTATGAATATAAATACAATGAAATAGCTTTGCCACATAGTGAAAAAGTTTCTTTGTATGCAGGAAACCTTTTTGATGGCATGGATTTTTTTCCACCTCAAAAACCATAAGGCAGAAAAATGGATAAAAAATATAAAATACTTGTTGTGCTTCCCCTTTACGGCGGCTCTTTGCCTATAGGTGAATATTGTGTTACAGCCTTGAAAGATTTGGGGCATACAGTTGAAGTTTTTGAAGCTTCTGAATTTCAATCTGCTCATAATGCTTTGCAAAAGTTACAAGTGTCTTCTGAAAGAAATTCATATTTACAAAGCACTTTTGCCAATATGCTTTCAGAAGCCGTGTATGCAAAAGCTGAAGTTTTTGCCCCTGATATTGTTTTTGCCATGGCACAAGCTCCGCTTTCGCGTGCAGTTTTAAAGCGATTTGAAAAAGATAAAGTGCCAACAGCCATGTGGTTTGTGGAGGATTATGAGCTTTTCACTTATTGGCGAGCTTATGCAAATCTTTATTCCTATTTCTTTGTTATTCAAAAAGAGCCTTTTTTAACTCTTTTAAAAGATGGTGGCCATCAAAATGCTCATTATCTGCCTCTTGCTGCTTTGCCATCATTTCATAAAAAGCTGGATTTAGATGTGCAAGATAAAACAAAATATGGGGCTGACCTTGCCTTTTTAGGTGCCGGCTATGCAAATAGGCGATATGAATTTAGAAGGCTTACTTCTTATAATTTCAAAATTTGGGGTTCTGATTGGGAGAATGATGCCTATCTTCACTCTTTTGTGCAAAATAAAGGCGAAAGAATAAGCGCCAAAGATTCTGTCAAAGTATATAATGCCACAAAGGTGAATATAAATCTTCACTCAAGCACTAAATTAAAAAAAGAAGAAATGGGTGATTTTGTCAACCCACGAACCTTTGAACTTGCTGCTATGCAAGCCTTCCAACTTGTTGATAAAAGAAGCCTTATGGAGGAGCTTTTTGATTGTGAAAGTGATGAAAAAGAATTAATTACTTTTGAAAAATTTGAAGAAGCACCTGCTTTAATAGATTACTATCTTGCAAACCCGGAAGAAAGAGAAAAAGTTACACTAAGAGCAAAAGAAAGAATTTTAAAAGACCATACTTATCAGCAAAGAATGGCAAAAATGCTTGAGATTATTAATCCTGTCATCCGTCTAGATAATCAAGATTTATCGGCAATAAAAGAAATTCCCGATGAATTAAAAGAAGAATTTTTAGAATTGATGAAAAGACTGGAATTGAATACATCTGCCTCTTTTGAAGAAGTAATTTTTGCTTTAAAAAAAGAATCAAAACCACTTGATGCTTTAGAAACTTCAATACTCTTTCTTAGCGAGTGGAAAAAGCATTACGGATAGAGCTTATATGCACAAAAACCCTGAACAAGAGTTGAAATTACAAGAATTGCCGCCCAAGCAAGCTCATTTTTGTTTGGAAGTGTGGTCTTTTCTTATGTCAATTTTACCTATTGAGAAGGATTTTTCTATTGAAAGAAAATCTTTCTTACTTGCAGTTTCAGGCGGGGTTGACAGCATGGCACTGCTTGCCTTCTTTTTATTATTTAAAGAAAAATATGCAATGCACTTAACTGTTATTCACATCGACCATTCTTTAAGGGAAGAATCTGCTACAGAAGCCGAATTTGTTGAAAATATTTGCAAAATTCATAAACTTCCTTGTATTATTTTAAAAGAAGATGTACAACAAAGTGCAAAAGAAAAGAAAAAGGGCATTGAAGAGATGGCAAGGCTTATTCGCTATGAGCTGTTTGCAAAAGCGTTAAAGGAAAATAAATGTGATTTTCTTGTGCTTGCTCATCACTTGAATGATTTGGCAGAAGATGTGATTATGCGCCAGATCAGGGGTACAAGCCTTGAAAAAAGCATAGGTATGCCTGCTTTTGATGCACAAAGATCTTTGCTTCGTCCTTTTCTTTTGTTTGAAAAAGCAAAATTAGAAGAATTATTATTGGCTTGTAAGCTTGCTTATGTTGAAGATAGTTCTAATTTTTCTTTGGATTATCTAAGAAATAGGGTGAGGCATGAAATTTTACCGCTTTTTTTGAAGGAAAATCCATCTTATTTGAAGCAGATAAGAAATAATTGGCTTCAAGCAGAGATTGATAATCAGTATTGGTTAAAGAAAGTTGAGCCTTATTTTGAAAAAAATAGTGGGCAAAATGCAAAGCTTTTGATTGCTATAAAGAAAAAAGCTTTGCAAAAAGAAGAAAAAGCTTTGAGATTACGCGTGATTGCAAAGGCTTTGCGTGATTGCGATGTGCAGAATTCATCTTCTTTGTTGTATAGTATTGATGACTTGCTTATGAAGAATGAAAGCAATAAAAAAGTGGCTATCAACACAAAAAAAGAAGCAAGGATTTCAAAGGAATATATTGAAATATTTTCATTGTAATTATTGGGATAACTTTAGAATATAAGATTTGGAGCAATGGGGAATGAAGGACTTTTTTATTGATTCACATAATAGGCAAGTACGTTATTTAAGAATTTCAGTTACTGATAGGTGCAACTTATCTTGTATGTATTGTGTGGACGAAAGTGTTTATATTCCTCATGATTCCATTTTGCGCTTTGAAGAAATCGAGCGTAGTATACATATAGCAACTTTGCATGGGATTGATAAAATCCGCTTCACAGGCGGTGAACCTTTTGTTCGAAAGGGCTTTGCTTCTTTTCTTTTGGGAATAAAAGAAAAATATCCAAAACTTGATTTAAGAGTAACCACAAATGGTACGCTGTTAAAACCTCATTTAGAAGCAATTAAAAGTTCCGGTACAAAGATAAATCTTTCCCTTGATACTTTTGATGAAGAAAAAGCAGAAAAAATTTCGGGGCGTAATTTTCTTCCTCAAATTTTAGAAAATATGTATGCTTTGATAGATTTAAAAGTTCCTCTTAAAATTAATGCAGTTGCGATGAAGAATGTAAATTCCGATGAAATTGAGAAATTTATCAATTTAGCAAAGGAAAATCCGGTAGATGTGCGCCTTATTGAATTTATGCCTATGGGTGTTGACACGATTTGGGAGCAGAATTTATATTGGTCAGCCTTGGAAATCTTAGAAGAAGCAAGGAAATTTGCAAAACTTACTGTAATTCCAAGAGATTTCACAGGTGCAAGTATGGATAGCCATGGCCCTGCTCAGATGTATACCATAGAAGGCGGAGTTGGGCGTTTTGGTATAATCACACCTATGTCTTCACATTTTTGTCATTCTTGTAATAGATTAAGAATAACTTCTGACGGTAAGTTACGCACTTGCCTTTTTGATGATAAAGAATTTAATCTTATAAATCTTTTGAGGAATGAAAAAACTTCTGATGAAGAACTTTCAGAGTTTATTGCAAGTGCCACAAAAGAAAAGAAAATTGGTGCTGAAATTCTTGCAAGGCGGAAAAATGCTGTTGCAGGCAAAAGAATGGTAACGATTGGGGGATAGTAAGGATAGTGAGGATAGTGAGGATTTTGTGCCAAAGGCCAAAATCTATCCTATACATGTAAGCTTATATG
>CAYJHJ010000064.1:0-12183 GCA_964370095.1 uncultured Desulfovibrionaceae bacterium | reverse complement strand
CAACTGTTGGCACATCATAAGGTTTAGTAACATTTGCAACAGCTTGCATCATAGGGACAGGGCCAATAGCAACAACTTCGTGAAGTGGCTTCTTCTCTTCAAGATATTTTTTTAAGGGATCGGTAACAATGCCTTTTTCGCCAAAAGAGCCATCATCGGTGGAAACCCAAACTTCATCGCAAAAAGCTGCAAGTTCATCATGGAACAAAAGCAAGTCTTTGCTTCTTGCACCAATGCAGGCTATAACGTAATTTCCTGCATTTTTATTGCCTTTTGCTATGTGGTGCATGGCGGCAATGCCTGTTCCGCCACCTACGCAAATAACTGGCTTATCAGACTTAACTATATGAGTAGCTTTTCCAAGAGGGCCACAAACATCTAAAATTTCATCGCCTTCTTTCATGTCTTCAAGAATTTGGGTTGATTTGCCAAGCACAAGATATACAATGGTTATTGTTCCATTTTCTTTATCAGTGTCTGCAATAGTAAGGGGAATGCGTTCGCCTTTTTCATCCATTCTTAACATTACAAAATGACCGGGTTTTGCGTTTTTTGCAATTTGTGGTGCATCAAGTGTTAGCTGACTTGTGCGGCCTGGTATCAGTGATTTTTTCTTTAATATTTTTGTGGGCATTTTTCCTCCAAAATAGTCCTACTTTGATATTGTCATAAATATAATTTTCAATTTAGTCTGTTTTATATAATACATAATTAAGAATATATTTAATAATTTTACACTAAGTCAAGCTAAAAGCAATAAAATGAATTTAAATGATAGTGAAAATCTACTTGATTTTATATTTATTTTAAAATAAGATAATAAAAATTCATGAAAGTTTTTAACATACCACAATGTTTTATGCAAGAATTTAATTATCAAATTTTAAGGAGTTTTAGATGGATATTTTATTTTTCTTTTTAGGTTTAGGCGCTGTTTTAGGCGGTTTATACTTTATTAAAAAAACAAATCCCAATAAAGATCATCATTAATTTTTATACTTCTTAAATTTAATTTTAAGAAGTTTTCTATTTAAAACAATTTTATAAAAGAGGTTTTCTCATGAGTCAAAAAGTTTTAGTTATTGGCGGAGTTGCACTTGGTCCGAAAGTTGCTGCACGCTATAGCCGTTTAGTAGATAATGCAGATATAACATTAATCGATCAAGATCAATATATTTCATACGGCGGTTGTGGTATTCCATATTATCTTTCGGGAGACGTTTCTAATCTTGATGACTTAAGAATGACTGTTGCCCATGAAATCCGTAACGAGCATTTTTTTGATACTGTAAAAAGTGTGAAAGCAAGAACAGGCGTGAAAGCCTTAAAAATTAATAGAGCAGAAAAAAATGTTCTTGTTGAAGTTTTGGAAACAGGTGAAAAAGAAACTTTATCTTATGATAAACTTGTGATTTCAACAGGTGCCCGCCCACGCCAGCTTACTGTAGAAGGAGCTGATTTGAAAAATGTTACTGCTGTAACAAATCTTCACGAAGCAAAAGACGTGCATGAGGCTTGTGCAAGTGGTAAAATTCAAACTGCAGTTGTTGTTGGGGCTGGTTTTATAGGCCTTGAAGTCGCAGTTGCTTTGGCTGATATGTGGGGTATTGAAGTAAGTGTTATTGAAGTTTTTGATCAAATTCTTCCCACAGTTTCTAACGAACATTCAGCAAGAATAGCAGAAGATGATTTGAAAAAGCTTGGTGTTAACGTTGTTTTGAATGAAAAGGTTGTGAAACTTGAAGGTGAAAACGGATACGTTAAAAGAGTTATAACAGATAAACAAGTTATTGACGCAGATTTAGTGATTGCTTCTATTGGCTTTATTCCAAACACTGATTTAGCTAAAGAAGCAGGGCTTGATTGCATTGCAAACGGAGCTATCAAAGTTGATAAATACATGCGTACTTCAGATCCTGATATTTATTCAGGCGGCGATTGCTGTAGTGTTAAAAATATTATCAATGGGCAAGACGGTTATATTCCTTTAGGTTCAATGGCTAATAGACAAGGAAGAATTATAGGTTCAAACCTTGCTTATTTAGCTAATAACCAAGAAAGAGCGGATTCTTTTGATGGTTATGTTGGCTCTTGGTGTGTGAAGTTGAATGAACTTTCTTTTGCAGGCGTTGGCTTTACCCAAGTATTTGCTGAAAAAAATGGATTTGATGCAGTTACTGTCGCTATTGAAGGTGATGATCATGCTCACTTTTATCCTGATGCAACAATGACTACAATGCAGATTGTTGTTGATAAAAAAACAAGAAAAATTTTAGGTTTTCAAGCTTGCTCAACAAATACTGATGCTGTAAAAGCTAGAGTTGATGCTGTTGCTGTTCTTATGCAATTTGGAAATGCTACTATTGACAATCTTTCAAATGCAGAAATTGTTTATGCACCTCCTTTTGCTTCAGCTATGGATATTATTAACAGCGTTGCAAACGTTGCAGACAATGTGCTTGCAGGAAGACTTGAAGCAATGGAACCAACAGAGTTTCTAACTTATTGGAATGAAAAAGATTCAAATGGAATTTATGTTGTTGATATTCGTCCTCCGCATCAAAATGTGCTTGATTTGCAGAAAAAATATCCAAATTCTTTCTTATCACTTCCTTTAGAGCAATTAAAAGAGCGTATGAATGAAGTGCCTAAAGATAAAAAAATAATTCTTTCTTGTAGCACAGGAACTCGTTCCTATGAAGCACTTATCTTACTTAAGCGTGCAGGATATAACAATATCATTGCCTCCGTTTATGGGGGTGCACAATCCTTGAGAAAACGTGGCGATAGCTTAGAATAAATTCTTTTATATACTTTAAAATAGGGGAGAGTTGTTAGAATTCTCTCCTATTTTATACATATAAACTTCATAATAATTGCATCTTCATTTTTTTCTTCTTTATTTTCTGATAATAAAGGAGGATAATAATTTTTTCTTCTTCCAACTATTTTAAAGCCAAGTTTAGAATAAAGATTAAAAGCAGGAAAATTGCTTTCTCTAACCTCTAAAAGAATTGAATCGGCTTGTTTTTGATTGACAAAAGAAATAAGATAATTCAAAAGAGCTTCAGCTAAGCCCTTTCTTCTATGCTTACTTGTTGTTGCAATATTAATTATTTCACATTCACCCATATTGAGTTTTTCAATAGATGGAAAGCATTGAGCAAAAAGATAAGCAACTAATATATCTTTGTCAAAAATGCCTAAAAATAAAAAATTTTTACTTTGTATTGCCTTTCTAATTTGAGCTTGCGTCCATGCTTGACTAAAATTCTCAGTTTCTAAAAGATACACTGCTTCAACATCATCTTCATTGAGGTTTTTAACTTTACATATTTCTGTGTTTATAGGTTTTCTATTCATGAAAAAATCACCTTTTAAAAAAAATCATTATGATAGCTCTCATCTTGTTGAAATTCTTGACAACAGTGGAAATGCTATCATGTATATGAATATAGATAAAAGCATAATACAAAAGCTTACAAGAAAAATAGTCTTAGTTGCTATTAAAAATCAACAAAGTCAACTTCTTCTACGCAGACATCCTAAAAACAACAAGCACAATGCCGGGCTTTGGGATATTTCAATCTATAGTCATGTTTACGCCAATGAATCATGTGAAGATGCCGCACTAAGAGGACTATATGAACAGTTTGAATTGCATGAGGTTAAGCTTGATCAAATTGCCTTTCTTCCATATCTCAACCATAATGATATACCTTTTATTGCCTCAGTTTTTATGGCATCTAAACTCAAAGCAGAAGAGCAAATACGTCTTTTAAATTCAGTATACACAAAACAAAATGAAATTATGTTTATTTCAATAAAAGAGCTTAAATCCATCATAGAACATTCTCAAGAGCTTTTTACACCAGAGCTTATATGGGCCTCACAAGCAAACTGGATTTTATAATACTTTATCTTTTTTTATTCTATTCTAAAGTTTTACACGTGTCCAGCAAAGAAAATGCTTTTAATTTTTCATTTTATATAAAAAAGACTTGCAAATAAAACTAAAGTCTTGTATAGCTTTTCTTCACACGGAGAGGTGTCCGAGCTGGCCGAAGGAGCACGATTGGAAATCGTGTGATGGCTTATCCCCATCCAAGAGTTCAAATCTCTTCCTCTCCGCCACATAAAATATTTTTCAAAAAATAATTTATTATCGGGATGTAGCGCAGTTTGGTAGCGCACTCGTCTGGGGGGCGAGTGGTCGTGGGTTCAAATCCCGCCATCCCGACCACATCATAAATTTTATAGAGTCCCAAGTTGTCCGCCCTTATACGGTAAAGACGCTTGGGAATTTACTTTTTTAATGATTAAAGTGAAACCTAAAGAATAAAAAAATAAGCAGAAGTATGATTTGAAATTTATCTTGGCACATTTTTTCCTTGAAATATTATTTGATTAATGAAATAATATTTTTATAAATTAATTGTATATTATCTATACAATTTTATATTTATCTGTATAATTTTTATACAGGTAAGAAGAGAATAGGAAATGTCTGCACAAAACTGCTTTAAACGATTTGAACTAAAATATAAATTGAATCATGCTCAGTATCATAATTTATTAGCATCTATGGCAAAGTACATGAAGCTTGATGAATATAAAAGGCATAAAATTTCTAATATATACTTTGATACTGACGATTATCGAATTATAAGACATTCTTTAGAAAAACCAAAATATAAAGAAAAACTGAGAATTCGAATTTACGGCAAGCCACAAGAGGGTGAAGTGGCTTTTGTTGAGTTGAAAAAAAAATTTGATGGCGTAGTATACAAAAGAAGAATTACTCTGCCGCAAAAAGTGGCTTTAAACTATTTTGATTACAATTTTAAAGAATTAAACAAGAACCCTACACAAATTCAAAAGGAAATAAATTATTTTGCAAAAAGTTATGATAAGCTTAAAGCAAAAGTATATATAGCTTATGAAAGAGAAGCATACTTTGCTGTAGATGATATCAATTTCAGAATAACATTTGATTTCAATATAAAAATGCGAAATACTGATATTTCTTTTAATGAAACAGAGGAAGATATTCAAATAGTAGAAAATGACATAGTTTTGCTTGAAGTAAAAACTATTCAAGGACTACCATTTTGGTTTATTGATTTTCTCAATCAAAATAAACTATATAAAACATCATTTTCAAAATACGGCACAGCTTATACAGCACATATTCTACCATCATATTTAAATAAGGAAAGGAGTAATATTTATGCCTGAACAGATTCTTGTAGGAATATTTAACCCTGAAGCTTCCATGAACATAACACAAATTCAGTTTTTTTGCTGTGTTTTCACTGCATTAGTGCTAGGTTTGTTTATGGCTAAAATGTATTCTTATAAAACAAAATGTACAAAAGGCTTTCTCAGCACCTTAGCTCTTTTACCTTTAGTAGTTGCTATGGTTATTATCATGGTAAATGGTAATGTTGGAGTTGGAATTGCTGTTGTTGGTGCGTTTAGTTTAGTACGTTTTCGTTCTATACCGGGAAGTGCAAAAGAAATTGGTGCAATTTTTACTGCAATGGGCACAGGTCTTACTGTTGGCATGGGATATCTTGGTTTTGCAGTTTTATTTGCACTTATTGCCTCTACTTTCACTTTTATACTGACTTTTATAAATTTTGGAGAGAAAAAAGCAGCAAACAGAGTCTTGCACATTACAATTCCTGAAAATTTGAATTATACTAATGTATTTGAAGATATTTTTAAAGTATATACTAATTATGCAGAACTTATTTCTTCAAAAACCACAAGCATGGGAAGTTTATTCAAACTCACTTATGAACTTGAACTAAAAGATGTTTCTATAGAAAAATCATTTATAGATGAACTTCGCACAAGAAACGGAAACTTGGAAATAATTATAACAAAACAAGACCTTATACCAAACGGCTTATAGGAGATAAAATGAAAACATTAAATTATAAAGTTTTACCCCTCGCACTACTTTCTTTTCTCATCGGCAGTAATGCAGTGTATGCACAAAATATTGATGAAAGCGCTCAAGTTATTAATGATAAAGAACTACTCATAACAAAAAGCGGAACCTATAAATTCAGTGGTGATTACACAAACATCATTGTAAATGTTGATAAAAATGTTGATAAAGACATTGTCTATCTCATTTTAGAAAATGCAAGCATTAACAATGAAAAATCAACTCCAATACATATTATGGAAGCAAAAGACGTTGAAATTGTGCTTCGTGGAAATAATCAAGTAACACAAGGAAAAATTTCAACTTCCGATAACGATTTCCCTTCTGCCGCGATTTATTCAAAAGCCGATACTGCTATTTCAGGTGAGGGCACTCTTACAGTAACAACTGACTATCAAGATGGCATAAACAGCCGTGATGATCTTATTATTAAAAGCGGAAATATCACTATTAAAGCTTTAGAAGATGGCATTGTAGGAAAAGATTTACTTGCGATTGATAAAGCAAATATCAAGATTGAAGCAGGAAAAGATGGTATTAAAACTTCTAATGCAGAAGATATTGAAAGAGGTAATCTTTACATTAAAGACGGCACTTTTAATATCAAAGCAAATAATGATGCGATAAGCTCAGAAAATGTTTTACAAATTGACAATGGTAACTTTTTATTACTATCAGGAAATGGTTATACAAAAGTTATAAAAACTGCTTCAGAAAGTGGTTTTGAAACATTTATAAATTCAGTAAATATCTTTGAAAGTGATGAAAGTGCCAAAGCCCTTAAATCGAAGAAAAATATTATTATAAACGGCGGAGCATTCAACCTCTCTGCATATGAAGATGCTATACACTCAGATGGGGACATTACAATTAAAAATGGTGATTTTACAATAAATTCAGGTGATGATGCTATTCACGCAAAAAATACAGTAACTATTGAAAATGGTAAGATAAATATTATAAATTCCTATGAAGGCATTGAAGGAACATTTGTAAATATAAATAATGGTACTATAGAAATTATTTCTGACGATGACGCTATAAATGCTTACGAAACATCAGGTGGTGTTACTGTTACAGGTGGCAATATCAAAATCACATTCAAGCAAGGTGGCGATGGTATTGACTCGAATGGTTTTTTTACTCAAACAGGTGGTAATATCGCTATTCATACCGACTTTACAGGAAGTAGCAGAGGTGCAAGCCTTATTGACGCAGACGGGACAATCACAACTTCAGGAGGAACTTTAGTTGATGGAAATGCCGATAAAGTTGATACCACACGTAAGCGTAGAGGAGACAGAAAGCCACCAAAAGATGGAGAAAGAGAAAGTAGGCCTGAATAATGATTGCAGCGATTTTAGCTAAGCATGACGCAAAGCACCAACAAGCGCAAGGCCAATAGATAAAAATTAAAAAGTCCCAAGCTTTCCGCCTTAATACGGAAATGATGCTTGGGACTTTATTTTTAGTTATTATATTTTTGTGTTGCCAATAAAGTGAAAAACAATATTGATAAAGCTTAGAAGTATGGCAACAAATTTATTAGAATAAAAAATGTGCTAAATAACTGTATTATCAAAAATTAAAAAATCATTTTTTCCATTATTTTTAACTTGTATAAGAGCCTTATGAGCACTTTCAAAAAGTGTTTCAAAGTTTGAGCCATGTTCAGGATAAAGTGAAATCCCAATACTGGCAGAAATTTCAAGTGAAATACCATCTTTCGTGTAAGTGGTTTTAAGAAGCTCTAATAGTTCAGCTGACTTCTTTTCAATAAATTCAATAGATTTATAACCATTTATAAATACAAAGAATTCATCTCCTCCTAACCTTCCGATAATATCAATACTTCTGAATGAATTTCTTAATATTTTTCCTGTTTCTTTTAAGGCTTCATCAGCAAAAGAGTTTCCAAAAGTTTCGTTGATTTGTTTAAAGTTGTCTAAATCAATAACTAAAAAGGCACTTGTATCATTGTTTGGTGTTGCAATTCTTAAATAGTTATGAATATATCTGTTTGTTGCAATGTTGCTATAGGCGCTTGTAAGCAGATCGCTTTCAGATTTAACTTTTAAAATATCCATATCTATTTTTCTGCCAATGATTTCAGTCATCTTTCCAACAGTTCTGAATTTATTTGTTTCTTCATCAAAAATACTTTTGCAAGAATATAAATACCAAATATTTTCACCGCTTGGCAAGCTAAGATAAAATTCACCTTCAGTGTAAGGAGTATTGTTATTATTTGAATTATCCCTATTGCAGTGAAAACCCTGAGGGAACATTTTTTTTCCAACTGATGTTTCTAAAAAATTATTTATCACATCAGGTATATTAAATCTATTTGCAAAGTTTTTTGAAAAACGCATGCTTTTATTTTCAGGGTCATAGTCAAAAAATACAAGATCAGTTAAAGAGCCAATAAGTGCATTAAACTCTCTTTCTTCTTTGAGATGGCGAAGGTTATTACTATATCTATCAATATCAACTACTGTATAGTAGAGTCTTTTTTGGCCATGTTCATTTATAAAAATCTTGCCGCTAAATTGAACTGTTTTAAAACCTAAGTTTTTATTTACTAAACTACAAACAAATTCAATACCATTGTTTGGTAAAAGTATTATTTTTTCATGAACATAAGGCATGATTAGTTCTTTATCATCAGGATGTATAGAGTCAACAATTGTGTTTTTAAAGTTTTCTCTCAATTCTTCTCTTGTATAGTTTATAAGGTCAAAAAAACCTTCATTAGCTTCAATAATTGTGAAGCTATCATCAAGGTCTACAATAAGTATACCACAAGGAACAAATGAATTTGCAAATCGAGCATCATTAATATTATTAACTAAAGGAATATTATCTTTTGCTTTTAATGCGTTTTGATACATAACTTCGCTATATTTTTCTTCAAATTCAGGTATTGGAATAGGGCGCGAATAATAATAACCTTGAACAGCATCACAATTCATAGCCTTTAGTCTTTCAACTTGATCTAAAGTTTCAATCCCTTCTGCAACAACATACATACCTAGATTATGAGAAAGTTTCACAATGCCATCAATAAGCATGTCATCTCTACGAATTATTTCACTATTACTAAAAAAGCTTTTATCCATTTTTAATGTATCTACATGAAGATTTTTAAGCATAGCTAAGGAAGAATAGCCCGATCCAAAATCATCAATAGAAATCTTAAAACCGCATGAATGCATTTCACTAAAAAGCTTTTTAATAGCTTCTTCATTACCTATGGTTGATGATTCAGTAAGCTCAATTTCAATATATTCATGAGGGATTTTATACGAATCAACAATCGTTTCAACATCTTTAACATAATTTGCATTGCTCAAATTTAAACGTGAACAATTTATGGATATTGGCAAAATTGCTTTTCCTTGGTCAATCCATCTTCTCATTGCAATACATACTGATTCTAATACATAACGATCAAGTTGAACAATAAAACCATTTTTTTCAAAAAGAGGAATAAAAGTTTCAGGATAAACTTTTTTACCGCTTGGCCCAATCCATCTTATTAAGGCTTCTGCACCATTAAGTGATTCTTCCATAAGATCGAATTTTGGTTGAAGATAAACTTCAAATTCACGGTTTTGCAAGGCATGTTCCATTTTATCTGTAAGCTCAGCTTCAATCATAAGTTGCACACGGGCCAATTCATCATAATAGTGGATAATGCCTTCTTTGGCGTTTTTTCCTATTTTGTGCGCAAGGCTTACTTTATTAACAATATCATCAACATCAGTATTACCTAAATCAATATGATATTTTCCGTATCTAAAAGAAGTTTTGTGCCCTTTTATTTCAGGTGTAACTTTTCTAAAATAAGCTTCATAAATAGAAGTTTTTCTATGAATATCTCTTAAAAGATTATTTCCGGCAAAAGCCATAAATTCATCTGCTGCTATTCTGCATACAATTAAAGAAGGGTCATTTATTTTATCGAAAATTAACTTTATGCTTTTCAAAACAGTATTACCTGTTTTATAACCATATATTTCATTGATAACTTTAAAATTGGTTATATCAAATTTTATAATGTCAAATTGCGCATCAGGGTTTTCAAGAAGCGTTTTTTCCATTTCAATTTTAAACTTAACAACATTATATAAGCCTGTTAGTGAATCATAATAAGCTGTTTCTTCAAGAGAGGTGAGTAAAGAGGTTTTTGTAAACCACACATAAAAGGCAAGCCCAAGAAAGATGCATAATATAATGAGAGAAATTGAATGGATATTAGCTGCTGCACTATTAAGCTCTTTTACAACGCTATATTGTGGCACGGAAACAATTAAAACCCAATCTGTTTGAGAAATAGTTTGATAAACGAGAATTTTTTTAACATTATCGGATTTGTAGACGAAACTTCCATTTTGCCTGTTTAAAATATCAGAGGTTGCTTTTTGTACATTTTTTCTGCCGAGTTTTGCAATGTCATCATCAGATGGTTTTGAAATTTTAGAATATTTTTTATTAGTTGAAAAAACAATGTTTAATGATCTATCAAGTAAAAATGCCCAACCTGTTTCTTTAGACATTTCTAACATAATAGAATAAATCTCATTCATAGAGTTTTCAGTAAATATAACACCAACTACTTCATCATTTTGAATAACAGGCACAGCAATATCAAGTAAAAAATCACCTGAATAAGGGAAAATATAAGGATTTGAAATAGCGTAATCTTTATCTAAAGCCTTTAGAAAGGTATTATTTTTTGAAAAATCAACTTTTATATTTTGCGAAGATATCCCTTTTCCGTCAAGGTCAACAAAATATATAAAATCAAATTTTACTGTATGGGACTGTGAATTGAAAAATTCTAAGGCATTTTTAAGTTGAATATTATTTTTAGCTGCAAAATCAGCAATCAAAGTTACGTCTTGAATTTTTGTTGCAACAATTTCTTCAATGAAAAGGTCTAACTGTTGAACTGTTTCTTCCATTTCAATGCGTGCAACATCAACAATTTCATCTTCGATTATAGATGAATACCATTGAATGAGACTGATAATTAAAAGAATTATTAGTGCAGTAACAAAAATTTGTAAATTACTTCTTAAAAGACTCATAGTGCTAAATTTCACATAATAACTTAGATTAAACCACATTTATAAATAATACAATAACATTTTGTATTTCTATCATTATTTTATTTTACATGCAAGTGAAAACACATATGAAATTAAAAAAAATTTGTTTTTATTATTTTCTTATAGAAAATATAAGGCAGCTGCATAGTTTGAGTTAGGAGGTGATTGCTTGAAGGTGATTTTTTATAACTCAAATTATGCAGCACTAAAAATAGAAAAATTATTGCCCTTTTGAAACAACGGCATCTGAAGGACAAACCGTAAAACAATTTCCACATTCATCACAACGGCTTCCATCAATTTGATAACAACCTGAAGCTTTATAAATTGCTTTGAAAGAGCAGTTTTTTTCGCATTTTCCGCAAGAAATGCATCTATCCTTTAAAATTGTTAAGCCAACTGGCACAGGTTTTAAAGAACCGTGTGAAAAACGTTCTCTTATAAGTTTATAGTCTCTTTTTTCCATTTCAAAGTCATAATCATACACTTCACCATGGAAATTATAAAAGCAAATGCCTGTTATCTGTGGATATCTTTTATTATCTTCAAAAAGATAGTCAAACCTAGGATCATTCTTTGCCTTCGCTTCTTCAAGTGTAAATTCACGCACATCACCTGTTGCGCGAATAAAATATCCGGGCGCACTATGCGGCGTATCTTCATCAATCCATGTAACTTCAGGATTTGCATCCATACCGCAAACGCTTAATTTTCCTGTTTCCATTAATTGTTTAAAGAAAGGCTTTGTTTTCATAGTGAAAAAGTATAGTCCATCATTATCATAGGTAAGAAAGTGTGCAATTCTTGTTTCAGGGTAATCGCCATTCACAGTTGCAAAAGTAAGACAACCAATTTTTTCAAATAAATCATAAATTTGTTTAATGTCCATTATATTACTCCATTTAATAAGTCAAGAAATCTAAAGATTATTTATTGGCATTTTCTTTTTGAGGCATACAAAAATATAAAATACCAAAATTTGTGTTAGCAAAAAGCATGTCTGCATTATCGTTTCCTGAAAATAATTTTTTTGTTTTATTTAGAAATGTTTGATAAAAATTAATAAGCATAATCTTTCTCCTTTTTTTGATGATTATTAAAAGCTTTACA
>CAYJHJ010000063.1:0-12334 GCA_964370095.1 uncultured Desulfovibrionaceae bacterium | reverse complement strand
GTGTTTTAGAAAAACAATTCCATGGCTACTTTGTAAAAGCTGATATGGCAAAAGGTGTTACAGGTGATAACCTCCTTGCAACACTCGAACGCCGTTTAGATAACGTTGTTTACCGTATGGGATTTGCAAACTCCAGAAGCCAAGCACGCCAATTAGTTCGTCACGGTATCTTTACTTTGAATGGTAAAAAAGTTGATATTCCAAGCCTTCAAGTAAGCATTGGTGATGTTATTTCTGTGCCTGAAAAGAATAGAAAAATCCCTGTTCTTATCGAAGCACAAGAAGTGGTTGCCCGTAGAGGATGCCCTGCATGGCTAGAAGTAGCTGCGCAAGACTTTAAAGCTGAAATTAAAGCTTTGCCTCAACGTGATGATATTCAATTCCCAATAAATGAATCTCTCATAGTTGAATTATACTCTAAATAATGAGTAATATTCTTTTGAGAAATTAAAAGATCGATAGGTATTATCATGCAAAAACCATCAAGCAAACTCATAAATGCTCGCAATTGGGCAGTTTTGGTTAAACCTGATCAAATTCAGCGTGTGAGCCAAGCTGACGATACGATGTATGGCAAATTCGTTTGCGAACCACTTGAACGCGGTTATGGCACAACCATCGGTAATTCACTTCGTCGTGTGCTTTTAAGCTCATTACAAGGTGCAGCCTTTGTTTCTGTTAAAATTGCCGGTGTTCAACACGAATTTACTACAATCACCGGCGTTTTAGAAAATATTACTGATGTTATTTTGAATATCAAATTGGTTCGCTTGGCACTTGATACTGATGCACCACAAAAAGTACGTTTGCATGTTCAGAAAAAAGGCGCTGTTACAGCTGCTGATATCGTTGTAAATCAGCATGTTGAAGTGCTTAATCCTGAACAGCATATTGCTACTTTGACTGAAGATGTTGATTTGGAAATGGAATTTGAAGTTCGTATGGGCAAAGGCTATGTGCCTGCAGATCAGCACGAAGGCTTAGATGCAGAAATTGGTCTTATTAAGCTTGATGCTTCATTTTCACCTATTCGTAAAGTTTCTTATGTGATTGAGCAAGCCCGTGTTGGTCAAATGACTAACTATGACAAACTCATTTTGGAACTTTGGACCGATGGTTCAGTTTCACCTGAAGAAGCATTAGCGTATAGTGCAAAAATCATCAAAGAGCAAATTTCTGTATTTATCAACTTTGATGAACAATCAACAAATGCAGTTGGCATCGGCACTAGCGAAACCGGCGACTTGAATGAAAATTTATTTAAGAATATTGATGATTTAGAATTAAGCGTTCGTGCAACAAATTGCTTACGCTCAGCTAATGTAGCAACTGTTGGTGAATTGGTTCAAAAATCTGAAAATGAAATGCTTAAAACAAAGAATTTTGGTAAAAAATCTTTAGATGAAATTAGAGAAGTCTTGATTGAAATGGGTTTAGATTTCGGCATGAAGATTGACTCTTTTGAAAAGAAATACCAAGAATGGAAGAGGAAGCAAAACTATGAGGCATAGTAATTTTGGAAAAAAACTCGGTCGTAATCCATCACACCGTAAAGCTCTTTACAAAAACATGGCGAAAGCTTTACTTACATACGGTCGTATTAAAACTACAGAAACAAAAGCAAAAGTTTTGCGTACAGTAGTTGATCCACTTATCGCTTTAGCTAAACGTGATGACTTGCACGCTCGTCGTCAAGCATTTGATGTTTTGGGCGATCACCAATTAGTTAAAAAACTTTTTGATGAAATTGCACCACAATATAAAGACGTAAACGGTGGTTTTACAAGGGTTATGAAACTTGCGGATATGCGTAAAGGTGATAGTGCACCTATGGCACTTATTGAGCTTACAAAATACGAACTTCCTACTGTTTCAGCTGAGTAAACTTTACTAAATACACATTATAAGCTTTAGCTTTTTACCGAGCTAAAGCTTTTTTTTGTTAAAAAAATATACTTTTCAATTAGAGTAAAAATCTGTATACTTTATTTAAATGAAAGAGGTTATTTTATGAAGCTTAAGAACACATTATATATAAAGTATTTTATTTCTTTTCTTTTAGCATTTACTTTGTGCTTTGAAGTTTTTAATATCAATAGTATTTTTGCAGCTGAAGAAGATGCTATTCAACAGACTCAAAAATCAAATATTTCTTCCCTTGTTCCTACTGAGTCTTTTCAAGGTGAACAAGCAATAAATCCTGAAGAAACCACTATTGATACTGTTCTTGCTTCCTTGCTTGACAGCCATGAAAGAACTTTGAGCTCTTTAAAGATTGAAGTAGAAAATTTACAAAAGCAAATAGAAAATAACCTTCCCCTGTTGAAAGAAAAAACAGAGCAAATTCAAACTGAATTTACTGCAGTAAGCTCAATTAACAATTCTTATGCCGAACACCCTACTGAAGTTGGGATATTAGCAAAGCAGATGCGTCGTTATATTTTTGAATTGAACAACTTGTATACGCCATTATTTGAAGCTGAAAAAAAAGTTGCTATTGCTCTTGATTCTGTGAGTGCTATTACAGACAATATTTTTCAATTTAATGATGAGAAGTCAATGGAACTTTATTCAGAAGGGATAAAGCTTTATGGCTTATTAACAAGTTTTAAAAACGAACTTAATGGTCAACTGCCAAAAACTAAAGAACTTATTGATAAAGTTTCTTCAGTAGATAAAAAATTTGAAAGTGAACTTCCTGAAATATGGCTAAATTACTATCTGCATGACAGTATTGACATATTAAATCCAAATTTATGGAAAAGCGATTTTGTGAATCTTAAAAGCTTGCCAAATACCATTAAGGTAACAGCACTAAATGAAGTTCCAACTGAAAAATCACAATGGCTTTCTTTATTGCAAAATTCTTTTATTCCAATTTTTATTATTGTTGTGATGTTTTTTGTATCTGTTGAAATTACGATTAAGGTTATTCCAAGCATACATGATAAATGGATTACAATTATTAAACGTTCTCTTTTATGGCTTGCTTTAGGTGTTTTATTCCACTATCTTTCATGGAGCGATGCAGGTCATTATCAACTGATTGCAATGTTAGGCACTTTTTCTCTTTGCTTTGGGCAAATTAGGCTTGGCTGGGAATTATATAATCTAAATAGAGAAGATTCTTGCCTTCCATATTCTCCTTTTTCGCCTATGTTACTTGTTATTGTTACGAGTTTGATTTTGCTGACCTTTACTCATATGCAAATTATTTTATCATTTTTATGGTTAATTTTTCTTGTTGCAATAATTTATTATATTTCAAAAAGACCCAAGCCTGTTCATAATTTGCCACGTTACCTGTTGAGGATTTTCTATTTTGTACTTATAGCAGCACTTTTTATGACATTGGCCGGTTTTGTGCATTTTTCAATATTTTTAACAATTATTTATATGTGTCTTGCTATTGGTATTCATCAGGTAGCTACCATATTATATCTTTCTGAACTTGTTCATGAGGAATTACCAAAAGAAGGAGTTCCTGCACTTGTCAGTGGTGCTGCTGTTTCTGTTTTATTGCCAATAGTTTTGCTGATTGCTTTTCTTTCACCGCTTTTATGGGTATTAGCTTATCCCGGTGGTGAATATCTTATAAAGAATTTCAGTAATTTTGATTTCAGTATAGGCGATTTTTCATTCAATACAATGCAAATTATCAGTATTCTCACAGTATTTTATCTTGTGCGTTCACTTATTCAAGTTTCATGTAATTATATTGATTCTGCATGGCAAGGTGATTCAAAAAAGGCAACCTCAACACTCACTACACCAATAAAAACAGTTATAATTTTTGGTATGTGGGGTATTTTTGGTTTATATGTTCTAAAAGTTTTTGGTTTTAGCCTAACCAGTTTAGCAGTTGTTGCAGGCGGCCTTAGTGTGGGCATCGGGCTTGGCTTGCAGGGGATTGTTCAAAATATATTCAGTGGGTTTTCTTTGATTTTTGGGCAAAACATACGTGAAGGTGATGTTGTGAGCGTGGGCACTTTGTATGGTGTTGTGCAAAAAATTTCGCTTCGTGCAACCCAAGTAAGAACATATGATAATGCCATTGTTTTTGTTCCAAATTCTGACTTTTTAGCAACAAGCTTCACTAACTGGACTCATAATAATAGAACAGTGCGTAGATTTGTAAGTTGTGGTGTTGCATACGGTACTGATTTAGATAAAGTAGAAAAGCTTGTGCTTAAGATGGTTGAAGAGCATCCAAAAGTGCTTAGATTCCCTAAACCAGATGTTATCTTTGATCTTTTTGATGCAAGTTCAATAAACTTTCAACTTAGGTTCTGGGTGCGTAATATTGATGATGGTGCAACAACACAAAGTGATGTCCTTGTAGGTATACATAAAATATTTAAAGAAAATAATATTGAAATTCCATTCCCGCAAACTGATATTCATATAAAAACTGACTTAGCCAACGAACTAAAAGCAAAAAAAGAAAAATCAGGAACAGTTGAAGAAAAACAGAAAGTCGAAGGCAATGCCCAAGCAAATTAATGCACTTTATTTTGCATTATTTATAAATTCTTTCTAAAATAGTATTCTCAGAACATTCTAAGGCAATAGTACGTGAAATTTCCCTTGAAACAACATGTGCTTCGCCTTGGGATATATAATTTCTGAAGTTTTTTGTTCGTTTTTGCATATATTTTTCAACTGCAATAACAGAGTCATAAAATTGCACAGATGCAATATCTTTATTAAGCACCTTGCTTATGGCTTGCTCGGGTATTGTCATAACATTTTTATCAATAATATATTTATAATGCAAAATATCCACAAGTTTTTTGAAATATTCAATGCTTGAATTTGGGTTTTGATATTCGCCGCCATACTTTGCCCAATAAGAACTGTGGCAATCTTCAACAATATAAAGCCCGCCTTCTTTTACTTTTGAAAATAAAAGTTCAAATGTTGTTATCACATCTTGGCAGTGATGAGAACCATCATCAATGATAACATCAAATTTCATTTCTTGAAAATGCTTTTGCACAAGCTCTTCATCTGTGGCGCTTCCATGAATAAAGGTGATGTTTGAACTAAAATTTAGGTTATTACATAAAGGATTTACGTCAATTCCATAAATGTGTGAGCCTTTGGGAAGATATTTTTTCCAAGTTTCAAGCGATCCTCCATTTTGCACACCAATTTCAAGCAAGTTTATGGCTTTATTTTCATAGAGATAAGGGCGCAGAAGCCTTTCATATATTTCAATATATTGCTCCCATTTCATGGAAAGAAATTTGTCTTGATTTTTATATACTTCTCCAAAAAGTGTATGGTTAGTATATTCTTCTTCGCCGTTAAAATATTCTAAATTTACCAATTCACTAAAGTGCATTTTATCATCCTTTATGCTGTTTTGTTAAATATAGTTATTTTAGAACTTTTTTCTCATGTAGTCAAATAATCTAAAATCAAATTTTGGCTTAAAAAAAAGAGGGGGATAACCCCCCTCTCTTTTGTTAGTTTTTTTGATATTAATAGGAGTGATCAGAGTCAAGATCTTCTTGAGTTACCTTATGCCCAAAGGTGTAAAATGCCCAGATTTGATAGGCAATAACAACCGGTATAGCAAAAACAACAACACTTAACATAAGTTTTAGTGTAAGGGTGCTTGAAGCTGAGTTAAAGGCAGTAAGGGTTGCAGCAGGATCCATGTTTGACAAAAGAAGCACAGGGAACATACCTGTCATAGCAAAGAACACGAAGAAGAGAATGAAGAGAGAAGAAAATATAAAAGCAGGAAGAAGACGATCTTGCTTAATAAATGCCTTTACCATCACAAATGAAGCAACTGAAGCAACCAATAAAGCATAGGCAAAAGGCCTTTGTTCAATGCCTTGCCAAATTGGTGTTTGCCCAATAGACAAGCCAAGATAGAGGATAACAAGCACTAGGGTTATGCCCCACATAAGGTCAGCAACTGCAACAGCTCTATGATGAATTTCACCGCTTGATTTAAGCCCAAGCCAAAGTCCTCCATGGATAGCGAAAATTGATACAAAAAGTATGCCGCCAACAAGACCAAATGGATTTAATAGCTTTAATAGGTTTCCGTGGTAAACGCCTTCAGCATCAATAGGAATTCCCATAAAGAGGTTTGAAAAGAAAACGCCAAGAAGTAAAGCAGGAAGGAAGTTGCCTAAGAATAGAGCAGTATCCCATGATTTACGCCAGCATGAACCTTCAATTTTTGAACGAAATTCAAATGCAACAGCCCTAAATATAAGCGCAAAAAGCAAAAGAAGAAGAGGTGCATAAAGTGCTGAAAACATAACTGCATAAGTTGTTGGAAAAGCAGCAAATGTAACACCACCTGCAGTAATAAGCCACACTTCGTTTGCATCCCAATAAGGGCCTGCGGCATTATAGACTATGCGTTTTTCATTATCATTTTTTGCAACAAAAGGCATAATTGTGCCCATACCAAAGTCAAAGCCATCAAGAATAAGATAGACAGCCCATAATAAAACCCATAAAAAGAACCAAATAGTTTCTAACATACAATTACTCCTTATCTTCAGCTATTGTAAGTGGTTTTGGGCCTTTTCTTGCATATTTGGCAATAAGATAAATATCTAAGGCACCAAGTAAGGAATAAACACCGATAAATGCAGCAAGTGAGATGGCAACAGATGAGCCCGGAACAGGCGAAACAGCATCAGTTGTGCGCATAAGATTATACACAATCCAAGGTTGGCGGCCAACTTCAGTAAGCATCCAGCCAAAAGCAATAGCAAAATAAGGAAGAGGAATATTCCAAATTAAGATTTTTGCCAAGAGTGGATTGTCAGCAATGGAATTTCTTTTAATGAATGCAAAAAATGCAAGCAAGATAAAGAGTGATCCAAGTCCAACCATCGCCCTAAATGAAAGGAAAGAAATTGCAACAGGAGGAGTATCACCCTCAGGGAATGAATTTAAACCCTTTACTTCAGCTGCAGGATCATTGAAAGCTAAGATCGATAAAATGCTTGGAATTTTAATAAATTCAAAAAAGTTTTTATTGTTTTCTTCATCAGGGAATGTAAGCAAATACATAGGTGCATGTGTTTGAGTTTCCCAATGCGATTCCATAGCGGCAAGTTTAGCAGGCTGATATTTTGCAACTTTTAATCCTTCTTGGTGACCAAATACTGCAACTAATAGAGCCATAGCTAATGTAAAGCCGGCCGCAAGTTTGAAAGAGCGGTTGAAAAAGTCAACATTGCTTTTACGAATTAAGTGCCAAGCTGAAATGCCTAACATAAAGAAGCCTGCAAGCATGAATGAGGCAACCATGTTATGAAAGAAAATGCCCCATGCATAAGGATTTGTGAGAACAGCAGTAAAATCTGCCAATTCAGCCCTACCATTTTGAATATGATAGCCAACAGGGTTATGCATAAAGCCATTTGCTAAAATAATCCAAATAGCTGAAAGGTTTGAAGCAATAGCAACTAACCAAATAGCAACACAGTGAACTTTTTTGCTTACTTTATCCCAACCAAAGTGCCAAACTGCGATAAATGTAGATTCTAAGAAGAAGGCAACACTTGCTTCAATCGCAAGCAAGGAGCCGAAAATATCACCTACAAATTCTGAATACCTTGACCAGTTAGTACCAAATTGGAATTCTAAGGTGATGCCTGTAACAACCCCTAAAGTAAAGTTGATAATAAAAAGTTTTCCCCAGAATTTTGCCATTCTTTTCCATTCTTCATTATTTGTGTATACATAGGCTGTTTCCATGAAAGCGATAAGTACGGAAAGGCCTAGAGTAAGTGGCACGAAAATGAAGTGGAAAAAAACTGCAACTGCAAATTGAATTCTAGAAAGCAGAACAACGTCAAAATCCATATTCTTTCTCCTTGTAAATAAAATTATATATACTAGCGAGTTATACTTCGCCTTCGATTGTGTGTTTAAGCTTCAGCAGGAATTGCATTTATCGCATCTGCAAGTTTTTTTGCAAACTCTTTACAAGCTTCTTCTTGTTCTTTGTTTACACCGTATTGTATGCGTAAAGGTTCAGCTAGAATATTAAATTTCATTTTTTCAAGGCTTTCTGTAAGAAGTTTTGGCGCTTCACCTGACCAACCGTATGATCCAAAAGCTGCACCGTATCTGTTTTTAGGTGCTAAGCCTGTAAGGTGGTTTATCAAAGCTGCCATGCTTGTCATTGGAAGGTTGTTTCTTGTGGAAGAGCCAAGAAGGATTATTGAAGAATCCATCACATAATTCATAACTTCGGCAACATGGTTTTTTTGCACGTCTAAAAGTATATAAGGAATACCTTCTTCATACAAAACCTCGCCTATAAGTTCAGCCATTTTTTGCGTTGCATACCACATAGAATCATAAGCAATAATTGCAGATTTTTTGAAACTTTGTGTAGCAAATTCAGTGTATGCTTTATAAACAAAGTCAATATCTTCTTTTGTTCTGAAAATAAGCCCGTGATCAGGGGCAAGCATATCTACTTCGCCAATATTATTTACAACTTTTTCCAAGGCTTTCAATACAATATTACTGTAAGGAAGAATGATATTAGCATAATAATTTTTCAATTCTTCGTATAAAATTCCTTTATCAAAGCTATCAACAAAGCGTTCGGCACAAGCAATATTTTGGCCGAAAATATCGTTTGTGAAGAGTATATTGCAATGTTCATTACAGCCATCTTCATTTTGTAAATGTGAAATCATGCTGTCTGGCCAATGCAACATTCTTGTTTCATAGAAAGTTACTTTTTTTGTGCCTAAAGAAATTGTTTCACCGTCTTCAACCGCTTTGATATTCCAGCCTGTTGTGTCAAACTGACCTTTTAATGATTGTAAGCCAAGTTTTGAGCAATATAAAACATCAGGTTTATATTTTGCCATGATTTCAGGCAAGGTGCCTGCATGGTCTCTTTCAAAGTGCTGGCAAATAATATAATCAAGTTTTTTATTTTCTAAATGAGTGTCTAAGTGTGAAACTAAAGTATCATAATATTCATGTGATACAGTATCTATAAGGGTCTTTTTCTCATCATCAATGAAATAAGCATTGTAAGTTGAGCCTCTGGGTGATGTGGAATAGTGGTGAAAAGAGCGAAGATTAAAATCTATAGCTCCAACCCAATATACATCTTTTGCAAGCATTGTTTTTTTCATAATATAACCTTTATAAAAATTATCTAAACCAGTTTCTTTTTGAGCTTAAAAAGGGCAGTTTTATTCTGCCCTTTTAGTATTTGTTTTTATAATCTGCTCATTTCTTATTCAGCCGGTGCAAATTGGCTTTTGTCTACGCCGCAAAGAGGGCAAGCCCAATCATCAGGAAGAGCGCTAAATTCAACATCGTTGTTTTCTGAAGGGTCATAAACATAACCGCATACTTGACATTCATATTTCATAATAATTCTCCATTCGGTTTAAAAGTTATTGACATTATATAATTAAATCTTTTATCTTTAAGATTTGCCTTTGACGCAAAATTCTTATTTCGAGAAAATCTAATTTTAACTTGTTGCTAAAGCTTACAGAGCTAAAGTGCTTTACTAGTTTTTCCACAATCCGTGAAGATTGCAATATTCGCGAACAACCAATTTATCAATATCACAATCACACTTTACTTCAACCACAGGTTCTTGACCTGGTTTGAGGTGGAACACGCGTTGACGATCTGAAATTACTTCAATCCATTCAATATAATGCTCATCAGTCATTGGGTGTAAAACTGAACCAACGCTGATTTTGTAACCATCAGGAGTTTTTTCAACTTGTGGAACGTGCTTTTCTAAAGCGGCATCTGTTGTGCCTTCTTTAAGGTGTTTCATTGGTGTGTTGCAGCAGGAAAGTTCACCTTTTGCAGCGTGGAACACTTCAACTATTGCTCCACATCCATCGCATTTGTATACTTCAAATTTTTCAACCATAATTAATCTCCATTTATTTAATTTACAGTAAATTTATTAAAATATTACTGATAAAAAAGCTCAATGATTATCATCCAAAATCTTAGCTTTTATTAGGAATGATTACTTTTAGCAACTTCTTGATTCTTTGTCAAGCTCGCTAATAAAGGCACTAAAAAAAACATTTTAAGGCTTGTATGGCTTATATTTGACATATAAAAAAATTCTATGTACTATGTATAACATAAAAAAAAGGGAAAAGAAAGTGAAAAATTATAGAGACCACTATTTTTTAAAAGCAAAAACAGAAAATTATCCTGCTCGTTCAGTCTATAAACTAAAAGAATTAAATAAAAAATTCAAAATATTCAAAAAAGGAATGAAGGTTTTAGATCTTGGTGCTGCACCAGGTTCTTGGTCTTTAGGCGCAAGCGAATATGTTGGTGAGCAAGGTTTGGTGGTTGCTTGTGATATACAAACCACTGAAACAAAATTTCCTAGAAATGTTGTTTTTTATCAGGAAGATATATTTAATAGAAGTGAAGAATTTGAAGAGGTTTTAAAATCACACGCCCCTTTTGATTGCGTGATGAGCGATATGGCACCGGCAACAACAGGCACAAAGTTTACAGATCAAACACGCTCTTTGGAATTATGCCTTGAAGCCTTTGAAGTTGCGAAAAAATATTTGAAGCCGCAGGGAATTTTTATTTGCAAAATTTTTATGGGGCCGGATTTTCAAATGCTTGCCAAAGAATTGAAACCATATTTTAGCTCAGTTCGAAACTTTAAACCTGCCAGTTCGCGGCAAGAAAGCAAAGAGATTTTCACTGTAGGTGTGGATTTTAAGGCATTTAAAGATAAAGACGAATAAAACTCAATAATCAAAAAATAAGATATTTTTTATACTATTTTTTTGTTGAATTTATATAAAATGTAGTGTAATATATATTAGATTTTAAATACAATTTTGTTATTTTAGGGAGGAAAACCTCAATGCAATCATTTTTTGCAAAATGTTTTTATGCGCTTTTCGCATTTGTTTTGATGCCACTTTCTGCTTTTGCAGCTGAAGGTGCTGCTCACTTACCTACTGATATGTCAGTTATGTGGGTTATTCCATTTGTGTGTATGCTTTTATCCATCGCACTTGGACCGATTTTAGTGCCGCATTTTTGGCATCACAACTATGGAAAAGTAGCTTTGGGTTGGGGCCTTGCCTTTGTAATTCCATGTTTCTTTTATTATGGTTCAGCAATTACAATTTATGAAGTAATTCATATCCTTGTGTTGGATTACATTCCATTTATCATTCTTTTATTCTCACTGTTCACTGTTGCCGGCGGTATTCGCCTCAAGGGTTCATTAGTGGGAACACCAATGGTAAACACAATTATTTTAGCTGTTGGTGCTGCAATTGCTTCCTTGATGGGAACAACAGGTGCTGCAATGCTTCTTATTCGCCCAATGCTTCGTGCAAATGCACACAGAAAATATCGTGTTCACCAAATCGTATTCTTTATTTTCTTGGTTGCAAACGTGGGTGGTTCACTTTCACCTCTTGGCGATCCTCCATTATTCCTTGGCTTCTTGAAAGGCGTTAGCTTCTTCTGGACAACAACAAATCTTCTTCTTCCCATGCTCATTATCTGTGCTTTCCTTTTAGTTGTATACTTTGTGCTTGACACTATTTTATACAATAAAGAAGGCAGACCAACTCAAGAAATTAAATCTGATGAAAAACTTGGCTTTGACGGCAAAGTAAACTTCATTCTTTTAGCAGGTGTTGTTGCTTGCGTATTGATGTCAGGCTCATGGAAACCGGGTGGATATGTTGATATTTATCATGTCCATTATGAATATCAAAATATGCTCAAAGACTTCTTATTGCTTGTTATTGCAGGTGTTTCACTTAAACTTACAACAAAAGAATGTCGTGATATGAATGGCTTTAACTGGGAACCTATTGCTGAAGTTGCAAAACTCTTTATAGGTATTTTCCTTAGCATGATTCCTGCCCTTACTATTCTAAAAGCAGGTGTGAACGGCGAACTTGCTTCTGTTGTAAGCCTTGTTTCAAATGCGGACGGAAGTGCAAACAATATGATGTATTTCTGGGTAACAGGAACACTTTCAGCCTTCTTGGATAATGCACCGACTTACCTTGTATTCTTCAATACAGCAGGTGGCGACGCAGCTTATCTTATGAACGAAGGCGCAAAAACCTTGATGGCAATTTCAGCCGGTGCTGTGTTTATGGGTGCGGTTACTTATATCGGTAATGCTCCTAACTTCATGGTGCGTGCAATCGCTCAAGATCAAGGCGTAACAATGCCTTCATTCTTCGGGTATATGGCTTGGTCAGTAGGTTTCTTGGTGCCTATCTTTGTCGTGGTATCCTACATATTCTTCTTATAAGAAAGATTTTGGCTGTTAGCACAAAAT
>CAYJHJ010000062.1:0-12350 GCA_964370095.1 uncultured Desulfovibrionaceae bacterium | reverse complement strand
TTAAAATCCCTCGGTAGCAATACCGTGCCAGTTCAAGTCTGGCCCCGGGTACCACCTAGATGATTATGTCAAATCAAGGACTTGCAGTAAAAACTGTAAGTCCTTTTTTTGTGCGTAAATTTTGGAAAATGAGGATTTATCCCGCTCTTATCCCGCTTTTTTAGGGTAAGGGATGTGAAGCTTAGTTAATTCTTCACTTCTTGTTTAGTTCAAGGATAATTTTGATATTCTTTGTAAAATTAAAATTCAAGTAAAATCACTTTGTGTTTAGGAAATTTCGTAATGTATAGAAGGGTATTTGATAATCTCTTTTGACTTTAATTAAAGGATGTTATTTGTATAAAAACACCTTGCTTTACAAAGTTTAGTGTTAGGGTTATACACATTGTGAATTATGATTATTATGTATAAAAGGGAAATCATTGTTTTAATCTTATATTTAATATACATACCTTTCAGGCTTTAGGAGTGTTAAATGCTTTTATCTATGTCAAATAAAGTGCAAAAGTTTATAGAAACAATTTCTATGGTAAGTGGTCTTGATATTGAAATTGTTGACAGCAGTCTTATACGTGTTGCAGGCACAGGCAGGTATAATATAAATTTTGGCAAATCGATTGCAAATGCAGGTAACCTTGTACAAAGATCTATTGCATTAAATGAATCTTTGTATGTAACTAACCCTAGAGAAAACCCCTTGTGTGAAGGTTGTTTAGGAAAAGAAAGTTGCAATGAGCTTACGGCTATATGTACTCCTATTGCTGATGAAAGTATAGTCTACGGTGCTATTGAGCTTGCCTGTTTTGATCCTGCTGCTAATAAAAAATTGCGTAGGAATGCTGATATTTATATAAACTTTCTTAAATTTATTGCAGCAAGTATTGCCGAAATATGTCGTGGCAAGCAAGAACTTCTTGATGTGAGCGAATTACTTGATGTGATGTTTCAAGTTCTACACACAACAGGTAAAGCTTGCATAATTTTTAGCAAAAAAGGCAAAATAATATATTATAATGACAGGGTTGAAAAAATTTTAGAAGGCTTTAATATTTCTCAAATTGAGAAAAAGCATATTTTTCAAACGGGAATAATCTTAGGCGATATGGAAGAGTTTTGTATAGAGCAGAAGAAAAATTCTATTCATCTCATGGGTAAGCATGTTGCTCTTTCTTCATCTGTTTCAAAATTTTATTCAATCTTTGTTTTTGATACCCTGCGCACTTTGCTTGCGCCTTCTTTGCTTTCGTCAATGCAAGCAGAAATAACTTCGCTTGATACTATTATTGGCAATTCTGAGGCTATTCAGCGGTTAAAGCAGCAGATTATCGCCACTTCGCAAAGTCAATCTACTGTACTTATCTTAGGCGAAAGCGGAACAGGCAAAGAACTTATTGCAAGGGCGATACATGCTGTAAGTCAGCAAGCCGATGCACCCTTTGTGGCAATAAACTGTGGTGCAATTCCAGACACTTTGCTTGAGAGTGAGCTTTTTGGTTATGTAGGCGGTGCTTTTACGGGTGCTTCGCCAAAAGGGCAGATAGGCAAGTTTGAACTTGCAGAAGGCGGCGTGCTTTTTTTAGATGAAATTTCAAGCATGCCTATCTATTTACAGGCAAAACTTTTGCGTGTATTGCAAGAAAAAACTATAACCCGCCTTGGTTCAAATAAAAGTATAAAGGTAAATCTTCGTATTATTTCAGCTACTAATGATGATTTATACGATATGATACAAAAAAACACTTTCAGGCAAGATTTATATTATCGTTTAAATGTTTTTCCTATTCATGCACTGCCACTTCGTGAACGCATGGAAGATCTTGATTTGCTAATTGCTTTTTTCATTGAAAAATACTGCTCTTTTTTTAGTAAAAAGAATATTATTTTGCCGGAAAGCGTTCAAATAAAAATGAAAAATCATAAGTGGCCGGGAAATGTGCGCGAGCTTGAAAATTGCATAGAATATTTAGTAAATATAGCTGATAAAGATGGTTTTATTGATGAAAGAAATATCCATCATGCTTTTTTATCGATCACAGAAAGCGAAGATTTTTCGCAAAGCGAAAAACAGTTTGTTACACTAAAGGAATTAGAGCAAGAGACTATCAAAAGAGCAGTAGCACACTTTGGAAATTCAACACAAGGAAAGAAAGAAGCCGCAAAAGTGCTCGGAATCAGTTTAGCTTCGCTCTATAGAAAGCTTGAAGACAGTCAATAGTTTATTGAAATATTAATTATTGAAGCTTGAGCGATATCAATACAAGGCTATAGTGTTTTTCAATATATTATTTGTTTTTTCTCAAAATGAGAACAATTTCTCAATTTGAGAACTGCATTTCAAAAAACAAAATTATAAGCATCTGTAATTGTTGATAAAATAAAATCGTTCTTTTTGGTATTTATTTTGCAAATAAGTTTTTGGAAATAATACAAAAGGAGTTTTTATGTCAGATGCGATACAAAAGCCAAGCAGCCCACCTTATTCAGCTTCAATCAAAGCCGGTGATACCCTATACACATGTGGACAGTTGCCACTTGATGCACAAGGAAAGGTTGTTGGAATTAATGATATTAAGGCACAAACAAAGCAAACTATAGAAAATCTTTTTGCTTTGCTGGAAAAAAATGGTTTTAAAGCAGAAAATTTGACTTCGGTTACAATATTTTTGCAAAATATAGATAGAGATTTTGCGTCGATGAATGAGGCTTATGTGGAAAGTTTTATAAACTGCAAACCTGCACGGGCTACAGTAGAAGCAAAATTATATAAAAGCGAAATTTTAATAGAAATAGTTGCTATTGCAGATTTAAGAGCGAATAATAAAGCTTAATTTTTATAATTTGTAAGGCAATTTTTTTATATACTTTTAGTTACTTTAACAGTTGAGGAGTGTAGTTCGTATGATGAATTTTAACAAACGCAGGGAAGAACTTTTTGCAAACATGAAGGCTGAAGGCTATGATTTGATTATCCTAACAGATCCTTCATATACCACCTACTATACAGGTTATCGCGGAGCATTAGGGGCAGACTGGGGTAGACCTGGCTTATTTATTGTGAGTTTGACAGAAGAACCAATGCTTGTTGTGCCTAGCATGGAAGAAGAAATGGCTCATATGCAAACAAACCTAGACAAAATTTATATTTGGGCAGATGGCTTGGACGATGAATGGAGAAAACATTTACGCCCTGTTGTGAAAGCCTATAAAGGCAAAAAAATAGGTATTGATAAATACCTGATGCCGCGTTCAGTTTATGAGGTTATTGCCAGCGAAGCAGGTGAGGATAAGTTGACAAATGTCGCTCCTCTTATTGATAAGCAAAGGATGATTAAAGATGCTGATGAATTGCAAATTTGTCGTCATGCAGGTGAAGTTGCTGTTGCAATGATGAAAGCAGGTATGGCAGTTGCAGCACCCGGTGTTGCAGAATGGGAAGTTTCCTTAGCTGTTCGTGAAGGCGGAACTCGTAAAGCTGCAGAGCTGATGGAAAAATTCTATAAAGAATACGAACCATTTAACTATCCATCAATCAGCTTCCAACAAATCATGGCTTCCGGCAAGCAAACACGCATGTGCCATCACAGAAACAGTACAACAAAATTAGAATATGGCGAACCTTTGTTTACTTGTTATTGTGGAACAACTGAATTTATGGGATATCATCTTGGTTTTGACCGCACTTTATTTGTGGGCAAAGTGAATGAAGAAGTTTCAAAATTGCTTGAAACTGCTGAAAAAGCACAAAAAGCTGCTTTTGAACAGCTTTATCCAGGCAATCTTTGTGAAAATGTTTTTAAAGCATATCAAGAAGTTATCGTAGGAGCCGGCTTTCCTATTCCATTTAGAACAGGAAGAAGCCAAGGCTTAGCTGCAAACGAAAATCCGCAATTATCACAAGGTGATAAAACCCCTCTTCAAGCAGGTATGTGCTTGGCTGTAGATGGCGGTGCAAATGGCCCTAACTATCGCACACAAGTTGGTGATTCTGTGATCATTACTGAAACAGGTTATGAAATCATCACACCATTTACTAATATTCATTCAGAACTGGTTGTAGGAGCTTAATTTAGCTTAAGTCAATATCTTTAGACGGTTTAGTCGCAAACTCTCAAAGAAATGGAGTTAAAAATGATAAAGAGTTTTTTTTCAAATAATACAGTAGAGTGGAAATTATTTCTCCCTGCTTTAATCATTATATGTGCATTAGCTGCGCCTTTAGTTTTATTTGAAGAGCAAGCACTCAATTTCATGTATGCCCTTTACGGGTCTATGGAAGTGAATATGGGCTGGTTCTTTATTTTATCAATCAATATTTTTGTTGCTTTTGGCTTTTTTATGATGTTTTCTAAATACGGGAAAATTGTTTTAGGGCATCCTGACGAAAAACCATTGCTTGGATTTTTTACTTACTGCTGCACAATTATATGTACATGTTTAGGTGCAACAATTATCCGTACCGGTTCTGCTCAATGGGCAAAATGGATTATTGCTCCTCCTTTTGGTATTGAACCAAATTCTCTTGAAGCTATCAGAATGGCAAATGGCTATGGCGTTATTTTCTGGGGTTTTCAATATATGGCTATTTGTTCTGTTGTTATCCCAGGTATTGCCTATATGCTATTTGTACGTAAGCGTAAATTTATGCGCCTTTCTGAAATTTTCAGAGTTTTATTTGGTGATAAATATGCTGATGGCAACCTTGGCAGAATTACAGATATTATCTTTATCATTTGTATGACAGCAGGTAATGCTGTTGTGCTTGGGCTTGGTTCACCTATTGCAACCTCTTCAATCGGTAAGATTTTAGGCATTGAACCAAATTTCACCTTGACTCTTATCATAACTTTTGTGTGGGTTGGCCTTTTCACTACTTCCGTTTTCAAAGGTTTGGAAAAAGGTTTGGCATTTTTAAGTAGAATAAATATCTATCTTGCTATGGCAATTTTAGCTTTTATTCTTCTTGCCGGTCCAACAGCATTTATTATGACCTATTTAACAGATACCATAGGTGTGTTCATTTCTGATTCAGTTGAAATGATGTTCTGGACAGATCCTATGGGGCTTCTTATGAATGGTGAACAAGACACAGCTACAAAGTGGTCTATCTTCTGGTGGGCTTATGACTGTGCGGCTTCACTTATTTACGGTTTATTTGCTGCACAAATTTCAAGAGGCAGAACTGTAAGAGAAGTTATGGCTGTATATTTCTTCACACCATTAATAACTTCTTTTGCTGCACACGGTATTCTTGGCGGAACTGCAATCTTCCAACAATATACAGGCGCTGCAGACCTTTTGAATGTGTTTAACACAATGGGTGAAGTTTTTGTTATTCCTGAACTTATTCATTCTTTGCCATTAGGTGAAATTCTTTTGGTTTTTGTTGCTATCTTGATTGTTATCTTCCTAACAACAACACTTGACTCTGTTTGCTATTCAATGGCTTGTTATACAGAAAAATTGAATATGAGCAAAGAGCTTCCTGGCAAATTCACACGTACTACATGGGCATTTACTATTGCAGGAATTGCGCTTCTTCTTATGAATATTGGTGGCTTACCACCACTTGAAATGGCAGTTGTGCTTACAGGTGGCTTTATGATTATTGCTGAATTTTTGATATTTTTTGCAACTATCAAGATGTTTAATCAAGATAAGGCATGGCTTACAAACGTAAGACGCCCTGAAAAAATTGAAACCGGAACCCTTCACTACGAAGGTGAAGAACATATCTCATAAAGAGTGATATATGAACAATTACCATAAACATTATGGATATTGGGACAATACCATAGACGATGACAAAATCGTCTATGGTAATGTAGGGCAAAGCGTTGCAGGCTATCCGCTTGGAATTTTGTGCCTTGATGTTGCCTACCCACTTATCCCGGGGAATGTTGTCAATGCTTCTACTTATGACTTTCCCGTACGCATAAAATTAGTCAAAGGGGCAACGACTGCAAGAATTTTTGCAAACGACAGAACTTTATTAGACGATTTTATTCTTGCTGCAAAAGAATTAGAAGCAGAAGGTTGCCGTGCAATAAGCGGTGCGTGCGGTTATTTTGCAAACTTTCAAAAAGAACTTGCAGAATGTGTTGATGTGCCTGTTTTTACCTCAGCACTCATACAAGCACCTTGGATTAGAATTGGCCTTAAAAGCCATCAAAAAATAGGTGTGATTTGTGCAAAAGGCGACTCAGTTACTCAAAAAATGCTTGAAGCTGTAGGGATTAATGATTCTTCCTATCTTGTTTTCAAAGGCCTTGAAAAGACAGCACAATTTGGAGCATTGGTCGATTGCACAAAAACAGAATTTCAAAATTCTGTTGTTAGGCAAGAAGTGGTGCAAGCCGCTATTGAACTTTCAAAAGAAAACAATCTCGGTGCAATTTTATTAGAATGTAGTGATTTACCACCTTATGCCGCAGATATTCAAAGAGCAGTCAACTTGCCTGTTTTTGATTATATTTCAATGCACAAGTGGATACACCATGCTGTATTTCAGAAAAGATACAATGGTTTTATATAAATAAAAAAAAGGAAAATTTATGTCAAAAATTACTAAAATTGAAGCAATTCCATTCAGGCTACCAACAAGAAGAGAATTTCGTTGGGCTGGCTTACAAGATTCAATAGGCGGTTTTGTCTGTGTGAAAATACATACAGAATGTGGAATTATAGGCTATGGTGAAGCAACTCCACTTCCTGATTGGGGTGGAGATTACCACAGACGTTGCGGCGAAACCATGATTTCAGTATGCGATATCGTTGTAAATGTCTTGTCACCAATGCTTATTGGCCAAGATGTTACAAATGTTGCACAAATCCACGTAATTATGGATTCTTATGTAAGGGGCAACCCTTATGCTAAATGCGCTATTGACATTGCATGCTACGATGCATGGGGTAAAATTACCAATCAGCCAATTTATAAATTACTTGGCGGTAAGGTAAGGGATAGAGTGCCTGTAGGTCATATGATAGGCCTTATGCCACTTGAAGAAGCACGCATTGAAGCAAAAGGAGCGTATGCTGACGGCGTGAGAGCTTTCCAAATTAAAAGCGGTGAAGATCCACAAGAAGATATCAAAATCGTAAAAATGTTACGTGAAGAATTTGGCAAAGACGTATGGTTACGCCTTGATGCAAATAAAGGCTATAAAGACGTAAAAAATGCACTCAATATCTTAAGGGCAATGACAGATGATAAAGGCTTCCCGCTTTTAGATATGGTTGAACAGCCTGTTGAAGGTTTTGAAGATATGGCATTTGTGACTGCAAATATTCCAATGAAAACCATCACAGACGAAAGTACATGGAATATGGCAGATGCTTTTGAAGCGATTAAATTGCGTGCTACTGATGCTATGTCAGTATATTTAGCAAAAGCAGGCGGCTTATACGAAGCACAAAAAATTGCTATGCTTTGCCAAACTTATCACTTGCCGATAGATACAAATGGTTCTTTAGAATCAGCTATAGGCACAGCGGCAAATGTGCACTTTGTTTTATCACAACCTGCGGCAACACTTCCTTCAATCATTTCAATAAACGCACCTGCCGGTAAACATGTATGTAAATTTGCAGGGCACTTCTATGAAGACGATATCTGCGTAGATGCACTTGCTGTTGAAAATGGCGATCTTCTTGCTATTGAAAAGCCGGGTCTTGGTATTGAAATAGACGAAGCGAAATTAGAAAAATATCGTATTAACTTATAAAAACAATTAAGGGATAGGTTGAAGGATTTAAAAAAATTCAACCTATCCTTAACTTGATAGATATTCAATATATGAGGGTAGGGCTTTGAAAGATTATTCAGTTATAGAAATTGCACAGAAACTTGTTCGTTCAGGAAGGCATTCAGGCGATGAAGGGCATACAGCTGATGTGGTTATTGATCTTATGCAAGAACTTGGTTTTGAAGAAGTTGTGAAAACTTCTTGCGGTTCTGTTATGGGCACTTTTGGTCCAAAAGAGGCTCCTTTAGAAATTTTATTTGATAGCCATATAGATGTTGCTACTATTGCAGGTGAGTGGAGCTTTGATCCTTACTGTGCCGAAGTGCGTGATGGCAAGCTTTTAGGGCGTGGCACAACAGATATGAAAGGCGGCTTAGCTGCTTCAATAGATGCTGTGGTTAAATACGCAAGAAACAATACGCTTGAAAAACGCATTGGTGTTTCTGCAACCGTGATGGAAGAAACGATTGAAGGCCTTGGGCTTGAAGAACTTCTGAAAGAATATAAAGCACAAAAAGTTGTTATTTGCGAACCCTCTGAATTAGCTGTTATGCACGGACAAAAAGGAAGAATTGAAATAATGCTTACTGTTATAGGAAAGGCTGCTCATGCATCAAATCCTGAAGTAGGTATAAATTCAATGATTCTTGCCTCAAAAGCTCTTTTGGCACTGGAAAAACTAGAACCGCCCGTAGACCCAGTATTAGGTGCAGGCATACTTGTTCCAACTGATATCATCACAAGTCCTTACCCATCAATTTCGTCTGTGCCTGAAAGAACAATGATACGCTTTGACAGACGAAGCCTTCCAGGAGAAACAGAAGAAGGAATTTTTGAAAAAATTTCACAAACACTCAAAGAAGCAGGCGTGAATGAATTTAAACTTGAAGTTGTGAAAAATGAATTCACTTGCTATACAGGCAATGCCTATACTAAAGCCGTATCCTTACCTCCTTGGAGTATTTCACAAGAGGAAGATATTTTCAAAGATATGTTTGAAGCTGCAAAAAATATACTTAAACAAGAGCCTACTGTTTCTGCATGGAAATGCTGTACAAATGGTTCAGAATCAGCAGGCAAGCAAAAAATCAAAACTATCGGACTTGGCCCAGGGTCAATCAAACAAGCACATATAGTTGATGAATTTATTATGATAGAGGAAGTTGAAAAAGCAGCAGACATCTACTATTCATTCATTGAAAACTCTCTTGAAAAATAAAAGAATATAAAAAAAAGAGGCTAGATATGGCTATCAAGACTGTAGGAATAATTGGAACAGGTTCTTTGGGCGGGGCATTTATAAAATCATTTTGCAATGCAGGTTTAGACAATGTAGGCGTAGAATTATATTGCTATAACAGAAACATACAAAAAGCAAAAGAAGCCACAAAAAACTTTATGCAAGTAGAAGTTTGTAACTCTCTTGAAGAAATTGCAATAAAGTGCGACCTTATCATACTTACTGTCACAAAAGATTCTCTCTTTGAAGTAGTAAACGAACTAGATGCACATGCAAAAAATCCTCATTGCATACTTGTTTCAGCAGAAGCAAGAACTGATTTGAAAGATATTTTTGAACATATGCACAATTTAAATTATGCCGCACGAATTATGACAAATTCAAATGTGGAAACCGGAGCTAGCCCTATAGTTATCACTTTAGATACTAAAGATAAAAGTGGAAAGCCAAAAATCAAAGACGATGTTTTGACTTTGTTTGAAAAATTAGCGCCTGTTATTGAAATAGAAGAAGAACTTATGGACACTTATACTGTGCTTACAGGTTGCTTGTCTATCTATCTTTATGTTGCCATTGAAGCTTTGCAAGATGCATGCGTGAATTCTGGAATTCCAATAAAGAATGCAACACATGCCTTGATTGAAACATGGCTTGGAACATTAAAAAGACTGCAAAAAGAGCCACAAAACCTAACATCTATTAAACAAGAATTGTATTATCCCGGTGGAATCACTATTTTTGGTGCATGCCACCTTGAAAAAGTTGGGTTTCGTTCTGCTTTTATAGAAAGTTATGAAGCTATGCTTCAAATGCTTAAAGATACAAAGTAATTAATATATATGCAAACATATGTTGGTTATATTTTCATTACAGTTGCAGCCATTAGTTGGGCTTGTATAGGAAATTTTGCAAGAATTACCTTGGCAGAAGGCTTAGAACCCCTTGAAACTTCATTTTGGCGTGCTCTTTTTGCTGGGTTTTTTATGCTTTCTCATGCTTTTTATATTAAAGATGTAAAAATTCATTCTATAAAGCATATTCCGGCTTTCTTGTTTTTTGGTGTCTTTTCTATAGGTGCTTTCTTTGTTTCTTATCAATATGCTGTGAAAGAAGTAGGTGTTGCTGTTGCTTCTGTGCTTATGTATACAGCACCTATTTGGGTGGCCTTATTTTCTCGCTTTATTTTTGGCTTATCGCTGACAAAAACAGTATATCTATCTATTATTATAGCTATTATTGGTGTTTCTTGTATCAGTTTTTCGCAAGAAAGTTTAGGTGCAGCTGAAGGAAGTTTCACACAAAGTCTTTCCTTTGTAGGAATTGTTGTAGGGCTTCTTTCAGGCTTTTTATATGCCACGCACTATGTGATTATGCGTAAATACTTGCCTATTTATTCAGCCTTCACTCTTTATGGCTATGGTCTTATGATTGCAGCTATTTGCATTTTGCCTTTTGCTCAAATTCGTTTTAATTATAGTATTTTTTCATGGCTTTCTATCCTGGGCATGGCTCTTCTTAGCACTTATCTTGCATATTGGGCTTATTGTGAAAGCATGAAAAGGCTTTTGCCAACAAGGGTTGCAGCTATCAGCAATTTAGAGCCTATGATAGCTATTTTATTTGCTTGGAGTATTTGGGGTGAAAACTTCTCCCTACTTGGTTGGTTTGGCATTGTGCTTATTCTTCTTGCTGTGTTTTTCCAAATTTTTGATGATAGGAAAAAAGCTTAAACTTTTGATTTTATCTATTTTTTTTGCATATCAATAAAGGTGATTTTGATATCACCCTAAATAGGAACTATTATTCTATGCTCAATAGCAGATTGAACTAGTGCTAAATTTATATGAGTTAATTGTCATATTGACAGGAAGCTTACTTGATGTAATACTTAATTTAAATTTATAATGTTGAATAAGCGTATAGAATATTAAAAAGGAGTTTATTATGCAAAGTAGAAATGCAGTTGGAAATTTGGTTAATCGTTATAAAGCGGTATTGAAGAAATGTAATCTATTAAATGTTTTCGGCTCACTTGCAGTTGTAAGTGCACTCACTGTGGGAATGTTTGGCAGTGCTCCAAGTGTTTTTGCAGCGGTGAATGATTCTACCACTCCAATATTGAGTATGGATGCCTCAGACGGTAGCTTCCAACTCCCAGCAAATCAAGTGCCTGCACTTAATGATACCACACTCATCAACAATGGCACAATAAAAGGCGGTGCTACTTATGATATGGGTATTATATTCACCGTCGGTATGTTTGGTAGTGGGGCAACTCCTTTAGATTTCAGCTTCACCAACAATGGCTTGATTGATATTAACATAAATGAAGCACCTTTAACAGGAACTATCACAAATTATATTGGCGGTATGCTTATTGACAGTGAAGGGAATCACACTCTTATAAATGAAGCTAATTCAAATATCACAATCACAAACACTATAACTTCAAGCGATGACAATGCTGATGGCATTATTTTTGGTATCGCTTTTCAGAACGGTTCACCTAACCCATTTACCAACACATTGACAAATAGTGGCTCCGTGACAATTTCAAACATTGCAAATGCCAAACTTTTCTCCACTGCCACGACCTCTGGTGTAGTCGCTTTAGGCGGAACAAAAAATACTGTGACAAATGAAGCGGGAGCAGAAATCACTATCACAAATGAGGCTCATGCAACTGACGCAGAATTCACGGCAAGCGTAATTGCTATGGGTATTCAGACTACAAGCGGCGATCATTCACTGAAAAATATGGGTGTGATTAATATCACAAATGAGGGCTCTTCAACAAATAATGAAGGCTCTTCAACAGTTTTTGCTATGCAAGGCTCGCAAGGCGGTAACGGCAGTTTAACATTAACAAACAGCAATGCTTTAACTGTTTCAAATACAGCAAATGGCAAACTTGATAGCACTGCCATTACCGATGGTTTGAAAGCTGAGGGTGGAACGAAGAGTATTTTGACAAATGAAGCGGGAGCAGAAATTACTATCACAAATGAAGCTCATTCAACTGACGGAACTTTTACGGCTAACGCATCTGCTATGTCTATTGATGCAGTAAGTGGAACTCATGTTATGGAAAATATGGGTGTGATTGACATCACAAATGAGGGTTCTTCAACAAATTTAGATGGCACTGCAGAAGTTTATGCTATGTCAGCTCAGCTAAGCAGTAGCGGTAATTTAACATTAACAAACAGCGGCACTTTAAAAATTTCAAATACAGTAAGCGGCAAGGAAGCCTATGCTTTTGCTTTCGGTTTAATCGCTGATAAGGCAACAAATTCTAGTCTGACAAATAAAGCGGGAGCAGGAATCACTATCATAAATGAGGCCCATACTGATGGAATTTCCAG
>CAYJHJ010000061.1:0-12639 GCA_964370095.1 uncultured Desulfovibrionaceae bacterium | reverse complement strand
CTTCAAAACTGTAAAAACTGAAAAAGTTGAAAAAGATTCTCATGATTCAAAAGAAAATTCACCTAAAGAAAAAGTAAGTGAAGAAGCAAACGATAAAAAATCTAATGCAACAATTTCAGCAAAACCTGATGGTTCTTCAACAAAGTCAATTCTTCCTCCTGCAGGTGAAAAATCATTTGCAAAAAGAAATGATGAAGGAAGCACTTCTCAAGTTCGTGTTATTTCTATGCCTGAGCAAAGAAAACCAAATGAAGTGCGTGAAAATAAAGACAATTACAATAACAGAGATAACAAAGATAACAGATTTCAAAAACCTCGTGATAATAATAGAGAAAATTATCAAAACAGAGGTCCAAGAACTGACAATCAAGGCGGTCAGCAAAACAGAGGGCAGGGCGATAGAAAACCATTTGACAGAACAAGACCAGGCGAAGGTTTTTCTAAAGATAAAGATGCTGATACACGTCGTCCACAAAGGCCTTCAAGCCCTCCACCACGCAGGCCTCAAGTTGAAGGCGTGCCTTTTATGGGTGAAGAGCAAAGCCGTAAAAAGCGCAATAAAAATAAGAAAACAAATGATTTTTCTGAAAATACACAACAGCAAGATTTTAATAAATATAATAAATTTTCTGCTTTTTCTATGGACGATGACGATGCACCGCGTCGCAGAAGAAAGCCAAAGAAAAAAGAAGTTAAAACAAGCTCTGTAACAACTGCTCCTATGAAAGCAGCCAAAAGAAAATTACGTATTGAAGAAACTATTCGTGTTTCTGACATGGCTCATCAAATGGGCTTGAAGTCAAGTGAAATTATTAAAGTTCTTTTTGGTTTAGGGGTTATGGCAACTATAAACTCAAGTTTAGACTTTGACACGGCTCAAGTGGTTGCTTCAGAATTTGAATATGAAGTAGAAAAAGTTGGATTCTCAGCTGAAGAAGCAATTTTGCCTACTGAGGCAGATACACCTGAACAATTAAAACCACGCCCACCTGTCGTTACTATTATGGGGCACGTTGACCACGGTAAAACCTCTTTATTAGATGCTATTCGTGAAACAAATGTTACTGCTGGCGAAGCCGGTGGTATCACACAACATATTGGTGCATATCACGTTCGCACAAAACGTGGCGAAATTGTTTTCCTTGATACTCCGGGCCATGAAGCTTTTACAGCAATGCGCCTTAGAGGTGCACAAGTTACTGATATTGTTGTTCTTGTTGTTGCAGCAGATGATGGTGTTATGGAGCAAACTCGTGAAGCTATCAACCATGCCAAAGCAGCTGAGGTTCCAATTATTGTGGCTGTAAACAAGATGGATAAAGAGGGTGCAAACCCTGACAGAGTTTTGCGTGAACTTGCTGAACTTGGCCTTCAAGCTGAAGATTGGGGTGGAGACACTGTTGTTACCATGCTTTCAGCAAAGAAAAGGCAAGGTATTGATGAACTTTTAGAGCTTTTGGTTTTACAAGCTGAACTTATGGAATTAAAAGCAAATCCTGATAAATCTGCACGTGGGCATATTGTTGAAGCTAAGCTTGATAAAGGCCGTGGCCCTGTTGCTACAGTGCTTATACAAGAAGGAACACTTTCTCAAGGTGATGCCTTTGTATGTGGTGTTTTTGCAGGACGTGTGCGTGCTTTATTCAATGACCAAGGTAAAAAAATTCAATCAGCAGGTCCTTCAATGCCTGTTGAAGTGCAAGGTTTTGAAGGTGTGCCTGAAGCCGGTGAAGAATTTGTTTCTTTACAAGACGAAAGAATGGCACGTAGAATTGCTGACTCTCGAGCTATTAAGCAAAGAGAAAAAGTTTTAGCTAAAGAATCAAAAGTAACACTTGAAACCTTCCTTTCAAGAAAAGCTGATACAGCCGAAGCTTTAGTATTGAATCTTATCCTTAAAGCTGATGTTCAGGGCTCACTTGAAGCAATTACAGAAGCTTTAAATAAACTTTCAACTGAAAAAGTTCGTATTTCAGTTATACATGGCGGTGCAGGCTCTATCTCAGAATCTGACATCATGCTTGCAGCTGCTTCTGAAGCTATTGTTATTGGCTTTAACGTTCGCCCGACTGCAAAAGTGAAAGATTTTGCTGATAATGAAAATGTTGACATACGTTATTATGATATCATTTATAAATTAGTTGAAGAAATTCGTGCGGCTATGGAAGGCTTACTTGCGCCTGTGCAAAAAGAAGTTTATCTTGGTCAAGCAGAAGTTCGTGAAGTTTACACTATTTCACGTGTCGGAACTATTGCAGGTTGCTATGTTTCAGACGGTAAAATGGTTCGAAACTGCGGTATAAGACTATTAAGAGATGGTGTTGTAATCTATACCGGTAAAATCTCATCACTCAAGCGCTTTAAAGACGATGCTAAAGAAGTGGCAAAAGGCTTTGAGTGCGGTATGTCTTTAGAAAATTACAACGATATTAAAGTTGCGGATATTTTTGAAGCATTTGAAATGAAAGAAGAAGCTGCTCATCTATAATCCTTTCTAATACACAATATAAGAAACCCTATCTTTTCACTGAGATAGGGTTTCTTATTATTAATCTTTATAAAGCAGTAAGTTGAATATCACCGTAAACCAAGAAACTATTATCGCAAGAAGCAAAAATTCCTACTAAACCATATTTTTCCTTTTCTTTATAGTATTCTAAAACTTGTGGAAAATCGTTAGCAGACTTGATTTTATTGCACACAGCCGTTGCCATAGAGTCAGCTAAAGCCGCATTTTTAGAAAGAATAACAACAAGTTCAGCATTACCAAAACTTTTTGAATGACCTATAGTGGAGGAAGAAGCACAGATAGAAAGCCCTTTTGTAGGCTTTATTTCTAAACCAATAGAGAAGTCTTTTTCAGGTTTATCTAAAAGTGCCACAATTCTTTTTTTTGAAGATATGATAAAGTTATCACCACCATTTTCAACTAAAACATCTTTATCAACATCCATTTCTATAAGAAAATTTGAAAGAGATTTAGCTAAAAATTCAGCTATTGTACCTGCAACAGATGCAAAAGGACCTATTTTTGTTATTTCAGATGCGTAAAGCATTTCTGAAATTAATGGAGTAGGAATAATTTTTTTATCAAAATTAATAGGAGAAAGCGCATATTCAAATTCAGGATAGAGCAGTGTAAAGGCTTTAATTTCATTCCTAAGTTTTAATAAATTTTGTTTTATAAAATTCTTCACAAGTTTTTCATCTACTTTATTTGACAATAAAAAATAAAGATCGCTTTCTTCAAGTTTTACTTCAAGAAATTGCTCACTATTTTCTTTATTATTAGTATGTGAGATAAAGCGATAGTTTCGACTTTTATCTGTGTAGATATTTTTTTGTTGCATATTAAATTTGACTTTATAAAAATTTTATGTTTGAATTTCTAAGGCATTTATATCACTATTTTGAGGAAAATTATGCAAAAAATCATACACTTTAGGGATTGGGGTTGTCAAGGCGTAAGGGAAATTGTTTCTCATGCACTTGATATTTATAATGAGAAAGCTAATATAGAAATAAAAAATACTGCTAAAATAGTTTTTTATACAAAAGAAAATGAAAAAGCTTCTTTGCAAATTGAACTTTGGAAAGAAGTTGCTTCAAGCTTAGGCACATCTTTTCTTTTATTAAAAGATTTTTCTGAATTTGAAATCAACTCTTTAGATTCAAATCATGATAAATTTATTCTTGTTTTGGATGATCAACTACTAGAAAGTGAATATGAACTAATTGAAGCAAAAAATTTAAATTGTGCTTTTATCCCTCAAACTTTAGGTGATGATAATGTTTCATCAAATGCTCTTTCCTTATTTACAGGTATAGTTTTTACTGCATTTAGAACTCAAAAGCCTTTCACCAAACTTTCTTATGCTCTTATGGGCGATTCCGGAACTAAATATGCTGATTTTTCTAATTCATTTTTAAGTTCCTCAATGTGCTTACGCCATAATTTAAGCTTTGCCTTTGCAGAAAATCCACAAGAAGAAGCTATTTGTAATCCACAAAAAGAAAATTTAGGCATTGCCATGCAAGCAGGCTCTAAAATATTTTTATGCTATGACCCTGCTTTGATTGATGAAAATGTTGACGTACTTTATATTAGTGAATGGACTTATAAAAAACAAGGCAATTTCACAAGCCCTGCACATCCCTTTACTTATGAAACAATTTCATCAAAATTTAATGAAAATACTCAAATTATTTCATTAATCCCTGAAGTTCAATCTTCTTCTTATGATGAAGTCATGTATAATAAAGCTCTTATATATACACGTATTGCTTTAATTAACTATTATATTGAAAATTTATAATTTAGGATAATAACTATGTCAAATAAATCAATTAAAAAAGTTGTTCTTGCCTATTCAGGCGGGCTTGATACCTCTGTAATACTTAAATGGCTGATGGAAAAATATAATTGTGAAGTCATAACTTTCACTGCAGATTTAGGACAAGGCGATGACCTTGACGGAGTTGAACCAAAAGCCTTAAAAACCGGTGCTACAAAAGCATATATATCTGACTTGAGGGAAGAATTTGCTTCTGACTTCATCTATCCTATGATGCGTGCAAATGCTTTGTATGAAGGGCGTTATCTTTTAGGAACTTCAATTGCAAGGCCTCTTATTTCAAAAAAACTCATTGAAATTGCAAAAGCAGAAAATGCTGATGCTATTGCTCATGGAGCTACCGGAAAAGGGAATGACCAAGTTCGTTTTGAACTTGCTGCTGCAGCTTTAGCTCCTGAAATTAAATGTATTGCCCCTTGGAGAGAGTGGGACTTAATGTCAAGAACCGCTTTAAATGAATTTGCTGAAAAGCACGGAATTCCAATTACTTCCGGCGCTAAACATTATAGCATGGACAGAAATATGCTGCATTGCTCATTTGAAGGCGGCGAATTAGAAGATCCGTGGGAAGAGCCTGAAGCACAATCACACATTATGGCAGTTCCAGTTGAGCAAGCTCCTGATACACCGGAATATATCACTATTGATTTTGAAAAAGGTGATGCTATTGCATTAAACGGAATTCAATTATCACCTGCTCAAATGATTTTGCAACTCAATGAAATTGCAGGAAAACATGGTATCGGAAGACTTGATATGGTGGAAAACCGCTTTGTTGGCATGAAAGCAAGGGGAGTTTATGAAACACCAGGCGGAACAGTTTTGCATGTTGCTCATCATGATTTAGAAGGTATTTGCCTTGATCGTGAAGCAATGGCTGTTCGAGATTTGATTTTACCTCGTTATTCGACTGCTATTTATAATGGTTTTTGGTTTGCCCCTGAGCGTGAAGCTATGCAAGCTTTGATTGATAAAACTCAAGAAAAAGTAACAGGTTCTGTTCGCTTAAAGCTTTATAAAGGCACAGCTTTTCCTGTAGGGCGTTTTTCACCCCATTCACTTTATTGCCACGATTTAGCAACTTTTGAAGAATGTGCCACCTATAACCATCATGATGCAGAAGGCTTTATCAACCTTCAATCATTACGTATCCGCGGTTATAGAAAAGACTTAGTTTAACATTATAATAAATCAAAATAAAGGTATAGAGAGGATTATGAATTCCCCTTTATACCTTTATATATATAAAAGGTATTTTTCTTGAAAAACTTTGAATTTCAATCAATAGGTGCAAATGCAATCCTTCCTATCACGCCTATAGCTTTTTTAGGCACATTTGATAAAATGAATAAGCCTAATATTATGGCTGTAGCTTGGTTTGGTATTGTTAATTCACATCCTCCTATGATGTCTGTATCCGTGAGAAATGAAAGAAAATCTTATGAAAATTTACTTTTGCAAAAAGCCTTCACTCTTTCAATTCCTGATGAAACACTTGTGGCGGAGCTTGACTTTAGCGGTATTATCAGCGGTTCAACGCATGATAAATTTGAAGCTTTAAAGCTTAATCCTTCACTTTCGGAACATGTTAATGCTCCATACTTACAAGAATGTCCTTTTGTAGCAGAGTTTTCTTTGATTTCTTTTCAAAATTTAGGCTCTCACACATGTTTTTTTGGCGAAGTAATGGATGTTAAAGTTCATTCATCATACATAGATAATGAAAATAAAACTTTAAAAACTAATATTGAATCAATCCTTTATTGCCCGCTTACACGCGAATATAAAAATCAAGGGCAATTCACAGGAAGAGCTTTTTCTTTAGGAAGAACAATTAAAAGTATATAAATTCAAATAATTATAATTAATAATTTTTTTTTATAAATATAGATGAAAAAGTTATATTTTTACTTGTAAAATTATAAAAAATAGTCTAGTGTACTTAACTAAGCTAGAAAGTGTTTAGATAAGTTACTTTCTTTTTTATATGTTTTATAAGGATTTAATATGAATTCCAGAGAAGAAGCTTCAGCAAAAAATATTTTGCAAACTTTTCTTGATAAATCAATTCCTGAATATATCAGAGATACTGCACGAATGTTAATCAGCGAAAATTCAATAGGAAAACCTGATATTGAAGTTGTAGGGGATAACCTTAAAGTTCAGGCCTCTATCAACGGGGAAGATTTTCAAACCTATTCACCCTCATTAAAAATAAATTTAAATGATAAACATGTTGAACACACATGTAATTGCATGGAATCATTTTCAGATCCATGCAAGCATATTGCTGCACTTACAACGCATCTTGTTAAAACCTTTGAAAGTCATAATCAAATTGAAGAAGTTCAGGCTGAAAAAGTCCGCACTGAATGGAGGCAAGATTTTCGTTCATTCTATACAGGACATTTTGAACCTGAAACTTCAAGGCATTATTTTCTTTTTCAATTCTTCCCTGAAGTAGGAAGATTATCAGTTGCTTTTTATAGGGCAAGGCAGAACAAAACAGGTTTATCTTCTGTTAGGCAAGAAATAACACTTGAACAGATATTAGAAAACCCTGAATGGTGTGATCAATCACCTGATTTGCCGCATATACTTGAATTGATTGGACATCACCTTGATTATCGCGGCCATAAAGTTGAAATTCCAAACGGTTTATTATCATGGTTTTTGTGGACTGTAAGGAATGAATATTATCTTTATTGGCGTGATACTGAAATTCCTTTTAGAATTGAAAATTCAACTATGCGTCTAAAACTTCGTCCTTCTATGGAAGATGAAGGACTTAAGTTTGATATTTTATTGCAAAGAGAAGGCAAAGAACCATTTTCAATTCTTGATATTGATGAAGATGATTTAAGGGAAAGTGAAGAAGTTTCTTTTCATGGGCAGATGCCTTTATGGGTGTGCTGGCACTATACTTTATATCCTGTGCAAACATGCCTTAGCCATAAAATAATTCAATCATTGGTGAATACACCACCAACTATTCCTTCAGAAGATATTCCTGAATTTCTTGATAGGGTTTGGACGCGCCTTCCATCTTCAGAGCTTTATGAGCAAGATGAATTCTTAAAAATAATGGAGCCTGTTTTCCAGCCTGCAAGCTATAATCCAAAACTTTATCTTGACGAAGAAGGTTCATTGCTCACCTTAGAAATTCAAAACGTCTATGAAACTGTGCATGGCGAATTTGCCTTGGTAGGCCCCAATCCTGAATTCCAAACAGGTTCATATGTGTATGATGGCAAAACCTTCCTTGTAAGACGTGATCAAACAGAAGAAGCAGCTCTTATACAAGAACTTTCAGATATGCGCTTTCAACCAAGAAGCAACAAACTTTGGTTTATGGAGCCTGAAGAAGCCATTACTTTCTTGCTTGACTCATATCCTTCTCTTATTGAAAGGTGGCGAGTTTATGGTGAAGCAACTCTCTCACGCTATAATAAAGTGCATAAATCATCACCTATCATTTCTGCTACTGTTGAAAGCAACGAAAAAGAAAAATGGTTTTCACTTGATATTGAAATTGAGTATGATGGGCAGTCATTACCACTTGAGCGTATATGGCGTGCATGGCTTAAAGGCAAGCGCTATGTGCAACTAAAAGATGGATCATACGCATCTTTACCTGAATCATGGCTTGAAAAACTAGCTCACAAATTAAAGGTTTTAGGTCTTGACCCTACAAAAGCTCCTAAACATCAATTCAAGCAATTTGAAGTGCCCACCTTAGAATCAATACTAGAAGATTTACCAAACACTCATGTTGATTCTTTTTGGACAACTTTGCGTGAAAACATTAAAAACTTTACTGAAGCAAAAAGTGTTGAAACTCCAAAGGGTCTAAATGCTACACTTCGCCCTTATCAACTGCAAGGTGTTTCCTACATGAATTTCCTCCGTGAATATTCTTTTGGTGGCATTTTGGCTGATGAAATGGGGCTTGGTAAAACAATTCAGACTCTTGCATTTATTCAACACATGAAAAATATTGGTGCTACCGGGCCTAATCTTATTGTTGTTCCTACTTCTGTTTTGCCAAACTGGGATAGGGAAGCTTCAAAGTTTGTTCCTGACTTGAATAGAGTAATAGTTTATGGCACCAGACGTGAAAATATTTTCAAAAAAATTAATGATGCTGATATTGTAATAACAACATATGCTTTATTGAGAAGAGATATGGAAGAACTTGAAAAATTCTCTTTCAATGCAATTATTCTTGATGAAGCACAAAATATTAAAAACCCAAACACTATCACAGCCAGATCTGTAAGACAAATAGACTCAAAAATAAGACTATGTCTTTCAGGAACGCCTATTGAAAATAACCTCTTTGAATTATGGTCTTTATTTGAATTTTTAATGCCAGGCTTTTTGGGTTCGCAACACTCCTTTCAACGTGGTATAATAAAACCAATTAAAGAGGGTGATTCTGAAACCTTGGCTTATTTACGCTCAAGGGTAAAACCATTTATTCTAAGAAGAACAAAAGCAGAAGTTGTGAAAGACTTACCGCCTAAAATTGAAAATATCACTTATTGCGATCTTTCAGAAGATCAAGCTGAGCTTTATAGCTCATTAGCAAAAAAATTACGTGATCAAGTGCTTGCAGATGTGGATGAAAAAGGTATGGCAAAAAGTCAAATGTCAATACTTGATGCTTTGCTTAAACTTCGTCAAATCTGCTGTCATCCACGTTTATTAAAACTTGATATGCCGGGTGCAGCACCAAGCATGACTTCAGGAAAATTTGAAGCCTTCAAAGATATGATTATCGATATTGTTGAAGAAGGGCATAAAGTTCTTGTATTCTCACAATTTGTGCAAATGCTTCATGTTATAAGAAATTGGTTACAAATGACAGGCATTCCATATTGTTATCTTGATGGCTCAAGTAAAGATAGGCTTGAGCAAGTTGATAAGTTTAATAATACACCGGAAATTCCGATATTTCTTATATCATTAAAAGCAGGTGGAACAGGATTAAACTTAACTTCAGCTGATTATGTTATACACTACGATCCATGGTGGAACCCTGCAGTTGAATCGCAAGCTACAGATAGGGCACACCGTATTGGACAGAAAAAACAAGTTTTCTCCTATAAAATGATCTGCCAAAACACTGTAGAAGAGAAAATTCTGAAACTTCAAGAAATGAAAAAAGGCGTTGCCGAAGCTGTAATTCCGGGTCAAGACACTTGGAAATCGCTCACCCGTGATGACTTGGAAATGTTATTTGAAGTATAAATCTAACTTTATGCAACCAAAAAATCAAAGTGTCTTGCACTTTAGCGAGTGAAGCAATTTCCACGTAAATTGCAAACGAGGATTTTGTGTGAGCAAAGCGGAACCAAAATCTATCTTAATGATGTTACTTGGAAATCGCTCACCCGTGATGACTTGGAAATGTTATTTGAAGTATAAATCTAACTTTATGCAACCAAAAAATCAAAGTGTCTTGCACTTTAGCGAGTGAAGCAATTTCCACGTAAATTGCAAACGAGGATTTTGTGTGAGCAAAGCGAAACCAAAATCTATCTTAATGATATTACTTGGAAATCGCTCACTCGTGATGATTTGGAAATGTTATTTGAAGTATAAAAAGTTGCTCAGCCTTGGAGAATATCCGACTGTATCATTAAAAGAAGTAAGATTACGCTGTGATGAGGCGAAAAACTGCTTTCAAATGAAACTGAACCAAGCGAGCATAAAAAAGCAATAAAATAGCATATTATCAATTATCATAATAAAAGGAATAAACCATGCAACCAAAAAATGCTTTATCAAATTTGAAAAATCGTTATGTAGCGGTATGGTGAACTTGGTTTAGAACAAACAAGACATACAGGTTCTTTAAACTTTGCATATAGATTCTAAACAGTATAGATTTTGCTTTCAGCACAAAATCCTCACTCACAATTTGCGCGGAAATTGTTTCGTTAGCTAAAGATTTGTGCGCTTTGCTTACAGTGATAAAAGCTTAAATTAGCGTTTTTATAAGCCCTCGGCGATGAATGAACCGAGGGCTTTCTCTTTTATTATCTCATGAAATTATTGCTAAAATTGCTTGTTGATTTCCACTTTTCTTTGTGGCTCTATCTTTTGAAGAATGACTATCTCGAAAGTATATATAATTTATTCTATATCTCAAGCGGAGGGTAAACAATACAATCAATAAAAGGATTTTGATAACTTATATTTTCTTTTTCTTTTAGATGAACAATACGCGGATTTGCATCATCAACGATTAATCTTTCTTCTGAAAGCCAACGTAAGGCTTGCACGTATATTTTATGCTCAAAGGAATGAAGTTTTTGAATTGTTTTTTCATAAACTTGAAAGGTTGTTGGCATTGCAGCTTGAATTATAATTGCGCCATTATCCATTATTTCGTCAACAAAATGCACTGTGCACCCAAAAATTTTCACACCATAATTCTTTGCATCTTCAATTCCTTGCGCACCTTTGAAAGAAGGAAGCAGGGCAGGGTGAACATTCAATATTCTGCCTTTATACGCTTTGATAAATTCAGAGGTTACAAGCCTCATATAGCCTGCCATTGCAATTGTATCGATTTGATATTTTTGCAAAATTTCTAATACCGCTTTATCATAAGCTTCACGTGAATCAAAATTTTTATGCGGCAAAACCTCAAAAGGAACATTTAATTTTTTTGCTCTTTCTATTACGCCTGCATTTTCAATATTAGTAAAAACCAAAGAAATTTCAGCGTTTATAATACCTTGTTGAGCTGCTTGAATTATGGCTTCAGCATTTGTGCCTGACCCTGAGGCAAGTATAGCGAGTTTTAATCGCATGTATAAAACTCCTTAATTGCTTGAACAAGTTCAGGAATAGTATAATTTTGTGGTTGAATATCTGCTTTAAAACCAAATTCTGAAAGGGTGCCGGAAGTGATATCGCCAATGCTTGCAAATTTAAGTTTGCCTGTTTCAGCAGATTTTTTTGCAATTTCTGTTGGAATTTGCTGAAAGAAGTTTTTTACAGTTGATGATGACCCGAAAGATACACAGTCAATTTTATTTTCTTCAATCATTGCTTGAAGTTTTTCTTGTTTATTTACTGTGGAAACAGTCTCATAAATTGTAAGGACCTTCACAGAACACCCAAATTTTTCTAATTCGGTGGGAAGAAGTTCACGGGCTTCTTTTGCTCGAACAATAAGAACATTTTTATTTGCAACTCCAAGCTCTTTTAATCCATCAACAATGCCCTCTGCTTTATATTCAGTAGGAATAAAATCAGGTTCAATGCCTCTTTTTCTAAGGCCATCAGCAGTTGCAGGTCCAATTGCACAAACTTTTGAATTTGCAAATATACGTGAATCTTTCTTTGTTGTGTATAGGCGATTGTAAAAATGCTCAACACCATTGATTGAGGTGAAAATTACCCAATCATAATTATTCATTTGATTGACTTCATTGTCAACTTCATCAAAATTTATAATAGGAACAATTTTAATGGTGGGGAATTGAATAACATTTGCCCCAAGGCTTGAAAGCATAAGAGCGATTGAACTTGCTTGCTCTCTAGCACGGGTTACAACAATATTTTTACCTAGTAGTGGCTTTTGCTCAAACCAATCAAGTTTATCTTTCATTTTCACAACATTACCTACAACTATAAGGCAGGGGTTAGTGAAGTTATGCTCTTTGGCAAGTCTTGGTAAATCTTCAATAGTGCCTGTTATTGAGCGATGTTCAGGGGTTGTGGCTTTATAAACAAGTGCGGCAGGTGTGTCTTTATCAAGTCCGCCATCTATAAGGCTTTTTGATATTTTAGGAAGATTTGCCATGCCCATAACAAAAACTAAAGTTGAAGCTGATTTTGCAAGCGCTTCCCAATTATGAACGCTGTCAGGTTTATTAGGGTCTTCATGGCCAGTGATAATGGTGAGAGAGGAAGAATACGCACGATGAGTAACAGGAATTCCGGCATAAGCTGGGCCTGCTATTGTGCTTGAAATGCCCGGAATTTCTTCAAAAGGCACATTATTAGCACGTAAAACTTCGCCTTCTTCACCACCTCTACCAAATATATAAGGATCACCACCTTTGAGTCTGGCAATGGTTTGACCACCATTTTCTTTTGCTTTATCAACAAGAAGCTGGTTAATTTCATCTTGAGGCAAAGCGTGGTTGCCTGAAATTTTTCCAACATAAATTTTTTCAGCATCTTTTCTTGCAAAGTCAAGTAAACTTTCAGAAGCAAGTGCATCATATACAACAACATCAGCTTCTTCTAAAGCTCTTTTGCT
>CAYJHJ010000060.1:0-13116 GCA_964370095.1 uncultured Desulfovibrionaceae bacterium | reverse complement strand
CTTATGATGTATCGCCACAAAAAATTCTGGGCCTGTATGGATACTATCCGTGATATGGAAAGACTGAATAAAATTTGGGATAATAATCAAGCTGAATGGAAAGTGTGGTAGATTGTCATGCAAAATTTGCAGGATTTCTATAAAGATAAAATAATTTTTCTTACAGGAGCAACCGGTTTTAAAGGCTCATGGCTTGTTTTGCTTTTAGAAAAATTTGGTGCAAAAATTTATGATTATTCGCTTGAAGCACCAAGCAATCCTTCTTTATGGTCTTTGCTTGAAATAGATAAATCTTGCAGGCATACGCATGCTGACATAAGAAATAAAAACTTGCTTAAAGAAAAAGTAATTGAAGCAAAGCCCGATATTTTCTTTCATCTTGCGGCTCAATCCTTGGTGCGTCCTTCTTATGATTTTCCTTTTGATACGCTTGAAACAAATATTATGGGAACAGCTTCTGTTCTTGAAGCTGTGAAAGCTTGCGAAAGTATTAAATCAAGCCTTATTATTACTTCTGATAAAGCCTATGAAAACATCGGAAAAGCCTATCCTTATAAAGAAAATGACAGAATGGGTGGTGATGACCCTTATTCAGCAAGTAAGGGCTGTGCTGAGCTTATAGTTCAATCATACAGAAAAAGTTTTTTTGATACAAATAAACAAGGTTTGGCAAGTGTGCGTGCAGGAAATGTGGTTGGTGGCGGCGATTTTGCAAAAGATAGACTTATCCCCGACATGGCAAAAGCTTTTAGCAAAAACGAAGCCGTGCACATACGTTATCCTGAAGCAACACGGCCTTGGCAGCACGTTTTAGAGCCTTTATATGGCTATCTTCTTTTGGCTAAAGAGCTTTATAATAATCCAAACCTTTATTCTGAAGCGTGGAACTTTGGGCCACTCAATAATGAAGCACATACAGTGGAAGAAGTGGTGAAACTTTTTGCTACATGCTGGGATAATAATGAAAAAAATGTTTCAACACGCTATAAAATTGATAATAAGCCACAGCCGCATGAAGCACATTTTTTGGGGCTTGATTGCACAAAGGCCTCACAAAACCTTGGTTGGAAACCAAAATTTACTTTTGAAGAAAGCATTGAAATAACAGCAGATTGGTATAAGGCATGGGCTGAAAATTCACAAAATTTAAAAATAGTTACGCAAAAACAAATTGATGACTATCTAGGAAGATGATGAACTTTACCAAAACAAATATTGAAGGCTTGTATATTATTGAAACTTCTTCTTTTATAGATGAGAGAGGCTTGTTTGTTCGGCTTTATTGTAAAGAAGAATTTGAAAAGCATGGGCTTATACTTCCTCTTGCACAAATGAATATGTCAATCACAAAGCAAAAAGGGGCAATAAGGGGTATGCACTTTCAAAATCCACCTTTTGCAGAAATAAAACTTGTTCGTTGCTTGCAAGGATCTTGCTATGATGTGGTTATTGATTTGCGTAAAGGTTCACCCACTTTTTTACAGTATCATGCTGAAATTTTGACTGCACAAAATATGAAAGCCCTTTATATTCCAAAAGGTTTTGCACATGGTTTTCAAACACTTGAAGAAAACACACAGCTTTTATACATGCATTCAGAATTTTATAGTCCAACACATGAGTCAGCAATTAATTATCTTGATCCTAAAGTTAAAATTTCGTGGGCTATGGACGTTTCGGAACTATCTGAAAAAGATAAAAACCATCCCTATATTACAGAAGATTTTAAAGGATTAGAGATATGAACTGTCGTCATTGCGGACAAGAATTGAATCATATATTTGCAAATTTGTGGCATCAACCTGCTTCAAATTCTTTTCTTACCAAAGAGCAACTAAAAGAAATTGAGCCATATTTCCCGCTTTTGCTTTATGTTTGTGAGAATTGTTTTTTGGTGCAATTAGATGAATATAAAAAAAGTAATGAGATTTTTAATAATGATTACGCATATTTTTCTTCAATGTCTACTTCTTGGTTAGCACATGCAAAAAATTATGTTGAAATGATGATTGACAGATTTTACTTGAATGAAAAATCTCAAATTATTGAAATCGCATCAAATGACGGTTATTTACTTCAATATTTCAAAGAAAGAAATATTCCTTGTTTTGGAATTGAGCCAACAAAAAATACTGCTGATGTTGCTCGTGAAAAAGGTATTGAAAGCATACAAGATTTTTTTGGAACTCGTCTTGCCAAAGAACTTGCAGAAAAAAATATCAAAGCTGATTTGATTTTAGGAAATAATGTGCTTGCCCATGTGCCTGATATTAATGACTTTGTTGAAGGGGCTCGCCTTGCCTTAAAAGATAATGGGATTATCACTTTTGAATTTCCGCATCTTTTGAATTTGATTGAACAAAATCAATTTGATACCATTTATCAAGAACATTATTCTTATTTATCGCTCTATACTGTAAAAAGAATTTTTGAAAAAAAGGGCTTGAAAATTTTTGATGTGGAAGAACTTATAACGCATGGCGGTTCAATGAGAGTGTTTGCTTGTCATGCAGGATGCGAAAAACATGTTCTTTCAAAAAATGTTGAAATTTTGCTTGAAAAAGAAAAAAAGAATGGGCTTTTTGATATTTCCACTTATCTTAATTTTCAAGAAAAAATTGAAGAAACAAAAAACGCGCTTTTATTCTTTTTACTTGAGCAAAAAAGCAAAGGAAAAAAAGTTGCTGCTTATGGGGCAGCGGCTAAGGGAAATACTTTCTTAAATATATGTGGTGTAAAGCCTGATTTACTTTCTTTTTGTGTAGATAAAGCCAAAAGCAAGCAAAATAAATATTTGCCCGGCTCTCATATTCCCGTGTTTTCGCCTGAAAAAATCAAAGAAGAAAAGCCGGATTATGTGCTTATCTTGCCTTGGAATATCAAGGAAGAAATTATGAATGAACACAAATATATAAAAGAATGGGGCGGGAAATTTGTAACAGCTATTCCCTATTTAGAAATATACCATTGATAATTCTATATTATTTTGCTTGAAGCAACCTCATCTTTGAGAGATGCGAAAATATTTTTTTTAAAGTCCTCAAGAAATTGATAAGCTTTATTTTTTTGATGCCTCTTTATAGGCTTCAAATATTGAATCAATAAAGAAGAGAAAAAGTTTTTAGTATGAAAAAACTTTACATAAGTTAAAAAATAAAGTTTAATAGCTTTATGTTTTTGTAATAATAAGAGGAGTCTTCTTTGAGTAGAGTGCTTATTTATGGTTGTGGTTCTATAGGTTTACGCCACGCACAAATTGCAGCTTCATTAGGTGCAGATATTCTTTGTATAAGCTCGCAAAGCTCTCTTCCCTATCCCACAATTAAGGCTTTGCATGAACTTTCACCTGATGATGCTTTTGACTTGGCTGTTATAGCAACGCCAACATCTCTGCATGCAAAACATCTCTTAGATTTATCAAAAGTGCCTATCAATAAGATATTGGTAGAAAAGCCTTTATTTGCAAATTTAAAAGATTTAGATTTGCTCTTTTCTGATAAATTAAAAGAAAAAACATATACAGCTTATAACTTACGTTTTCATCCTGCTGTGCAAAAAATGCAGGAAATTCTAAAAAACAAGAAGATATTGGGCATACATCTTCATGTAGGGCAATATTTACCTTCGTGGCGCCCTCAGCAAGATTACAGAAAAAATTATTCAGCTTATAAAGAACTTGGCGGAGGAGTTTTGCGAGACTTATCGCATGAGCTTGACCTTGCGTGTTTCTTTGCAGGTTCATGGAAGCGAGTTGTGGCTTTAGTAGGGAAAGATTCACACTTAGATATAGATAGTGAAGATAATGTTACTGTGTTAGCAGAACATGAGGCATGCCCGCAGGTTACAATACATTTAGACTATTTGCAAAATCCCGTACGAAGGCATATTATTTTTATTTTGGAAGATTCACAATTATGCTTTGACTTTATTAGCGGTATACTAACCTATAATACAAAAGAAGAAAGCTATATTTGCCAACAAAACACTACTTATGAAAAACAGTTATCAGCTTTTTTGAGCAATGAAATAGGCTTTGCATCAAGCTTTAAAGAAGGTATTCAAGTGCTTTCTTATATTGAGGCAATAGAAAGGGCAAGTATATACAAGGAGTGGGTATGCAATCACCTGTAATATATGCTTTTATTTTTGCAAGGGGAGGCTCAAAAGGTTTGCCAAGGAAAAATATTCGCCTTTTGGACAACAAACCTCTTATTGCGTATTCAATTGAAATAGCTAAGCAAATAAAAAATATATCGAGAATTATTGTTTCAACTGACGATAATGAAATAGCAGAAGTTGCAAAAGCTTGGGGAGCAGAAGTGCCTTTTTTACGTCCAAAAGAACTTGCCTTAGATACAAGCCCGGAACGTTTGGCCTGGCAGCACGCACTCAAAGAAGTTGGCAATAATCCTGCCGGGGGCCCTTGTGAAATTTTTCTTTCATTACCTTGCACCGCGCCTTTAAGAAATGTCGACGATATTGAAAAGTGCCTTGAAATTTATATAAAGAACGAGTGCGATGCAGTTATCACAACTTCCTTGGCTCAGCGCCACCCTATGTTTAATATGATAACTGAAAATAAACATGGTGAAGCTGTTCTTGCCATGCCAAGCGAAAAAACAATTTTTCGTCGTCAAGATGCACCTGTTTTTTATGATATAACAACAGCTGCTTATGTGGTAGATCCAAAATTTATTTTTTCAAACAAAAACCTCTTGGAAGGAAGAGTAAGGCATCATGTAATCCCAAGAGAAAGGGCAATAGACATTGATGATGAACTTGATTTTTCTTTTGCTGAGTTTTTAATTTCTCAAAAAAATATAGTATGAGAACAAGTATAATAGAACCTAAAATTTTTTATCTTTGAAGAGAATTATGTTATGATAAATTTAGAAAATAAAGTCATTATAGTAACAGGTGGGGAAGGTTTGCTTGGAAAGGCTTTTTGTGAAGCAATTTCAAAAAATGGTGGAATTGCTATTTCTGCAGATATAAAAAGTAAAGAATACCCACTTGATATAACGTCAAAAGAAAGCATTAAAAGCCTGATAGGCAAAGTGCATAAAGAATATAATAAAATAGATGCTTTTGTAAATTCAGCCTATCCTCGCAATAAAAACTATGGCAAGCACTTTTTTGATGTTGAAATAGATGATTTTAATACAAATGTTTCTTTAAATTTGGGGGGATATTTCTTATGCTCTCAAATCATTGCAAAATATTTTATAGAGCAAGGGCATGGAAATATAATCAACTTAGCCTCGATTTATGGTGTGGTTGCACCAAAATTTGAAATTTATGAAAATACTGCTATGACAATGCCTGTTGAATATGCTGTTATTAAATCAGGTTTGATACATTTAACGCAGTATATGGCAAAGTATTTAAAGGGCACAAATATAAGAATAAATTCAATTTCACCGGGCGGAATTTTGGATAATCAACCAAAGCCATTTTTAAAAGCTTATAAAGAGCAGTGTTTAAATAAAGGCATGTTAACAAGCGATGATATGTGTGGAACTCTTGTCTATTTGCTTTGTGATATGAGTAAATACGTGAATGGGCAAAACATCATAGTTGATGATGGTTTTTGTTTGTAATTCAATATATTGTTGTATATTAAAGAAAAGCTTGATGTTTTTCATAAAGGGTAGAGTATGAAATTTGTTGTTTCTCAAATGAGTACATTTTTACATCAAAAAGGTACACGCAGAAATGTAGGTTACTTTCTTAGATTTTTGGTTTTACTTATGTTTCTTATATGTGTATATAGTATACTTTTTCACTATATAATGGCTTATGAAGGGCAAAAACACACGTGGTTGACAGGCTTTTACTGGACCTTGACAGTAATGTCTACTCTAGGTTTTGGTGATATTACTTTCACATCAGATTTAGGCAGATTTTTTTCCTTGATAGTGCTTATATCAGGAGTTGTTTTGCTCTTGGTTATGATGCCCTTTGCTTTTATTCAATATGTGTATTCCCCTTGGCTTGAGGCACAAAAAAAGACAAATGCCCCACGTGCTCTTTCCGCAAATATAAATGATCATGTGATTGTTGTAGGGCTTAATCCTATTTCATTAAACTTAGTGCAGCTTTTAACTCGCTATGGCTTTTATTGCGTGATTTTATGCCCGGATACGCAAACCTCTCTTGATTTGGAAGATCAAAATTTCCATGTTGTAGTTGGTGATTATGATGATGGAGCAACTTATAAAAATCTTGGGGTTGATAATGCAGTATTGCTTCTGGCTTTAGATACAGATATCAGAAATACAAATATTATTTTTTCAGCAAGAGAGGTGAATGACTTTATTCCTGTTATTGCAAAAGCTGAAAATGAAGATTCAGTGGATATTTTATCACTTGCCGGGGCTACAAAAGTCTTACAGTTTAGAAAGATGCTTGGAGAGGCCTTGGCAAGAAGAGTTGTGGAATATAAAGGATCTTTTAGCTATCTCAGTGCATTTTCTTCCTTGCTTATTGCTGAACATTCCGTTGATAATACAACACTTTTATCAAAAACATTGCTTGAGTCAAATGTGCGTGCAAAAGTAGGAATAAACATTGTTGGCCTTTGGAAAAAGGGCCGTTTTGTTAATCCTTCGCCTCATGAAGTTCTTTCGCAGGGCACAACCTTGGTTATGGCAGGCACAAAGGAACAGTTTGAAGACTTTGATAAAGAATTTTGTATAGACATTGAAAATACTCAAGCTCATAAAGTTTTGATTATCGGCGGTGGAAAAGTTGGTTTTGCAGCAGCAGAAGAATTATACGCACATGGTATTGAGGTTGTGGTTGTTGATAAAGTGCATGTGCGTGGGCTTTCAGACGGAATACGCACTATTTTAGGTGATGCTTCTGATATCGATATACTTAAAGAAGCAGGAATTGATGAAAGTGCTTCTGTTATGATTACAACGCATGATGATGATACAAATATTTATTTAACAATTTATTGTAGGCAACTAAGGCCTGATATACAAATTCTTACTCGTGCTTCTTTAGAAAGAAATATAAATATTTTGCATAGAGCAGGTGCAAATATTGTGCTTTCACTTGTTTCCATGATGAGTAATTCCGTTGTAAATTTACTTGCACCAGGCAAAGTGTTTATGCTCAGAGATGGACTTAGCCTATTTAGCGCAACCATAGATAAATCACTTATTGGTAAAAACCTGATTGATAGCAAAATTCGTGAAAAAACAGGTTGCAGCGTAGTGGGAATTAAGATGGAGGACGGCAGCATACAAGTAAACCCTGATCCTTCATATCAATTCAGCAAAGATGACGAAATCTATTTAATTGGTGATACAGCATCACAAAACACTTTTATTGACACATTTGGGATTAAAACATTTTAGAAATATTGACCTATTAAGTCGCGTCTATTGATATAATTTAACAACTGTTTTAGAATTGAAACGTCATAGTTATATAAAACTTTTTCTCCTGCGGTGGCATAGGCAAGCCAAGGTGTGAAGCTTAGTGTATCAAATTGTGTTTCAGCCTGTATTTAATAATTCTTCACGTCTTTGACTATATTTTTCATGAACTTCTTTAAAATTATCTTCGTTTACTAAGGGAGAGTTTTCTTTTGTATCAAATTCTTCTATAATCTCATTATTAATAGTAATAGAAGCTTCTTCTTCTATTTTATGCACATAGGCTTTATTTTCGCCACTGCCCATAATTATTGAAGATTCGCCTTTCATTTTATCAACTTGAAGCGAGTTCTTGCCATCACCCATTTCAAGGGAAGAATTTTCCATAATAAAGCTTTCAAATTCATTATTTCCATCACCAAAAGTGAGCGTGGAATTATTGAAATAAAGTGCAGTTATTGAATTATCGCCATCGCCTAATTCAATTTCAGAATCATAAATATCTTGTGCATCTAGCGTGATATTTTTACCTTCACCCTTGAATGAGCTTTCACGCATTTCAATGATTTCCACAAGCAAATCGCCCATAGTTTCAATTTGTGAGTTATAAATGCTATTGCCTATATAAGAATTATCGCCTGTGCCAAAATTGAGTGCAGATTCTAATAAATCAAGTATTTGCAAGTCGTTATCACCATTGCCAAAAGTGATTTGTGAAGAAGAAATGCTGTTAGCTACGAAAGCATTATCGCCATTCCCCACGCCAAAAATAGAATTTAAAAGACTATCTAAGGTGATAGTATTATTGCCGTTGCCAACATTTGCAGTCGTTCCTGTCATGCTATCAATATTGATATTATTGTTGCCATCACCAATATTCAAGGTGGAATCCATCACGCCTGTTTCAAATATCTTGCCATTTTCATGTGCTTTTAAAACATCATGAAAATTGAAATTAGACATGGAACTTATATCTATGTTATTGCTACCATTACCTATATTTACAGTAGACCTATTCACGGTGGACATAACTATAGTGTTATCGCCATTTCCAATATTTAAGGTGGAAGAAGTGCCGCCATTACTGAGACGCTCAAGCCCTAACACATATAAATTATTGTTTCCATTGCCAAAATTTATTGTAGATGTGTGCGAATCAAGAATATAACCCTTATTATTGCCATCGCCCATAGTCATTGTGGCATTGCTCAGAGCCAATTCTTCAAAAGTATTATCGCCAGAGCCAACCAGCATAGTGGAAGTGTGCAGGTTTAGAATATCAAAACTATTGTCTCCGGAACCGACATTCAAGGAAGAATTTTCAAGCTTCCAAGCGTTTACACTATTATTTCCATCACCAAGATGAATAACGCTATCGTCAACACCTTTTGCAATGTTTATGCTATTATTGCCATCAGCGCCCTTGATTGTGCTTTCAATAAGCCTTCTTGCATGAACAGTATTATCGCCTTCACCTAAATCAATTGTAACATTATCCGCATGCACATAAACAGTGTCATTTCCGCTTCCTGAGTTGATTGTGGCATCATTGGCTAGGTTGAAAATAATGTCATCGCCCTTGCCTGTGCTTATATTTTTTCCGCTGATATTGATAATTGTGCTATTAGCATTCGCATCAAGATTATTGCCGGAAAATTCTTGCTGCGAGCCGTCTTTAGCATAAACTGTTGTTGAATTTGAAGAGAGTGAATAGACTGAAACAGTGCCGTCTTTATTTTCAGTTATAGTAGTATCATCGCTGACATTAAGATTTAAATTTTGCCCACTTTTTGCTTGAAAATTTAATGTATAAGTGCTGAGACTTTCACCTAAATCATTGGTATGTATATTTTCTTTAAGTGAGATGTTTGAACCTTGCGAAGATGTGAGATTTGCTTCAAAAGGAGCATTAAGCTCTATTTCTTCCCAATCGGCAAGAGTCATAGCATTCATACCAAGAAGGCTTGTAATGGTGTTGTCATTCGGGATAGTAGCTTTAGTATTTTGATTAGAATTATTTTGCGAAGCAGAACTTTTGCTATTGCTATCAGCAATGGCTTCGCTAAAGGCTGTTTGAGCTACGGATTGTGTTCTGCTATAGCTATTTGTTGCATATATAGAATTATAATCTGACGAAATCCCAGAAATAGACATAAGCTACTCCTTTTTTATAGTATGAAGAAATTTCCTAACACTTTTATCCATTGGCTTTTGTGCAAAATCTATTCCACTATAAAACAAGGAAAATATTGCCTTTTTTTCTTTAAACTCTATGCAATCTATTATACTAATCCTTTTGTTGAATTGAAAATAATTCTAGCTATTTAATATCTTTCCAATAATCCTTTTCATTTACCATATCCCAAAATCTTTCTTCATTGATATCAAGTATTATGCGTGCTTTTTTTGAACCTTTAGGCCCGTTTATAGGAAATGGCATTGATTGCCCATAAGAAAGACCAAATTGATCATTTACATCAACAAATTGAGTGATTTCTTCAGTAATGATTTCAGGCTCAATAATAATTGCTGACACAATTACATCCCAAACAAAATGTGAAAATTTAGGGTCTTTGTTAAAACTTACGCCAACATGAGTTTTTTCCAACATATCAGCTAAAACATTTTTATTTAATGTATTCATGAAACGATCGTAATTATCTTTTTCAAACTCAATTTTTTCTGATACATCTAAGCCTACAATAATTTGCTCTTTAAAAGGAGCTCTTACGGCAATGCGGGCTGCTTCGGGGTCAAACCACCAGTTAAATTCTGCTGCCGGTGTAACATTTCCCGGATGGAAAAAAGAGCCGCCCATATATATCACTCTTTTAATAAGTGGTATAATATCAGGTGCTTTACGAATTGCCATTGCTAAGTTTGTGCAGGGGCCAATGGCAGCAATAGTTATTTCATTTGGATATTTACGCACTGTGTCAATAATAAAATCAACACCGCTTTGATCTATAGGGCTGATTGTAGGCTTTGTTTTATAGTGTTCCATATAAAAATCTTGCCATGATTTTGGTTGAGGAAAACCAAAAGATCCTGTCCATACATCAACCCCGATTCCAAACATTTCTCTTTCAAGCGCAATATTTTCATGGCGTTGCGGGCGGAATGGATATAAGGCACCTATTGCAACAGGAATTTGAGTTTTACCTGTGATTTCAAGTTGACGCAAAGCATAAGCTGTGCCTGCTTCTGCCCAAGAATTTCCTGCAACAGTGGTAACGCCCAGAAGTTCAACTTTAGGAGAATTAGCAAGCATAAGCATGGCAATACCATCGTCAAATGCTTCTACCATATCGGCATCAAGTATAACTTTTTCCTTTGCGTGAGCTAAAGCGCTTGCCATAAAAATAAAGGCAAATAAACTTAAAAAATAAATAGAGAGCGGTTTAAATTTTAAAACTTTAATCATAATTACTCCTTGATAAAAAAGTTATCTTTTCCAATTTGCACATACATATTTTTTACTTTATGTGAAATAAAATTCTTTGGCAATGTGTTAAAAAACACATATGGAGAAATAATATGTTTAAAATATTATGCTGTAGCACTTTTAAAACCAAATGCTTTAATAAAGAGCCCATATCTGGAGGTGAGCTTTAGAGTTAGTTAGTGTGCTATAAAAAATGCTAAACTTAGAACTTTTTTTCCAGTTCCCAAGCCCAAGCTGTTTTTATTATATCGTCAATATTGGTATATTCTGCTTGCCAACCTAAAATTTCTTTTGCTTTAGTATTGTCTGCATATAAAACAGCAGGGTCGCCCGCTCTTCTTGTCGTATAAACTGTAGGGCAATTTTTATTTGTAACTCTTTCTGCTGATTGAATAATTTCCTTTACTGAAATTCCAATGCCTGTGCCAAGATTGAGGTAACCACTAAATTCATCAAGCTTTTTATAAGCAAGATAATGAGCACTTGCTAGGTCATTCACATGTATATAATCACGAATACAGGTTTTATCAGGAGTGTCATAATCTGTGCCAAAAACCTTAATATTTTCACGCTCGCCCTTAATTGCTTTTAAAGGGATAAGATGAGTTTCCGGGTGATGGCTTTCGCCTATACTTGCATCTAAACTTGCACCTGCTGCATTAAAGTAACGAAGTGCAATATATTCAAGACCGTAGGCATTATGATAATCCTCCAAAATCTGTTCAATCATTAGCTTTGTTTTTCCGTAAGGATTGATGGGGTTTTGCGGGTGTTTTTCATCAATAGGTGTATAGATAGGGTTTCCATAAGTAGCACAAGTGCTTGAAAAAACAATTTTTTTAACATTATGTTCAAGCATAACATCAAGAAGATTTAATGTGCCCACAACATTATTTCTATAGTATTTTCTTGGCTCTTCAACACTTTCACCCACTAGGCTACACGCAGCAAAATGGATAACAGCATCAATGGAATAGTTTTCAAAAATATTTTTGATGGATTTTTTATCAAGAAGGTCTGCCTCAAGGTATTTGGCTCTTTTGTCTATTGCTTCTTTATGCCCATATGAAAAATTATCGACAACAAGGCAATCATAGCCCTTATCTAAAAAATATTTGCAGCTATGTGAGCCAATATAGCCGGCTCCGCCTAAAATTAATATCATATTTTTCTCTTTATCTTCTTATTAGTAAATTCTTATCAAAAATCTTTGTTATTTGTATAATTGCTTTACTTTTTTCGCAACAAAGCATATATTTTGTCAAGAGAAATATAGTATGAAAATTAGTTTAGGCTTAACATAATATATTTTTCTTTCTAATATGTTATTTTTTGAGGTTTTGTATGAAAGGAATAATTTTGGCAGGTGGCTCTGGAACACGTTTATATCCGCTTACTCGAACAACATCAAAACAGCTTTTGCCTGTTTATGATAAGCCTATGATATATTATCCTTTGTCAACTTTAATGCTTTTTGGAATAAAAGATATTTTAATAATTTCAACACCGCAAGATACGCCAAATATTGAAAAGCTTTTTGGAGATGGCGAAAGATTGGGCATGAACATACAATATGCTGTTCAAGCAGAGCCAAAAGGTATAGCCCAAGCTTTTACAATTGGAGCCGATTTTATAGAAAATGATGATGTTTGCCTTATATTAGGCGATAATATTTTCTATATGGGCGAACAGTTTTCTTTGTTTGAAAAAGTTATTGAAAGAAATAAGGGTGAAAAAGCAACTATTTTTGCTTATCACGTGTCTGACCCCGAAAGATTTGGCGTAGTGGAATTTGATAAAGATTACAAAGCTCTTTCCATTGAAGAAAAACCAAAAAATCCAAAATCAAATTATGCATCTGTTGGGCTTTATTTTTATCCGCCTGATGTGGTAGAAAAAGCTTTTTCACTAAAGCCTTCGGCACGAGGAGAGCTTGAAATTACAGATTTGAATAATATGTATCTTGAAGAGGGCAGAATGAATGTTGTGCCTATGCGAAGAGGTAATGCTTGGCTTGATGCTGGAACTCCGGATAGTTTAATGGAGTCTGGGCAATTTGTGCAGATTATGGAAAAAAGGCAAGGCTTGAAAATTGCTTGCGTTGAAGAAGTTGCTTATAGACGTGGCTTTATTGATGATAAAAAAATGCTTGAAATAATCAATTCATTAAAAGAAGGCGATTATAAAACATATTTGCAAAAAATTTATGCGGAATTGCATGAACTTTATTAGCGAATATATGAGAGCAGAAGCGAACAAATCTTTAGCGAACGCAGCAAGAAC
>CAYJHJ010000059.1:10091-13129 GCA_964370095.1 uncultured Desulfovibrionaceae bacterium | reverse complement strand
AAATCGTTATCGGCGAATGTGGCCACGCTCACAAAGCTCTTACAGTTATTGCTGACCGTGTTCTTCCACAAGCATTAAACGTTCCACGTGAATCTTGCTTCCCAATTCTTCGCGATATCGTAGATAGCCGAGTATTAAACCTTGATCCTTCACGCAACAATTTCCCTGTAACTCTTCACGATCCATGTAATATTGCTCGTCTTATGGGTATTAGCAAACCTCAGCGTGATATCTTGAAAAAAATCGCACCACAATTTAGAGAAATGCACCCATACGGTGCTGAAAACTATTGCTGTGGCGGTGGTTCCGGTTTTGCTATCATGAGCCGTAACGATATTGAACCATGGAGAATGATGATTTCAGGACGTAAGAAAATTGAACAAATTGCAAATGCTTTCTCTGATTGCATTGACCCATCAATTCAAAAATATATTTGTGCTCCTTGTTCAAACTGTAAAGGTCAAATTCGTGAACTTCTTGACATTCACAAACTTTCTGAAAACTATAACATGTACTATGGCGGTATTGTTGAACTAATCGTAAATGCTATGCCAAATGTAAATCCAGGCTTTATCAAATTTGGCGACGAATAAGAAATAGTCTAATCATCTAGTTTATAAAACAGGGTATTTTATAATGCCCTGTTTTTTGTTTAAATATAAAGTGGTATCAATTTTGCATAATACAGTATCATAAACAAAAAAATGACAGGATAGAAAGATGAAATTTATACTCCCACTAGTAGTAAGTGTTTTTTTATCAGCTTGTGCTACAGTTGATTCGACAATAGATTATGCCTCTTCAGCAATAGATACTGTTACAAGCCAAGAAACCTTCTCTTTTGATACTCAACAAGGGGCCTTGTTCACTATGTCAAATAGAGTTGTCAGAAACAATCAAGTTGTGACAGTTCACCCAAATGTAAATCTTGAAGCACCGCCAACAGCTTTGTTTGTGCCACTTGGAATAACGCAAGAAACACTCAACCCCAATCAGATATCACAAGGCTTATCACAGATAATTTGGCAACAGTTCTTGCAATCCGGAGCCTTTTCTGTATTAGAATTTGCTCAAATGAATCCACCTCATAGAGTAGAAAACGCTCTTTACTATGCAAAACAAAAAGGTGCTGAATTCTTAGTGGGTGGTTACATCACATATTATTTTGATGGTGCAACAATGGCTGATACACAGCTTTCTATAATAATCCAAGTTTATGATGTTGATAACGGTAACATGCTATGGTCAATCGCACATGCAGGTCTTTTACCTTATGAAAAAACAAGGGATTTTGTTTTATTCAAAGTAGATACTGCTATGCCCTTTGATCCTGCTTATGTAGTTGCATCAGCTCTTGGTATGGATGTTGCCAGCCTCATCAAAATGTGGACTGACCCCACTTCAACTAAATCTGAAAAACGAAATGAAGGCAGATCTTTCTAGTAAATATAAGTTCTTCATTAAAAAAATAAAGGGAGGTTTCATGCCTCCCTTATTTTTTATATCTATCTATTATGCTTATACAATTCTGCGTGCAAAAGCCAGATGTGAACCCCAATAGTTTTCTGTCAAACTATTTTTTCTTACCTTACTTTTACTATTTGGGCTGTGAATAAAATTCTTATCACCCATATAAAGAGCTGTGTGTAAAGAATTTGGTGCTGCAGTTGAAGCAAAAACAAGAATATCGCCTGCCTCAAGATTATCTAAAGCCACCGGAACGCCGGCATAAGCTTGATCTTTTGTTACACGCGGAATTTTAACCCCATGCTCATTATACGCCCAATAAATAAGCCCTGAACAATCAAATCCTGTTCGTGGTGAAGTGCCCCCTAAAACATAACGCACCCCAATTTGTGATTTTGCACTTTTCACTGCTTTATGCCCTACACTTGAAGAAGGGGCGCTGTCCATGGAAGCTGAATAAATTGTGCTGTGAGGGTCAACCGGGGCAAGAAGTGAAAAAACATTTACGCAACCACTTAATAATAAAGTAGAAGATGAAATTGCTAAAAGATTAAGCGCTTGACGCCTGTTTAAATTATTTTCTGATAAAAAACATCTATCTTTGTCTGCATTACTCAAATTATTTTTGTCATTATTTATATTTTTATTGCTACTACACATAAAATTATACCTTAAACTATTTTGAAAAGTTATATACTTAGTATATAAATATAATCGTTACTTTTCAATAGAACTTTATAGTTAATTTATATTTTATTCAAGTGATATTATTGATTATTTCTAAATTTTCCTTTCTTTTATAAAAAAAATAATTTTTCCAAGCTATTATAAACTATCATGTTTTTTTATATATTTTTTCGTAAAAATTTCTAGTTTATTACTTCAAATATATAACTTATAATCTATTTATTTATAGTTTCACTAATTTATATATAAATTCTCATGAGTCTAATATTATATTTTAGATATTTCTAATATTAAAATCTAAAATTAGATTTTTTAATCTTGACTTAAATATTGAATTAGTAGATTATATCTTATATCACATTTAAATAAATGTGAAATAAGATTTTAGGAGAAAATATGGGAAATGAATTCACAACAATTATTCACAACTTAGTTTTGGATAATACAATGCCGGCAAAGGATTTGGCAAAGGCCATCGGAAAACCATATTCAACACTTTTACGAGAAGTTAACCCCTATGATACGGGTGCTAAGCTTGGCGCTGAAAGCTTCTTTCAAATCATGTACATCACAGGTAATTACGCCCCTATGGAGTATATGGCTGATAAACTTGGATTGGAGCTTAAGCAAATTGAGAATCATGTTCCACATGTAATACCGGGTTCTTTTTCAAGAGGAAGCAGTTTACCCTATCATCAAATGCCAAAAGATAATTCAAGTGAAATTCATGCAATGCCTTCTCTTGCTACTCAAGCTGAAATCTGTCCTACTTGTGGGAAAACACACTTCGCCTAGAATATTTTCAAAAAAGTTCTGCCCTTTTGAACACCAGTACCCTTTAAAGAAATACACGCTAAAATATTTATTAGCGTGTATTTCTTTAT
>CAYJHJ010000059.1:0-9991 GCA_964370095.1 uncultured Desulfovibrionaceae bacterium | reverse complement strand
TAGAAAGATTTTGGCTTGCAGCACAAAATCCTCACTGCGTGAAAAACGTGGTTTTCACTTGTTCGCTAAAGCTTCATTCGCTTACGCTCTTGATTTTCCAAATCATTAGAAAGATTTTGGCTTGCAGCACAAAATCCTCACTGCGTGAAAAACGTGGTTTTTTCTTCACTCAAAAACTTCAAAATCTATTCAACAATAGCACCTGTTGCTGCAGAAGTTACTGATTTTGCATAGCGTCTGAGAAAAGGTGATTGTAATTTGCTTGCTTTTTCTACAGGCTTGAAGTTTGCACGTCTTTTTTCAAGGGTAGCATCATCAACTTTTAGTTCAAGTATACGATTATCTATATCAATAAAAATAATATCACCGTCTTCAACAAGGCCGATAATTCCGCCTTCAGCAGCTTCGGGTGAAACGTGCCCCACCGCTGCCCCTCTTGTGCCGCCTGAAAAACGACCGTCAGTAACCAATAAAACATCGGCACCAAGCCCCATACCTGAGATTACAGAAGTTGGAGTGAGCATTTCACGCATACCAGGCCCGCCTTTAGGACCTTCGTAACGTATAATCACAGCATCGTTCTTTTGAATTTTCCCGCCTAAAATTGCTTCTGTAGCGTCTTCTTCACTATCGAACACTTTCGCAACAGTTTCACGCACACGCATTTCAGGGGCAACAGCACTTTGTTTAACAACAGCACCGTTAATGGCAAGATTACCTTTTAATATTGCAATTCCGCCTTCTTTCAAATAAGCATTATCAAGCTCGCGAATAACGTCATTATCAAGCACTTTTACTTTTGTAACTTCCAAAACATCTTTAAGTGAAGCACCCATAGCTGTTAAAACATCTGTGTGCACCAAATCTTTTTCTGCAAGGCGAGCCATCACAGCAGGAATTCCGCCTGCAGCGTGTAAATCTTCAATATGGTAAGAGCCTGCAGGTGAAAGCTTGCAAAGATTAGGCGTTTTTTTGCTTACTTTATCAAAAACATCTAAGTCAATATTTAAGCCAGCTTCTTTAAAAACAGCAGGAAGATGAAGCACAGTATTGCTTGAACCGCCAAGTGCCATATCAACCGCAACAGCATTATAGGCTGCCTTTTCATTTACTATATCACGCGGGCAAATATTTTTTTCCAAAAGCTCCATGATTTTTGCGCCTGCTTGCTTGGCTAGACGAATACGAGCAGCTTGCACAGCAGGAATTGTTCCATTACCCGGAAGTGCCAAACCAATGGCTTCTGAAATACAGTTCATGGTATTTGCTGTAAACATACCAGAACATGAACCGCAGCCTGGGCACGCGTGCTCAGTTAAGTTTTCAAGTTCATCAGCAGTCATTTGCCCTTGCTTAAATTTACCAACTGCTTCAAAAACTGAAATCAAGTCAGATGCGTTTTTTCCTGCCATCATAGGGCCGCCTGAAACAAGAAGTGTGGGGATATTAAGGCGAAGTGCCGCCATCAACATTCCAGGCACAACTTTATCACAGTTTGGAATAAGCACTAAAGCATCAAAGGGATGTGCTGTAGCCATTATTTCAATGCTATCCGCAATTATTTCGCGTGAAGGCAATGAAAAGTGCATGCCATTATGGTTCATTGCAAGGCCATCGCAAACGGCTATAGCAGGGAATTCTAATGGAGTTCCGCCGGCTGAACGCACGCCTGCTTTTACAGCTTCTGAAATTTTATCGAGGTGAATATGCCCCGGAACAATTTCATTTGCTGCATTGCAAACACCAATTAAAGGGCGACGAATTTCTTCAGAAGTGAGCCCTGAAGCATAAAGTAAAGAACGGTGAGGAGCTTTTTCAAAGCCTTTTGTCATAATTTCACTGCGCATAGTCGTATTTCCTTATTTATAAATTAATAGTCCAATCTCTATTCAAATAAATTTTTAAATAGTGTTATAATTCTTGCCTATAAGCAAGTGATTGTTTTAATGTTTCTTTATCCATAAATTTTACTTCTGCCCCAAGTGGAATTCCTTGAGCAAGACGAGAAATTTTGATATTTGGATAAAGCCTTGCCACCTGTTCACGCACAAATGAAGCTGTTGCTTCAGCTTCTGAAGTTGCACCTAAAGCAAGCACAAGTTCTGTAACATCGCCCGATGAAAGAAGATGAAAAAGTCTATCTGTTTCAAGCATACTTCTTTCGGTTGAGCCTAACAAGCCGCCTAAAATACAGTATTTACCTTGATAAAAATTGCCTTCTTCTATAGTAAGCAAACTATCCCATTCACTCACAAGGCAAATCATGTGCGACAGTCTTTCTGGGTTAGAGCAAATCTGGCAAGGATTAGTGTCAGATAAAGCGCCACACTTTGAGCAAAGGTGAAGTTTATCACGTAATTCATAGATATTTTGCCCAAGCCTTTTGACCTCGCTCTCACTCCATTTCAACAAAACCATAGCCATTCGCATGGCAGATTTTTGCCCCACACCGGGAAAGTGAGAAAATTGATCTATAATAGCTTGCAGAGATTCAGGTATATTATTATTCATGTTAATTACAATTATTTTATATAGTTATATAAGTTGGGAGAATTTTATTTTTAATTCGTTAATTTTTGCTATAGCCACTTCAAGCTCTGAAACCCTTGCTTTATCAGCAGCAACTAAATCTTCAGGAGCATTTGAAACATATTTTTCATTCTTAAGTTTTCCACTTAACATATTGTATTCTTTTTCAATTTTTACAAGCTCTTTTTCAAGCCTTGCAAGCTCCACTTGAAAGTCGATAGCATTTTCTAAAAACACAATAATTTCAGCTTTCTTCACTATTTGTGAAGCTGAAGCTTTAGGAACTTCACGCCCGTCATCTAGGATAAGATTTTCCACTTTTGCCATAAATGAAAGCCATTGACGAGAAAAATCAAGAAGGTTTGCTTGATGCACATTTTCAGGTTTAGCCAAAACTGTAAGCTTGAAGCCAAGATTAATGTTCAATTCAGCACGAATAGTACGCACTGCAGAAATTGTATCTTGAATAAAGAGCATGTCTTCAACAATATCAGGACGAAGACATTCTGGGCGCTCAGAAGGATATAATTCTGTAGCAAGATCTTTGCCTTGATTATTTGGCAACGATTGATAGATTTGTGCTGAAATAAATGGTGCCACAGGGTGAAGCAAGGTCAAATATTCATTGAGAACAAGGCATAAAACTTCTTGTGCCACCTGTTTCTTCTCACCTTCTTCTTTCATATCAATCTTTACTAATTCCAAATACCAGTCGCAGAATTCATTCCACAAAAACTTATAAAGATTTTGTGCAACATCATTAAAGCGATATGTTGCAATGCCTTTTTTTATTTCTGCTTTCAATTCTTCTAAGCGATGTAAAATCCATATATGATGCACTTGTTCAGCAGGAATTTCTTCTGGTTTAAAGTTTTTGTTTGGTGTATATCCCTCTAAATTCATCATTGAAAATCTTGCTGCATTCCATAATTTATTCATGAAATTACGGCTCGATTCAATGCGTTGTTCAGAAAGCTTTATATCACGCACCATCGCAGCAAGTGAAGTGAGGCAAAAACGAAGAGAGTCAGTGCCATATTTATCAGACATTTCAACTGGATCTATGCCATTTCCTTTTGATTTTGACATCTTCTGCCCTGAAGCATCACGCACCAAGGCTGTGAAATATACTTCTTTGAAAGGCACTTCATTCATAAAATGCTGCCCCATCATGATCATACGAGCAACCCAGAAAAAGATAATATCAAAAGAAGTAACAAGCACGGAAGTAGGATAGAAGGTTTCTAAATCCTTTGTTTTATCAGGATAGCCAAAAGTTGAAAATGGCCATAAAGCAGAAGAGAACCAAGTGTCAAGAACATCGGGATCTTGCTCAACATTTTTTGAATTACATTTTGGGCAAGAAGCTATATCATTTTCGCTGACAATAAGTTCATCACAGTCAAGGCAGCTCCAAGCCGGAATTCTGTGCCCCCACCAGATTTGACGCGAAATGCACCAATCACGAATATTATCAAGCCAGCCATAGTAAATTTTTTCCCAGTTATCGGGAATCATTTTAATTTCACTTGGCACAGCAGCCCTTGCACGAGGGGCAATTTTTGTGGTTGCCATAAACCATTGCGTAGAAACATGTGGTTCAACAACTGTTTTACAACGATAGCAAACGCCTACAGCATGATCTATAGGATTGATTTCAATAAGTTGCCCAAGGGCATCAATATCTTCAACTATTGCTTTACGGCAATTTTCTTTTGTCATGCCTTCGTATTTGCCGGCAAACTCATTCATGATTCCGTTATCATCAATAGCCTGAATAAATTCAAGATTATGGCTATGCCCTAAATTCCAGTCATTATGATCGTGGCTAGGGGTTACTTTTAGTGCCCCTGTTCCAAATTCCATATCAACATAAGTATCTGCAATAATAGGAACTTCTCTATTTATTATAGGCACAATAGCTTTTTTGCCAATCAAATCTTTATAACGCTCATCTTCAGGATGAACGCAAACAGCAGTATCCGCCACGATTGTTTCGGGGCGAGTAGTTGCTATAGTGATAGTTTTATTTGTGCCTGCAATTTTATAGGCCACATGCCAAATATTATCTTTCTTATTTTCGTGCTCTACCTCATCATCAGCTAATGCTGTATGGCAGCGGGCACACCAGTTGATAATATATTTATCTTTATAAATAAGCCCTTCGTCGTATAATTGAACAAAGACTTTACGCACCGCTTTTGCAAGATTATCGTCCATAGTGAAAGCTTCTCTCGTCCAGTCAACTGAAGCTCCAAGCCTGCGGATTTGATGAAGAATTCTATTTCCGTATTCTTTTTTCCATTCCCACACTCTTTCAATAAAGGCTTCACGCCCAAGGTCATGCCTTGTTTTACCTTCTTTTGCCAAAGCTCTTTCAACAACATTTTGCGTAGCAATGCCTGCATGATCGGTGCCGGGAAGCCAAACAACTTTCTTGCCTAATTGCCTTGCATGCCTAGATAAAATATCTTGCAAAGTTATATTATAAGCATGCCCAATATGAAGGGCACCCGTTACGTTTGGCGGAGGAATAACAATAGAATAAGGCTCTGCTTCACTGTCCATATCAGGTGTAAAGGTGTTATTTTCAAGCCAATGTTTTTCCCAGAAGGGTTCCACAACGGAGGGGTCATAAGTTTTTAGTTCCATGTTTTTCTCTCTTTAACTTCTCCAAAAAGCAGGGAAGAATAATAGTAGTATAGTAAAAATTTCCAATCTGCCTATAAGCATAATAATGCATAGCAAATATTTTATCGGAGCCTCAAAAAAGCCAAAATTATCAACCGGTCCAATCTTTCCAAAACCGGGACCTGTGTTTGAAAAAGCAGATATTGAAGCTGTAAAAGACGTTCCAAAATCATGCCCAAAAAAAGTAATAAACATTCCGCCTGCAAAAACAATAATCAAATAAATAATTACAAAGGCTACTACACCTGTTATAACTTCAGCAGATATTGATTTTCCTTCATATTTTATATCTCTTACCACTCTTGGGTGCAAAACTCGCAAAACTTCTTTGCGTGCATATTTATACATAAGCACAAATCGCATCACCTTAATACCGCCGCCTGTTGAGCCTGCACTTGCTCCCATTATCATAACAAACAAGATAAGACTTTGTGGGAAAAATGCCCATAATTCATAATCAGCAGTGGCAAAACCTGTGCTTGTGCATATGCTTATGATTTGAAATAGAGCCGTCCTTACAGAATATTCCAAATCAGTAAAATCTGAGCTGTAATAAAGAAAAATTGCAACTAGCAATGAGGCTAAAAGGGTGATGCTTGTATAGACTTTAAATTCCGTATTTTCAGAAAAAGTGCCTATTTTCCCCTTGATCAAAAACCTATAATGCAAGGTGAAGTTTGTGCCCGCCAAAAACATAAAAAATATTATAATCCATTGAATATAGGGAGAATAATTTGTAATTGAAGCATTATTTGTTGAAAAACCGCCTGTAGCTACTGTTGAAAAAGTATGAGTGAGTGCTTCAAACCAATCCAAGCCACCAAGCAACAAAAGAATAAATTGAACAAGAGTAAAAAGGAAATAGATAATCCAAAGATACAGGGCTGTATCACGTATGCGTGGCATTATTTTATCTTTTTGCGGGCCTGTAACTTCTGCTTTATAAAGCTGCATTCCGCCCATTCCAAGCATAGGCAAAATAGCAAGTGTTAAAACGATAATACCCATACCGCCAAGCCAATGAGTGAGAGACCTCCACATCAAAAGCCCTTTTGGCAGTATTTCAATATCAGAAAATATTGTTGCCCCTGTTGTCGTAAAGCCGGAAACGGATTCAAAAAAAGCATCTTCAAAAAGAATATCAATTTCTAAAAGATAAGGCAAAGCACCTGCAAGGCAAGCTATAAACCAGCAAGAAGAAACAATAATGATACTGTCTTTATTTGAAATTGATACATCACTTTTGGGTTTAAATAAAAGAAATAACAGTGCACCGCTAAAAATAAGTGCTACTATAGATGTTAAAAGAGCAGTTAAATCTTCATTGTAGAAGAAGGCTGTGAACAAAGGAAGAAGCATTGCACAGCCTAAGCCCATAAAGAGCATTGACACAATAAAAAATAAAGTCTTTATATGCATAAAGCAGACAGCCTTTATTATTTATCGTAAAGATGACACGCAATAAGCGTACTTCCAATTTTTCTTGCTTGTGGCACTTCTTTAGAGCATTGTGGCAAGGCCTCTTTACATCTGGTATGGAAAACACAACCACTAGGAAGATTGATTGGAGTTGGCACTTCACCTTCTAAGCGTATGCGTGTTGCAGGATCAACCCCAAAGTTTGGAATTGCTGATAATAGAGCTTTAGTGTAAGGATGTTTTGGATCATTAAAAAGTTCTTCAGCAGGTGCTAATTCGCATAAAGAACCAAGATACATAACAGCAACCCTTGATGATATATGCTCAACAACCGATAAATCGTGTGATATAAAAAGATAAGTCAACTTGCGTTGATCTTGCAAATCCATCATAAGGTTAAGAACTTGAGCTTGAATTGATACGTCAAGAGCTGAAATAGGTTCATCGGCAACAATAAATTCAGGGTCAACCACCAAGGCACGGGCAAGCGAAATACGCTGCCTTTGCCCGCCTGAAAATTCATGCGGAAAGCGGTTTGCCCATTGTGGTGAAATACCCACTTGCTCCATCACTTCAAACACTTTATCTTTTACTTCAGAAGAAGACATAGAAGGGTTGTGGAAACGCACAGGCTCTTCCAAAATAGTTTTAACCTTCATACGTGGATTTAGTGAAGCATAAGGATCTTGGAAAACCATCTGCATTCTTTTGCGATAAGGAAGCATTTCTTTATCAGTAAGACCGGCTATATCTTCCCCTCTATAGAGTATTTGCCCTGAATTTGGTTTATAAAGACGGATAACAGTACGTGCAAGGGTTGATTTTCCGCAACCTGATTCACCCACAACAGAAAGGGTTTCACCTTCTTCAATATCAAAAGAAACTGAATTAACTGCATGCACAACAGTTCTTTTACGCTTAACACCGCCTGCACCCACGGAAAGCTGATCTAAAAATCCACCTGAAATATCAAAGTGTTTAACAACATTATTCAAGGAAAGTAAAGTATTATTCATGAGTTTACCTTAATTTATATTTGGAAAATGGCATGCAACAAAATGCCCCGGTTTTATTTCACGTAGTGAAGGAATTTCTTTTTCACAAAGCTCTTGGCATTTTTCACAACGTGGGTGAAAAGCGCAACCACTTGGAATTGCAGTCAAAGATGGCATTACACCGGGAATTTGATTCAACCTTTGGCGTATTCCTGCTTTGCCATAAATCTTACCTTGCGGTAATGCTGCAATAAGCCCATTTGTGTAATGATGAGCAGGGGCATTGATAATATTTTCGGTTGCAGAAGTTTCAACCACACGGCCGGCATACATAACTGCAATCTTTTGAGTAACTTGTGAAACAACACCAAGATCATGAGTAATAAGAATAAGCCCCATATTTGTTTTAACACACAGTTCAAGCAAAAGTTCCATAATTTCAGCTTGAATTGTAACATCAAGAGCTGTTGTAGGTTCATCTGCAATAATAAGTGAGGGGTCAGTCAAAAGAGCAATAGCAATAACAACACGCTGGCGCATGCCGCCTGAAAGTTCATGCGGGTATTGTTTTAATCTGCGTTCAGGTGAAGGAATATGCACCATTTTCAAGCGCTCTATTGCAATTTCATCTGCTTCTTTTTTTGAAATACTTCTATGAGCAAACAAAGTTTCACGCATTTGATCGCCTATAGTAAGCACAGGATTAAGTGTCATCATTGGGTCTTGAAAAATCATTGAAATTCTATCACCGCGGATTGAACGTAAAGCTTGCTCTGAAGTTTTTACTATATCCATGCCTTCAAATAAAATTGAACCATTTGAAATAAAGCCCGGTTTTGAAATAAGATTGATAAGTGAAAAACCTGTTACAGACTTCCCTGCACCGGATTCGCCCACAAGGCCCAAACGTTCGCCTGCTTCTAAAGTAAAAGAAACATCATTCACAGCTTTAAGCGACATGCGGCGCATAGCAAATTCAACACTGAGGTTTGAAACTTCTAAAAGTGGAGTATGTTTTTCTGACATAATATTGCCTCTAGTCTTTATAAATTTTCGGATTGAGATAGTCGCGTAGCCAATCACCTAAAAGGTTGATGGATAAAGACAATAAAACAAGTAAAACGCCTGGAAAAAGGGTGATCCACCAAAAACCTGAAAAGAAATAGTCAAAACCTGAACGAATTAAAGTGCCAAGCGATGGCTGGGTTACGGGCATTCCAAGACCAATAAATGATAAAGCAGCTTCTGTCATAACAGCTTGAGCCACTTGAAGGGTTGAAATAACTAAAATAGGTGTTAGGCAGTTTGGTAAAATTTGCCTAAACATAATACGAAAAGATGAAAAGCCAACCACGCGTGCTGCTTCAACATATTCTTTTTTCTTTTCTGCAAGCACAGAACCACGAACTGTTCTTGCCATTTTAGGCCATTCTGAAAGCCCAATAACCAGCACCAAGAAAGGAACAGCAATTTTTTCATATCCACCAACACCAACAGCAGTCATGATAATCGCACCAAAGAAAATAGCAACCATGTAAGATGAAAATGAAAGCTGCACATCTGCAAAACGCATAAGAAAGTTATCTACTCTTGAAGAGCCATAACCTGCTGCAAGACCAATAATAATACCTAAAAACACTTGCAACACAACAGAACCAAAACCGATAATCAAAGAAACACGCATACCATAGAGCATTGCTGATAATATATCACGGCCTTGATCGTCTGTGCCAAGCATAAAACGAGGGTCAGCTCCATCCATCCAAGCAGGCGGAAGCTCTGAATCCATAATGCTGATGGTTGTGCCATCATAAGGTGTGTGCGGAGCTATTATAGGGGCACCAAAAGCACCTATAAATAATATAATAACAGTAATGGCACTTAATACGGCAACTTTATCTTTTGAAAAAGAATACCAAAAGTCAGAATCTAGAAATTTTTGGAATTTAGTCATTATTTTCTTCCTGTAATACGAATCATTGGATTCACAAATCCATAAATAATATCAACAATAGTGTTCACGCCAACAAAAATAATTCCGCAGAAAAGCAAATAAGCAACAAGCATAGGTGTATCGGCCCTATTTACTGCTGAAATAAACATAAAGCCAAGCCCCGGCCATTGAAAAACACTTTCTGTAAGAATTGTATAAGCGATCATTGTTCCTATTTGTACGCCACCCATGGTAATAACGGGTAATAATGCGTTTCTAAAGGCATGATGCATGATAATATTATATTCTGAAACACCTTTTGCTCTAGCAAATTTCACATATTCTGTTTGCATAGCTTCCACCATTTCGGCACGAATAAGGCGGATAAATAAAGGAAGCATAATAATTGTCAAGCAGACAGTAG
>CAYJHJ010000058.1:0-13523 GCA_964370095.1 uncultured Desulfovibrionaceae bacterium | reverse complement strand
TTGTGCTTTTTACCTACTTAGTGCAAAAAATCACGTTATCCGTAACATTTAACCAAAAAAACAAAAAAAATACTTATCTTATTTTTCTAATTGTTAAAAAGTTACATTATTGTATAAAATTTGTCAACAAAAAATATGCTAATAAAGAGAAAATCCGCAAAAAAATAAGCTCATAATAGCTTTTTACAAACTGTTATGAGCTTAGAATAAAAGTAAATTTAATATTGTGAAAAAAATATCAATCAACTGGTTTTAATAGAATTAAACTTTAATAAAATTACTATTATCTTCTATTTCTTCATCATTATCTTGTGAATCGAGTAAATTCCCTGCCATTTCTTCAATAGTTTTAACACATTCATTATTTATTTCATCCAAACGTGTTCGCCACGCATCAACAACACGCACAAATTCTTCAACAGCTTGTATAAATTCATTATAACCGGTGCCCTGCACATGGATAAAGCTTTCTAAGAATGCAGTGCCCACTTCTTCATTATAGCTTATAAAAGAGCCTAATGTTTCAATAGCCATAAAATTTGCTGAAATTAATTTTTCAAGCACTAACCTTTTTGCCCTAAAGCTTACCTCACCAAGAGGCATCTGCACATGAAAAAGCATGCTTAAAGAGCGCCATTGCATAACCAGTGGCACAGAATCAATCTCTAATAAAAGTGTGCCATTTTCATCAAGCTGAAAATCTTTCCCCAATTCTTTTGCTAAAGCTTCAATATAGTCTTTGGCTTCCATATATTTCTCCTTATTACAATTTTATCTTAAATTTATGTCAAACTTATCATAAGTATAGCTACCATCAGTTGCTATAGTATACTTAAACACACCTTTACCGCCTGTTCCTTTAAAGTTTACTTCAATATGCACATTACCTGTTGCCTTATCACTTGCTATTGCTATGGAATAAGATCTTACTTTATGTTTACCTGCCATTAGACTAAAATATCTTTCCAAAGTCTTATAAGTGCTATGTTCTAATGCTTGAAAAATACGCTCTCTTTGTTTTGTGCTTGAACTTAAACCGGATATTGTTTTTACAAGATCTTTCATAAGTGCTTTTGAGTTATCCATTCTATCACGTAAATCTGAAGCAGCAACAGCCGCAAAACCCCTATTATACAAATCTTCGCTTGGGCTTATATCTGCGGGCAAAATGCCTGTTTTGAGGTGAAGATGCCTAAAAAACCTTGGGTCAGCATCTACATCAAGTTCAAGTTTTTTCCACGGCCTAGCTTCAGCAAGAGGAGGTAAAGAGCCAATATCTTCTATCTGCAGTTTGCCACTTTGCATTGCTTGCAAATAAGCAGTTGGCGTAATTCCTCTTTTTAGCAATTCTTTGGCACTGTCAATATCAACATCATGCCCAAGCTTTTCTATTGCTTTGTATGAGCGCTCAAGCCATCGCCCAAGTTTGCTTTGAACCCTTCTTTTACTCATGTCTTGAGTAATATCTGAACCGGTAATAGCTTTCATGATATCACCTAAATTCAAAGGAGCTTTTTTGGCTTTGGAGGCTTGCAAAATTGAATCACGAGTCAAAGCAATAATTGAAGTTATCTTTACTTCTTCCACGCCGGCAGGTAAACCGGATTTTAATGTTTCAAAAGCTGAGCTTAATATTTTTGCCTCTCTAATAGGAAGAGAAATCTTTCTATCGCAAAGATCTTTTCTGAGCGGATCTAGCACGAAAGCAAGCATAGAGGAAGGCAGAAATCTTTCCAAAACCAGTGCATGATCCGGCACAATATCATCAAGAGATTCCAAAACTGCAAATTCAGGCATTTGAGAATATCCGGCATCTGAATCTTGTGCTTTTACTACCCTGTCAATTTCATTTTTCATAAAGTTAGTATTTTGCAAAAAAGCAAAGCAAAAAAATGATGTGTTTTTAAGGTTTTGAAGTAAAAGTTTTTCTTCTTCAGTTTTTTCGCTTTCAATCATTTCCAAAGTTGTTTTTTTACCTTTATTTTCTTCTGAGCTTTCTACACGACTGATTATACTGCTCATCATAGCTTTGACTCTTTCTTCAGACTCAAAGTATAGTGAAGTTACCATTTTTTCTAATTTCAAAAATTCTTCTGATTCAAAAGCAAGATCAAGCTTATGCATATCTTCTTCTTTGAAAGCTAAAAATTCTTTTATCATGAAAAACATTCCACGATAAAACTCAGTTTGATCACTGATTTTATCTAAAGGGCCATCCAAAATGCTTTTTGAAGCTATATAAGCTGTTATTGTGTGTAGAGCAGTCTCAGCAAGTCCATAGCAAGATTGAGGATATTTTGCACTTAAACTCAAAGCTTCTGTTATTTCCGGTTTTATTAAGCTTGCCCAAAAATCAATACAAGTATGGTCTACAATACCTGTAGTTAACACAGTTTGCATCAAGGCTTTTTTACATGCTTTGTCTACATCTAGTCTTAAAATATATTGAAAACCATCGTTCACTAAAACATCAATTTTTTTCTTTATTGCTGCTTCTATAAGAGGATTGACCAAATCTGGATTTAAGCTTTCATTTGGGTGAAGGCTTTCTCTGTATTTCTTAATAGCTCCTTCCACTTCACCAGAAAAAACCATAGGATTTGCCTTACTAAAGTCTAAGCCATAACCAAATGGGAAAGTGCCCGCTCTTTCATGTTCCCAAATCTCAAATTCTAGTAAACGTGTTACTTTGCGTGGTGGAGTTTTATATGTTTCATTATAAGAAAATGTGCCCACATAAGCTTTTGCAATTTCTTTTACTTCAGATTCAGTATAGGTGCCATCAGTATTCCTATAAGAAACATTAGGCGATCTTAGCTGAACACCTTGCATAAGGCTATATTCAAGCATATACCTAGACATACTTTTTTGATCTGTGATTTTATATTCTGCATTAGGCCTTGCTCTCATACGTTCCATAAGTCCGAGGCTATAATGACTTTGAGAAGAATAACTTTTTCTAACAGCATCTAAACATGCCCTAACAGCATCAGAAAACAAAATAGATTTATACTTAAGCTCGTCTATATCGGGCATTTTTGCAAATTCAGGTGCGGTTTCACAGTTTAAAAGCTCGTCTAAAAAGCGAGAAAAGTGTGCACTTATGAATGTAAAACCTGCATCATCATAAATATATTTCGTTTGTGCCATAACAAGTTCAAGCACTTCGCTCATAGCATCGGAATGAGTAATAAATCTTCTTTTTGCATACTCTTGGCTTTGCTTTATAAAGTCTGCCAAATTATGCACAAATTGTGAAGACTCTGCAGCAGTAGGATCAAAGGAAACCTTTCCAAAAGGAAGGCCTTTAGCATCTGCTTCAATATACTTTAATAATTTTTTAGACGTATAAAATAAAGTGAAGTCTATAGGCGGGCGGCTTTTATCTAAGCCTTCAAGAAAGCTGGCATATTCAGCTATAATTTCATCTTTGCCTTCCAAAAAAGCAGTAATTTGCTTATATATTGCTGTTCTTAGTTCATCAGGATTTATAGGCTTTTTATAATCAATACTATAAAGTACGCGTGGTTGCGCAAGCAAACCTAAAAATGGTCCATAACTTTCAAGCCCGCTAAGCTTTTCTTTCTCTGGATGGCTATCAAGAACTCTTTTTATAATATCTTCATCTTGAAACAGCAATCGATATAAAGCTTCTTTGGCTTGCATTGTTATGCCTGACATAAAAGATTTGTTTCCTAACATACTTTCAAAAAATTTATATGCTTTTGTTTTATCAAGAAGGCCATGCTTTATTGCATCCGCAATTGTTTCAACAACCGATAATACTTTAGAATTTTTTATTTCACTTACAAGTTTTCGTGCATCTGCATCATCTAAAGCTTCAAGAAAAGGCTTAATTTTTTCATGGGCTTCTCTTATTGTGGGCTGTAAAAGTGCTTCAACATTTTTCAAGTCTTCAAGAGTGCTATCTTCAAAAGCTTTATCAATGGCTTCTTGTAAAGTATCTGCCTTTTCCAAATAGCTTTCAAAGGCTGCTCTTTTATCTTCGCTTACAAACATACCTCTTTCACTATAAAGAGGTTTTGCAACTTCAAACAGTCCTTGTGATTTAAAATAGCGTGAAAGAAAAGCTTTTACAGTATCTATATTTCCGCCTTTAACAAAATCGCCATTCTCTATGGCATATTTTTCAAGCTTTTCTGCTAATTCACCTGAAACAATACCATTTTTTTGAAGAATAGCAATAAAAGCCTTTGTCATCGCAATATCATCTTCAGCTTTTTGCCTTTCAAGCATTTTGTGCATATGTTCTACTGCATCTGAAGTAAGTGGCTTTCCTTCTGCTACTTCAAGCCTAAGAGTTCTATCAAAATCAGGTGAATAGAAAGAGGCATAATTGGGATCATTCCTAAGTGAATCCAAAAAAGCAGCTACTGTTCTATTATTTTCATCTGCTCTTTTTGCAAAACTAAAATAAGAAAAACTGCTTTCACTTTTTAATTTATCACCGTCTTCACCAACGAACAATGAAGAAGTACTAAGCTTTGCCTGGTTGACAAAGTCCATAAAACTAATTGGCATAACACACCTCTATTTTTATTCTAAGTTATTACAAAGTTATTATTCTCTTTATGCATAGCAAAGAGTGTGCCATATAAGATTTCACACTATGTACCATTTTAAAAGCTAGCATTATAGCACACTTTTGTCAAATATCTTCATTAAATAAGTAGAAATTTATGCTTTTAATATAATTTGAGATAGAAAGTATTTTCCAATTATATTGGCGATATTTCAAAGCCAGCAAGCCTGCACCCACAACAAAGTTGGCACTTATGGACTGCTAAAGCATAAACTCTACTGCATTTATTTATTTTAGGATAAATTTACGTCAAAAGCATCATACATATAACTGCCGTCAGGCATAACAGTATATCTAAATACACCATCAAAGCCTGTGCCTATAAAATTAGTTTCTATGTGCACATTTCCGGTAGCTTGATCACATGCCATAGCTATAGAATATGATGTAATTCTGTTATCTTTATCCATAAGTTTAAAATATCTTTCTATGGGTGCATAAGTGCCATGCTGAAGAGCTTGAAAAAGGCGTTCGCTTTGCCCTTTGCTTCTGCTTATAGAAGATATTGTTTGAGTGAGATCCTTTATCAAAGAAGCTTGATCTTGCAGTCTTTCATGAAAACGCAAAGTGCTTTCACCTGTGAGGCTTGTTTTATGATACAGCTCGCCATTGGGGCTAACACCCTCAGGCAAAATGCCCGCTTTTAGCCGAGTACGCAAATAAAAAGCATTTTCACCACTTATATCAATGCCATGGTTTTTCAATGGAATAAGTGGAGCAAGTTCAGGCAAAGTGCCTAAATCTTCAAGTGTTAACCTTCCAAGGTGCAAAGCTTTTAAATAGGTTTGTGGGCTTATTCCTTGTTCTAAAAGCTCTTTTGCACTATCCACCGTTACAACTTGCCCAAGCCTATGAAGAGTTGAATGTGCTTTGCCAAGCCATATTCCAAGGTCTTCTTTAAGTCTTTTTTTATCCACCCATTGCGGCATTTCAGTGCCTGTTATTGCTTTTAATATTTCATCAAGATTTAGGCCTTCACCTTTTGCTCTTCTTGCGCGTAAAATAGAATCTCTTGCAATTGAAACAATTGAAATTATTTTACTTTCCTCAATATCATCCGGCAAATTCATCTTAAGCATATTAAAAACTGCGGTTAATGTTCTTGCTGAAGCAAGTGAAATGTCTGCATTTACACGGATAAGTGCTTCTTTCATAGGATCTATCAAAATTTCACTTACTTCAGGAGCAAAAAATCTTTTTACCAATGCACAACTTCCAAGTGAAATATCGCTAAGCTTTTCAACAGGAATATAGTCAGGAATTAGCATAAAAACATCTTCCACATCCGTGCCTGTTCTTGAAGCACCGTATATATCATTTTTTATAATCAAACTCAGCTGCTGCGCTTGCAAGCAAAAGGCACTGCTTGATTTGTATAAAGTATCAAGGCGAATTTCTTCATCATTTCTTTCTTCTTGTATCAATCTCAATCTTTCTTTGCCACTTTCAACTTGATCAATTCCGGCAATGCGTTTTTTTACTCCAGATATAAGTTGAGAGGTTTGTGAATCAAGCCCGTGACCAAGAGAAGCGATTACTTTTTCAAAATTTTCAAAACTTTCTGAGCTTATTGCCTTGTCAAGCATTTCAATATGCTCTGCTGTAAGCCCGGCATATTCTCTAAGCATAACAAACAAACCACGATAAAAAGTGGCAGGATCTATTAAACTTTCTAAAACTTTTTGCAAACTATCTTTTGCTTCAATGGAAATTTTTGTCAATTCAAAAATCAATGCAGGTAAAAAAGCTGCAAAATCACTGCTCGTCTTACACTCTGACATTCTTAAACTTAAATCAGAGTCCGGCAAGCTTGCCCACAAATCAATACACTTCTTGTCTTGGATTCCTGTAGCCAATACAGTTTGCATTAAAGCTATTTTGCTTTGTTTATCAAGGTCTAAATCTAAAATATAACTAAAACTATCATTTATATAAGTGCCAAAAGAAGTTTGTATTGCCTGTTTAATAAGAGAGGAAACAACTTGGGGATCTATACTTTCATTTTTATGCAAGTTTTTTCTATATTCAGAAACAACCTCAGATATAACTTTTTTGAAAATATATGGATTTACTTTTGTAAAATCTAATTGATAATCATCAGGAAAAACACCAAGTTCAACATGCTTCTTCATTTCTTGGATTAATATATTATATGTAGCAGTAGGCGGTGCTTGATATTGCTCATAAAGCACACCGATGCCCAAGAAAGGTCTTTCAACCATACTTGTTTCACCGTCAACAAGCTCGCCATCTGCATCAACAAACATAGATTCTGGGTCTTTTAGATTTATTCCTTGCAAAAGACAATATTCCAACATATATCGCGACATGCTTTTTTGATCAGTCAGCTTATATCTTTGTAAACGAATTTCCTTTAAATCCATATCCATAAGCATAGGCACGGCATCAGGCAATTTTTGATAACTTTCATTTGCTGCATCTAAAGCACTTTCAATAGCCAATATATATTGAAGACGCCTTGAATTGAGCAATTGAAGGTTCGCTAAATTTTCAGATTCGGCAAAGCCTTCCAAATTTTCAAGCTCATATAAAAAGCGTGAAAGTTCTTTATAAACTCCTTCCAAGTCTGAAGCAGTATACATTACTTCTGTTTGCTCCATAACAAGATTAAAGATTTCTTTTATAGCTTGTTTAAAGAACATTCCTTTTTCTTTGGCATATTTTTCAATTTCTGCAAGAAAAAGTTCTATATCATGCACAAATTTAATTGAATCTTCTACAGTACGCACAAATTTAGTGGGATCTTTCAGATCAAAATCACCTTTAGGTGCCATATAATCCAAAAACTGCCTTGATGAATAAAATAAAATAAAGTTTAATGAAGGGCTTTCTTCATCCTGCTCGGAAATAAAAGCTTCATATTCAAGCAACAAATCTTGCTTATCTGTTATAAATGAATCAATTTGAGTTGAAATAAATGCTTCAAGCTCTTCTTGAGCTATCCTAGCTTCATAGTTGATACTTCCATTTCTGCTTTTAGACTTAAGTGCTTCTAAAAATGGTGCATAGCTTTCAAGACCGGCCAGCTGCTCTTTATACGGATGTGCGGCTAAAACTTTGCCTATAGTATCCTTATCTTGAAGCAAGAAAGAATATAATGCTTTTTTTGCACTTACTGCCTCATTGAGAGTATAGGTTATACTTTGCGAAAGTGTTTCAAAAATATTATGAGCTCTTGCCTTATCAATAGTTCCACTCTTTATTGCATCTGCCATTGTTTCAATAAGTTCAATGACTTTAGGATTATTTATTTCACTTGCAAGTTTTCTTGCATCTGCATCATTTAAAGCTTCAAGGAAAGGCTTAATTTTTTCATGAGCTTCTCTTATTGTGGGCTGTAAAAGTGCTTTCACATCTTTCAAGTCTTCAAGAGTGCTGTTCTGAAAAGCTTTATCAATGGCTTCTTGCAAAGTGCCTGAACTTTCTAAATAGCTTTCAAAGGCAGCTCTTTTATCTTCGCTTACATACATGTATTCTTCAAAATAAAGAGGTTTTACAACTTCAAACAATCTTTGTGATTTAAAATAGCGTGAAAGAAAAGCTTTTACAGTGTCTATATTACCACCTTTCACAAGGTCGCTATTCTCTATGGCATATTTTTCAAGCTTTTCTGCTAATTCACCGGAAATAATGCCATTTTTTTGAAGGTTGGCAATAAAAATCTTTGTCATCTCAATATCATCTTCAGCTTTTTTTCTTTCAAGTATTTTGTGCATGCATTCAACTGTACTTGAGGTAAGTGGCTTTCCTTCCGCCACTTCAATCCTGATAAATTTATCAAAAGCAGAAGAATAGAAAGAAGCATAATTGGGATCATTTCTAATTGAATTCAAAAAAGCAGCTACTGTTCTGTTATTTTCATCTGCTCTTTTTGCAAAACTAAAATAAGAAAAACTGCTTTCACTTTTTAATTTATCACCATCTTCATTAATAAAGAGTGGCGAAGTACTAAGCCTTGATTGATTGACAAAATCCATGAAACTAATTGGCATAACACACCTCAAATTTTGTTCTAAATTAATATAAAATTTACAAATTACTTTATGCCTCAGTGTAAAGCAAATATTGTGCCATTTCAGCCACTCACTGCATATTTTCAAATATTTTAGATAGATATAAAAACAAAGAGAGTAAAAATCATTTATGCTGAAAATTATTTCAACTATATTGGCAGTTTTCTTTCACAAATCAAAAGAAAATTATGCAACTAAGTTGGCATTGAAAAAAGGCCTAATGAAATCTATTTTGCTCCATGAAGTTGCAAATATTCAGCCATTTCTGTTTGCCCATTGTCAAAAGCAAGCTTAAGTGCAGTCAAGCCATTGCCTAAGTCAGCATTTATATTTGCCCCGGTTTGAATAAGAATTTTTGCTAAATCAATATTTCCATTTTTTGCAGCAAGTTGAAGCGCCAAATCTTTATCTTCTTGACTTATTTCCCCTGTTCTTAAAAGTTGTTGAGCAACAATTGTATGTTCATTTATCGCCGCCCAATACAATGCAGTTCCGCCAAACATGTTTTCAATGTTTACATCAGCATTTTTTTCTATGAGATAGCGCACAAGCTCACTATGCCCTTCAGAAGCTGCCCAGATAAGAGCAGTATAACCTTCAGAATCAGTTACGTTAACATCGCCGCCTTTTTCTAAATATTCAGTAACTTTTGAAAAATTAGCTTCATACGCATCTGTAACAAAGCCATCTGCATCAAGATGAGTCTTTGGTGCAGGCTCATTTTGAGCACTCACACAAGAGGCCAGCAAGAAAAGAAGAAGCAAATTTGTAAAATAAAATCTAAATGTTAGCATAGTTTCCTCATTTATTAGGGTTTTACTTGAATGTATAAATTATATTTCGTATTTGTCTGCCTTGTCAAGCTAATTCAAACATTTTAATAATTAAAAAAATACAGTTTGAATTGAGACCTAAAAGCAACAAAACAACAATTTGTATCTCTTCACTTAATCAAAATGAAGTTTGACTTTTTGTTTGATTTTTTATATTTTAATATTGTTCGTATGCCTTATAATCTGTTTTTAAGAATTTAGTCTAAAAAGCAAACAAGATTGATGAATTAATGTATTTTTCACACTTCAACGCAAAGGATTGAACATGAATATTTTTTCTAACATGAAGCTTTTTACAAAATTTATTATACATTCTTTATTATTTTTGATTTTTCTTTCTATTTTTATTTTTTCAAAATTAGACCTAAACATACATACAAAACTTCCTTTTATTTTAATAATTGCTTGGATTTGCCACATTTATCTAAACAAACAGTTTTTCATCTCTTTTATTGGTGGAAAATTAAAATCTAAAGAAGCTTTTTATAAAATCGCCATAAACATAGTTTTATTTTTTGCTATTGCATGCACGCTAATAACTGGAAATACTCTTCTTGCCGGTGAGTTTTTTCCTTTTATCACAATAGATTTTGCCTATACATACCATAGCGTGCTAGCTTTTAGTTGTATTATTTTTCTTTGTATACACTTATTCCAAAACAGACGTGCAGTACAGTTTATTTGGAAGAAGTTATTTAAATAAAAGAGGTTTTATTTTATTGTTTTCCTGATAAAGATTTAAATGTATAGCCTTATCATACACTGCAAATAATTTTTTTGGGAAAAATAATTTAAACCTCAGGAACTTTTTAGGATTTTTAACTTGATGATATATATTGAAATTTTTCTTATAGCAATTGTTCTTTCGCTTGATGCTTTTGCTGTTTCTGTTTGTAAAGGCTTGCAGATTACAAAACAAAACATTACTTCAGCTGTTGTTGTGGGGCTTTATTTCGGTGCTTTTCAGGCTTTAATGCCTTTTTTGGGCTTTTACCTTGGTGAAAGCCTTGAAGGTTTTATGGATGTATACTCTTCATATATTTCCTTTATCATTCTTGTATTGCTTGGAATAAATATGCTTAGAGAAGCTTTGAAAGATATAGAAGATGATGAAAATTCAAGCAATCCTTTAGGTTTTACCACTATGCTCATAGCAGCAATAGCAACAAGTATAGATGCTTTTGCTGTGGGAATTGTTTTCAAATATAATTATACAACATCCATATTTCTTGTTATTTCAATTATTGGATGCACCACTTTTTTAATTTCTGTTTTAGGGGTAAGGCTTGGCTATTTGTTCACAAGAACATTTAGAAAAAAAGCTACGATAATTGGAGGCCTTATACTTATTTCACTCGGATTTAAATTTTTGCTTACTCAATAAACAATTTATCAGCTAATAAAACCTCACTTATCTAAAAAAAAAACTGCAAAATATTTGACATTATAATGAAAATAATGCATACTAATTATGTATCTTTTTTTCTTGTGCCTTGCCTTTTTGTTTTTACTTATTCTATTTATGATTTATGCTAATAAAGTATATTTACAGAAATATTTCTATGGTTTATATATTATTTTGTACAAAAAGGAGAAATTATGCAAAATAAAAATGGGTTTAAAAATTTAAAAAAGCGTTACATGGCAGTTTTAAATAAATGCAAACTTTTAAATGTTTTTGGTACTTTAGCTGTGGCTGCAATGCTTGCAGTGCCAACAGGAGCCGAGGCCTATACAGTTCCTGAAGGGTCGAGTGTAGATTTTCTAACAAATATTCTGAATGAGAGTCTTTTTATTGATGGTTTTATCAATGGTGGTAAAGAGTTTGGTTCAAGTTGGTGTGGTGTAAATGTTTCATCTAGTGCAGAACCCTTTATCGTTGATTTTAGAGGCGGAATTTATCTAAATCCTCCTACTCCAGTAGAATTGGCTTTTGGCATTTTTTCAGAATCAAGTGCTTCTAACACTGCGTTGAGTCATGTAGGTAGAGTTATCTATGGCCCAAATACTGCAGATGCTTTGAAATATGATATTTATAATGAAGGTGCCCCTTTAGCAATTCACAAGGCTAATCTCCAAACAGGACTAGAAGGGCTTGGAACAAATCGCTGGCTTTTTGGTGGCAACGGTGATGGATATTCTATTGGTGCCTACACAACTTTTTATGCTATCCCTAATGCGAGCTTACCTAATTTTGGCTTGAATCAAGAAGTTATCGTATCTGATTATTTTCATTCATCAACACCTATTGAGGGAGATTTTGCTTCAGCCAATTATGCTACAGAAACTCCACTCCTCCAAGTTGTATATGATCCAACAAAAGGACTCACTCTAAGATCCAACATCAATGACAAATTAAGCCCGACTTCACTAGTAGTAAAAACTATTTACTCGCAAAACAGAGTAGTGCTTTCAGGCCTTAACACAAACTTCCATGACCGTGCTATGACTGATGTGTTTGATCCTGTGCTTGATGGGACACCGCTAACAGATGCTTCTCATGTAAATTCCGGTATGCCAGCAGGTTCCATGAGTGCTACATCACCATGGACATTATATGCAAATCCATACGGCGGCTATGCAAACGATAGTCAATACGATTTCGACATGGGTATGTTTGGTGTTACAGCAGGTGCAAGATACGCTTTCAAAAATAATTTCTCACTTGGTTTCCACTTTGACTACAATAATGCAAGCTCTGATTCAGACGTGATTGATTTAGATATCGACAGCAATCTCTATACCTTTGGTTTGGATATGGACTATAAGTTCAATAATAATTGGTATGTAAGAGGCAATCTTGGTTTTGCGCTCGGCCAAAACGATTTAGACTACTCTATTGGCTCAGTAGATGCTGATGAAGATTATTCCTCTACTTCTTTTTATACAGAAGCTTATGTGGGCTATATCTTAAAGCTCAATAAAAACAATATCCTTATTCCTGAACTTGGCCTTTCATACCTCTATTCTTCAATTGAAGATATTGATGTAAACTTCAAAGGCTTTGGCTATATGGGTGAATACGATATGAATATCGATTCTGACACTATCAACTCACTCAACCTCAATTTCATGCTCAACTGGAAAGGTAATTATGCTTTCGGTAATGGACATGTTATCGCACCTAGTCTTGGAGTTGGTGTAAGCCAAAGTCTTACAGGTTCGCATATTGATTCAACCTTGGAATTTGTTGGCACAAGAACAAGAACAGAAGCTGACATCGACGGTACAAGCTTTGTTGCTAAAGCCGGCTTAAAATGGACTTATGGCAATTTCTCCGTGAGTGCCAACTATAACGGCACAATGGGTAGTAATAACCAGAATCATGGTGGTTCGCTGAACTTTATCTATGATTTCTAAATAGGAAAGATTTTAGGCTTTACCACAAAATCCTTGTAATAAAGATATCCCTCATCCCTCTGTATAAAAACAGAGGTTTGAGGGCTTTTTCTTAATGATGAACTTATGCAAACTTACGATTTTTTCAATTTCTGTCATAACAAAAAAGGGAAAGCTAATTATTTGGATTCCCTTGATTTTATATAAATATATAGATTGTGCAGAGGGCAAGACTTTGATTTTACAATTTTGTAAAAAAACGTAAAAAGAAAAATTATTCCAAATAGTTACTTGTACCTTTTTGGATAAAAATTGCATTTATGAGCAAAATCTATGCACAAATTCAAAGTAGCAATTTCTGCAAATTGATTTCAGCAACTTAGAGTATTTTTTACATATAGTTTTGCTTTGCAAAAATCACTGCTAGCTACAAAAAAAATAATACTTCTTTTACTCGTAATTGTCAACGAGTGTATTTTTTGTAAACGCATCACTCTTCTTGACAAAGCAAATAAGAGATAAAAAAGACTAAAAATATTTAGACATAAAAAACCCTCAAACCTCTGCTTTCACAGAGGAATGAGGGTATGTTCTAATAAAATAAAGTTATTAGAATTTAAATCTAAAGTTTAATGAGCCTGTATGGCTGGTTTGGTCTGAACCAAATTCACCGCTATAATTTGCACCTAGACTGAATTGCCCGTGTGTCCACTC
>CAYJHJ010000057.1:0-13587 GCA_964370095.1 uncultured Desulfovibrionaceae bacterium | reverse complement strand
TAAATCACGAGTTTCAAGGTTTTGAATAATTTTTTCATTTTTATTTATGGATAAATTGTCTTTTACAGCCAAGTCAATTCTTCCGGCAGCTAAAGCTTCGTCAAGAAATTCTTGTGTGGGATAAGTATAATTAAAAAATGAAATATGATTAGCTTTAGCTATTTCTTGAAGTCTTGATGAGTAATTTGAACTTTCAAGAAAACCAATTTTTATTCCATTGAATAGTTTATAATTTTCAAAATTAAATTCTTGATTATCAGCTAAAGCAACAAGTGAAAGGTTTGTAAAGCCTGTCGGCAAGGCAGAAAAAAGAAATTCTTCTTCTAATTGCTTTGTTTTCAAAACATTATCAAGAAGTTGAATTTCACCTTCGCGAAGCATTTTAAAAAGTTCTGAACTTCTTCCGTATATATAATCAAAATCAAGCTCAGAAAATTCTTCAAGCTGTTCAAGGTATTCGTAACTATAGCCATACGGACTGCCATCTTTTGATGTAGTATAGTGAAAATGGCTTTGATCAACGCCAATTTTTACATTTTTAATAGATGCAAAAGTGCTTTCTTCTAAAAAGACAAGCACAGTTAAAATATACAAAAAAAGTAAAAATATTCTTTTTCTAAGACAAAACATATATAGTCCGATAAACTGAATTAAATTATATACAATAATAATAAAAATAGCTTAAAAGCTTTGTATGGTCAAGAATTTTGATTGAAATCACAAATTAATTTTTCTATAAAAATAAATATATTAGACATATTTAAAATAAAAATAAAATTAACTTTTAATTAATAAAATTATTAGCTAATGATAATAGTCAAATAAATTAAATATAAAATAATTTTATCATATTAAGACTTATATTGATAATTTAAAAAACCATCAATATAACATATTGTTTTTTGTAGTTTTATTTTACAAAGTTATAGTATTGCTTGAAAGCTTCTTCAGGGTTATTGCCTAGTTTTTTTGAAATATGCTCAAGATTGTCAACAGCATCACAAGAGCGAACATATTCAGGATTTAAATCACAGCTTACTGGAATAGAATTATTTGCCAAATCAAGCAAAACTCTTGGGTTTAGAAGGTTTTTTGATAAATCCATAACTTGAACCATTTTAGCAGGAGTTGAATGAATTTGGCTTACTTCATCATGAGAGATTTTTTCAACTCCACTACCTAAAAGAAAATAAGGGATATTTTTTTCTAAAAGCTCTTCAAAGGCTTCATTTGGTGAAACAAGTTTAGTATTTTCAATTTGCTGAAATTTTAAATTTTCATATATAAAATCAGCGCTATGCACAAGATTTCTTTTTGCATGCGTGATAACTCTCACATGAATATTTTCAGAAAGTGGGGCATTATAAGCTAAAGCTTCGAGAAAATCTATACTTACCTGCATAACTTTTTTTTCATTACTAGATAATACTCTGGCTAAAGCTTGAGCAGTTGTAAGGCAAAGCCTAATACCCGTAAATGAACCGGCACCAACAACACAAGCAATCTTTGAAATACTTTGCAGTGGAAGCTCTAATTTTTTGTAAATTTCTTTAATAAGAGGAGTAAGTTTTTCAGTGCTATTTTGAGGGCAATTCCATTCTTGATGAGCTAGAATTGTTTTAGAATCATTTTCATAGCCTACAAGAATTTGCAAAATCCCCTCAGAGGCATTAAGAATAAGAATTGTATTAATGTCATTCATAAGCTATTGTATATATGATAAGTTTTTATCATATAATTTAATGGTTACCAAAGGAAAAATAGTTATTAAATCTATAAGTTCATCTTGTGCTTTTTGAAAATCTGTGAAAGGCCCTAAACCAATACTATAACCATCTTCCATAGGGAAAATATGATTTTCAAAATTTCCTACTTTATGAAGTTTTTCAATAGCTTTTTGCGCCTCGTCCAAAGTGTTTTCTTTAGAACATTCAACAAAATATGCAAGATTTTCATCAAGCGGAATTCCTTTTGTATCACTTACTGCAACAGCATGAATTCTAATCACACCTTTTTGCATTCCATCAAGCCTAATCATAGCAGCTTCTGACAAGTCAATTATTCTTTCACCTACATAAGGGCCGCGATCATTCACTTGCACCAACACAGATTTGTTGTTTGCCAAGTTGCTTATGTGTAAAACTTGATTGAACTTCAATGATTTATGTGCTGCAGTCAAACCAAATTGATTATATCTTTGACCATTAGCCGTAAGCTTTCCGTGAAAGCCCGGGCCATACCAAGAAGCACTTCCTTTTTGGTTGAAAGAATCATCATAAATATCTTCTGAAAAATCAATTTCAGCGGCATAAGCGTAATAAAGACTTGTGCTTGAACTTAAAAATAAAATTAATAAAAATAATAAAATAAACTTTAAATACTTCATAAAATACCAAATGAATAATTATATCAAAATTATAGGTTCCAAATAAGGGCAACCCAAGTTTCAGCAGGTTTAATTTCATCAGTTGCAATATTTTCAGGGCAAAGATGTGGAATATCTTGAGCTTGCAAAATTTCAGGTTTGCCTAATGAAGCATAACATTTAATCACTTCATCCGCTTGAGAAGATAATATACCAGATAAAATTAAGGAGCCTTTCTTATTGATCTTTGAAATAATTTCTTTAGCCATTACTTTAAGTGGACCGGCTAAAATATTTGCAATTACAATATCATAGGTGTTATCAACTACTTCAATGCTGCCTATTTTTAATTCAATATCATCAGTAATAGAATTAAGCTCTAAATTTTCTTGTGAATTTGCAATGGCTATAGGATCAATGTCTGTACACAAGCCTTTCAAGCCAATTGTTTGGCAGGCAATTCCCAATATTGCTGTCCCACAACCAAGGTCAAGAAAAGTCTGCCCTTTTTGTAAAATATTTTTTTCTGAAAGTGAGCTTATGGCATGCAAACAAAGAGCGGTGGTTGCGTGATGCCCGGTTCCGAAAGCAGATTTTGGTTCTATATAAATAGGAATATAGCTGTCAGGTTTTCCATTTTCTATTTCCCATGAGGGCAAAACAACAAATTTATCTGCATAAACAGGCGTAAAATATTGCTTCCAAGCTTCTGTCCAGTCTTTATTTTCAATTTCTTCTTCAAAAAACTCAAGTGAATCAAACTGTTCCGTAAGAGTAGAGCGTATTAAATCGAGTGTGTTTTTAAATTCGCAATGCAAGCGAATAAGAACTTTGTTATCAGAAAGATTTTCTTCTTCCCAACCATATTGGATTATATCAAAAACTAATGCTTGAACAAATTCCAAGTCATTTTCATTAACATGAATATCCAATCTATATAAAGCTGAATCCATAAAACCTACTTACCAAAATTTTAAATTATACGAAAATAGAAAATCGCGTCTTATTTTCATTATGAAAGATTTATCTTATTTTACTCAATTTGACAAGTATTTATTAAAAAAGTTTAACTAAAAATTATAAGTAATTAGCAAAAAACGCATGTTAGCCATAACTAACTATAAAAATTTATTTTACGGTTGACCTTAAAGTATATTTAAGTTATAAAGCAACAAATTTATTATAAACTTTAAATTAGGATTTGATATGGAAACTTTACAACTGAATAATAGAGATTTAGCCTTTATCAAAGAGGTTGAACATGAAAGTGGTGAAAAGCTTTCACTCTGCTATCAATGCGGTAAATGTACAGCCGGATGTCCTGCTTCTTTCTTGTATGACAAGCAAGTAAGCCAAGTTATGCGTGCTGTGCAACTCGGGTTTAAAGATGAAACACTGAAATCTAAGTCTTTGTGGCTTTGCCTTTCGTGCTCAACTTGCACCGCAAGATGCCCGAACAATATTGATGTAGCGAAAGTTATGGATGTTTTACGCCATAAAGCAAGACGCGAAGGCTTTGTAAACCACAGGCCAATTGAAATGTTTTGGAAAGCTTTTCTTGATACTGTTCGTTTTACTGGTCGTTCTTATGAAATGGGAACCATGGCTGATTATATGTTTAGAACAGGCCGTTTTTATACAGACCTTGATATTTCGCTTCCTGCTTTAATCAGAAATAAACTACCTTATGTTCCTCACCTTATTAAAGGAAAGGCAGAAGTAGGAAGAATTTTTGAAAGGCATGCTCAATTAGAGGCTGAAAAAGAAGCCCAAAAAGGGGGAAGTAACTAATGGCTATTGCTTATTATCCCGGTTGTTCAGCACTTGGCACAAGCAAGGAATATGAAGTTTCAACTCAAGCAATTCTGAAATATCTTGGACAAAATATTGCAGAAATTGATGATTTTTCTTGTTGCGGATCAACCCCTGCGCACACAATGTCGCACGAATTATCTTCAGCTTTATCTGCTCGTAATTTACGTTTAGCAGCCGATATGAAAGCTGAAAAAGTTCTTACTTCTTGCCCTTCTTGCTTGGCAAATTTAAAAACTGCAAAATATCGTATGGCAGATGAAGAGTTTAAAGCTGAAATTGATAAACTTCTTGATACACCGACTGAATTTTTGCCTGAATCATATTCAGTTTTACAATATATCAGTGAAGAAGTTGGACTTGATAAAGTAAAAGAAAAAGTAACTAAACCTTTAAACGGGTTGAAAGTTGCTTGTTATTACGGCTGCTTGCTTACTCGTCCCGGTAAAATTATGCAATTTGACAGAGAAGAGCAGCCTATGGTTATGGATAATCTTCTTAAAGCTTTAGGAGCTGAAGTTGTTGATTTTCCATTAAAAACTGAATGTTGCGGTGCAGCTCAAGGAATTCCGCAAAGGAAGATGACTTCAAATTTAGTTGGCAGAATTTTACAAAGAGCTAAAGAATATGGCGTTGATATGCTTGTTGTTGCTTGTCCTTTATGTCAAATGAACTTAGATCTTCGTCAAGGCCAAGCAGAAAAAGCCAACAATGAAAACTTTAATTTGCCTGTACTATACTATACACAGCTTATGGGCATAGCTTTTGATTTAGCTGAAGAAAGCATTATGCTCAAAAAGCTTATTGTTGATCCAAGTTCTGCTTTAGCTAAAATTCAAACTCCAGGTGTACAGCAAGCAAAAGAAGAAAATAAATCCAATTCAGCAGAAGGAGCAGCATAATGAAAATAGGAATTTTTGTATGTAAATGCGGTTCTAACATTGCTTCAACTGTTGATGTTGACAAAGTTGCAGAAGCAGCTTTAGCTTTTCCTGATGTTGTTTATTCATCTGTAAACATGTATACTTGTTCTGAACCAGGCCAACAATCAATTATAGATGCCATTCACACACATAAGCTTGATGCTGTTGTTGTTGCTTCATGCTCACCACGTATGCACGAAAACACTTTTCGTCGTACAGTTGAAAAAGCAGGGCTTAACAAATATATGTTTGAAATGGCAAATATTCGTGAGCATGTTTCATGGATCGGTAAAGACATGGACGCAAACACAAACAAAGCTATTGACTTGGTTATGATAGCTTCTGAAAAAGTTCGTAACAATTCACCATTATATTCAAAACAATTTGATGTAACCAAAAAAGTTTTAGTTATTGGTGCAGGTATTGCAGGTATTCAAGCGGCTCTTGACTGTGCTGAAGCAGATGTGCCTGTGGTTTTGGTTGAAAAAGATGTTACTATTGGCGGCAAGATGGCTCGCCTTGACAAAACATTTCCAACCATTGACTGTTCTTCTTGTGTTCTTTCACCAAAAATGGTTGATGTTTTACAAAATGAAAATATTGATCTTCATGCTTTTTCTGAAATTGAAAAAATTGAAGGTTATGTAGGTAACTATACTGTAACCATCAGAAAAAAAACAACTTATGTTGACTGGACTTCTTGCACAGGCTGTGGTGAATGTATAGCAAAATGCCCATCAAAAGATTTTGATGCTTTTAATGAAGGCCTTGGAAAAAGAAAAGCTATTTCCATTGCTTTTCCACAAGCTATTCCACAACGTGCAACAATTAATGCAGCTGCTTGCAAAATGTTAAAAGACGGCAAATGCGGTGTTTGTGCAAAAGTTTGTAAATCAAATTCTATCAAATACGATATGGAAGATGAATTAATCCAAGTTAAAGTTGGTGCTATTATAACAGCAACAGGCTTTGATCTATATGATTATACACAACTTCCTGAATATGGTTATGGTCAAATTCCGGATGTTATTACTTCCTTGCAATATGAAAGACTTCTTTCTGCTTCAGGTCCAACAAGCGGGCATATTACACGCCCATCAGATGGCATGGAACCTAAGAATGTTGTATTCGTAAAATGCGTTGGGTCAAGAGATAGAGCGATAAATCGCCCACTTTGTTCATCATTTTGTTGTATGTATACAGCAAAGCAAGCAATTTTGACAAAAGATCATATGCCTGATTCAAATTCCTATGTTTTCTATATGGATATTCGTGCAGGCGGAAAGGCTTATGATGAATTTACTCGTCGTGCCATTGAAGAATATGATGTGCAATATGTTCGAGGAAGAGTTTCAGCTGTTCAACCAACCATAGATGAAAATGGCGTTATGCGTTATATTGTTCGCGGTGCCGATACTTTACTTGGTGAACAAGTTGAAGTTGTGGCAGATTTGATTGTATTGGCAGTTGGTGTGCAAGGTTCTGAAAATTCAGAAGGCTTAGCCGAAAAACTTAGAATATCTTACGATGCCGATAATTTCTATCTTGAAGGGCACGTGAAATTGAAGCCTGTTGAAACAAATACTGCAGGTGTATTCCTAGCCGGTGTTTGCCAAGGGCCAAAAGATATTCCTGCTTCTGTTGCACAAGCCTCAGGTGCTGCCGCAAAAGCAATTGGTTTACTTTCTAAGCCAAAACTCACAGGTGATCCACAAGTTGCCGGTGTGAATATTAAACGTTGTGTCGGATGCGGTAAATGTATTGATGTTTGCCCTTACCAAGCCATTAAAGAAATTGATTTCCGTGGAAGCAAAAAAGCAGAAGTTATTGAAACTATCTGCCAAGGTTGCGGGCTTTGCAATGCAACTTGCCCACACGGTGCCATTCAATTATCTCACTTTACAGATAACCAAATTCTTGCAGAGGTAGTAGCTCTATGTCAGTAGATAAAGAATTAAGAATAGTTGCTTTTTTATGTAACTGGTGTTCCTACGGCGGAGCGGATTCTGCCGGTGTCGGGCGTTTTTCACAACCAACAGATATGCGTATTATACGTGTTCCTTGTTCAGGCCGTGTTAACCCATTGTTTGTTTTAAAGGCTTTATTAGACGGGGCTGACGGCGTGCTTGTTTCAGGTTGCCACCCAAAAGATTGCCACTATACCAGCGGCAACTTTTATGCTCGTCGTCGATTAGAATCTTTGAAAGAATTTATCTCAATCCTTGGAATAGACTCAAGAAGGTTTTCTTATTCATGGGTTTCAGCATCTGAAGGGCCAAAATGGAAAGAGGTTGTAACAACTTTTACCAACCAAATCCATGAACTTGGGCCTGCAAAAAAATTCCAAGATGCAACTCCTATGTTTGATATGCCAAAAGAATTATACGAACCTCTTCGTCCATTAGGTTGCGGTGAAAACCCTAGCTTGAGTGAACTTAAAGATAAAGCTAAAGAAGCTTTGGCAAATGGCTTAGAAGGAATTTTAGGCTGGAAACAAGGCTCTGAAGCCTTATTTGCAAAACCTTTCTTTGCTAAAACTGATGAAGATATTGACCAATTTGTTTGGGGCCCTACAAATGTTTCAAGTTTGGTTGGCTTATTACGCAAACACACAGGTAAAAAAATCGGTATCATTGTAAAAGGTTGTGAAAGCAGAACTATTGTTGCTTTGCTTCAAGAAAAACTCTTGAATAAAGATGATATTACTATTATAGGCATGCAATGTAATGGCACAATCAGCAAAGATAGAGCTTTAGCAAAAGTTAAAGAGCTTTCAGGAATTCAAAAACCTGTTGTGCTTTCTGCTAAAGGCCATGGTTCAAAACTTGATGTAAAAGTAAGAACTTTGGATGGCGAAAAAGACTTTACTCTTGAAATGAATGACATTGCTCAAGATAAATGCCGTCAATGTGCTATGCCTGCTGCAAAATTCTATGATATATTTATAGGTAAAGAAGGCGATCCAATTGAAGCAGACACACGTCCGCCTCTTGGTTTAGCATATCTCAATTCACTTTCACTTGATGATAGAATGAGCTTCTGGAGAGGGCATATTGACAGATGTATGCATTGTTATGCCTGCCGTAACTCATGTCCTATGTGCGTATGTAAGGATCATTGTGCAGGTGATAGCCGTAATCCTCACTGGGTGGCAGATGATAATTCAGCTGCAAGTAAGATGTTCTTCCAACTCATTCATGCACAGCACTTAGCAGGAAGATGCACCGGTTGTGCTGAATGTAGCAGAGCTTGCCCCATGGGAATTCCTGTTTTCTGGCTCAAGCAACAATTTGGCGGAATTATGAAGCGTGTATTTGGTTACACTGCTGGACTTGATTTAAATGCAACTCCGCCTCTTTTAGGCTATCAAGTTGAAGAAGAAAATATAAAGGAGCATTTCTAATATGAAATATACAGCTCAAAAAGAACAAGTAAATGCTTGGCTTTCAAAACTTGCCGAACAATACAGTGTATTTGCTCCTAAAGCTATAGCAAAAAGCATTACTTTTCAAACATATACTAAAGATGAACTTGCAAGCGCTCATTTGACAGAGCTTCTTGACTATACCACTGTTTCAGCAAAAAAAGTCTATCTTCCTGAAACAGAAGTGCTTTTGGAATATACAGCAAAAAAACAAGAAGAAGATCTTTCTAAAAAAGATATTAGTGTGAATTGCGAATTAAACAGCACACAAAAAATTGTTTTTGGCACACGCCCTTGTGATGCAAAAGCTGTTTTGGTGCAAGATGCTCAATATATGGGCGGTAAATATCGTGATCCTTACTATGCAGCTCATCGTGAAAATACTTTCATGATTACACAAACTTGTGATGAAACACTTCCTTCATGTTTCTGCAACTGGACTGATACTGACCTAACTTCTGCTTATGCCTCAGATATTCTTTTCACCACTACTGATAAAGGATATGTTTTTGAAGCAATAACTGAAAAAGGTAAAGAATTATTAGCTTTAGGTGCTTTTAGCGAAGCCACTGATGAAGACAATAAAATTGTTGAAGCAAAACATCAAAAAGCACATGAAAGTTTGCCAAAAAAACCTGATATGAGTCAAATCACTCAAATTATTGCATATAATTTTGAAAATTCTGATTTCTGGGCAAAGGTTTCAGCAGGCTGTATTGGCTGTTCTTCCTGCACATTTGTGTGCCCAACTTGCCAATGCTTCACTATCACCGATGAAGGCAATCCTCTTCAAGGCAAAAGAATGAGATCATGGGCTTCTTGTATGTCTGATGAATTCACAAGAGAAGCAAGTGGGCATAACCCACGCGGTGTTGGCTTCATGCGTTGGAGAAACCGCCTTGGACACAAGTTTAACTATATGCTTTCATGGCATAAAGATTTATATTCTTGCACAGGTTGCGGGCGTTGCCTTGGTTCTTGTCCTGCTTCGATCAGTATTAATGGAATGATTACTTCTATAATCAATTCAACTCCAAATGATGCTGATTTGCCTGCAAAACGTGAATATTTTCAACAAGCTGAAGCAAGTGCACCAATAGAAGAAAAAACAACTGTAAAAGCTACTGCCACAGCAAAAAAACCTGCTGCAAAAAAAACAACTAAAAAAACGGAAAATGAGGGATAATACATGAGTCATTCTTGTTCTTGCAATAATAATCCATACTTACCTAATGTTTCTACTGTGCTTGAAGTCATCAGAGAAACAGGTAATATTATGACATTCCGTGTCCGTTTTGATGATGAAGAAAAAATGAAAGCATTTGAATATGGTCCTGGTCAAGTAGGGCAGCTTTCAATTTTTGGTGTGGGTGAATCCACCTTTGTTATCAATAGCCCACCTTCATGTAAAGATTATTTACAGTTTTCAGTAATGAGAACAGGTGAAGTTACAGAAGCTTTGCATAAGCTTTCACCCGGTGATAAAGTTGGTGTGCGTGCTCCTTTAGGCAAGCCATTTCCTTTTGAAGATTGGAAGGGGAAAAGCATTTTCTTTATTGGTGGCGGTATTGGTATGGCGCCTATCAGAACTGTTATGCTTCATGTTTTGGAACGTGCTGATGATTATGGGCAAATTTCACTTCTATACGGTGGGCGCTCACCCCAAGATTTAGCCTATTCTTATGAGCTTGAATCATGGCTTAATCATCCAAAACTCAATACTACACTTACTATTGATAACCCATCAGATGGCTGGCCGCATAAAGTTGGGCTTATTCCAAATATCTTGCGTGAGCTTGCTCCTAGTCCTGATAATTGCGTTGCTGTTTTGTGTGGACCTCCTATTATGATTAAATTCACTCTTCAAGCCCTTCAAGAAATGGGCTTCAAAGATGAAAATATTATCACAACACTAGAACGTCGTATGAAATGCGGAATTGGTATTTGTGGGCGTTGTAATGTTGGCGATAAATATGTTTGTGTTGACGGCCCTGTATTTTCACAGGCTGAATTAAACACAATGCCGAATGAATTATAATATTAATTTATAAAATATATTTAAGGGGGAAAACATACTTTTGAAAGTAAGTTTTCCCCCTTAAAATTCTTGACATTCTAATATATATGATTAAATAATTTGAGATAAATTAATATAATGAGGTCTTAAAGCAATGATGAATAAAGACAAAAACTTTTTTGATAATACCATGAATCCGGAAGATGATATTGATATTTCACAAGAAGCTCAAGAGCTTTTTGAAAATTCAACTGAAAATGAAGATGATGAATACACAAAAGTAGGCAATGAAGCTTTTGATGAAAGTCAAAGCCATTATGCTTGCCCAAATTGCGCTGCAATGGAAAAAGATATTGATGACATGAAGCTTCGCACTATTGCTGAAATGGATAATTTCAAAAAACGTTTATTACGTGAAAAAGAAGAGCAATCAAAGTATGCCGCTGAAAATGTTTTACAAGATATCATTCCAGCTCTTGACAATCTTGACTTAGCTTTGCAATATGCTAACAATGAAGCTTGTAAAGACATCTTGCTTGGTATTCAAATGACAAGAAAACTTCTTTTAGATAGTTTGAAAAATCATGGTTTAGAAGCTATTATGCAAGAAGGTGTTCCTTTTGATCCTGAAATTCATGAAGCTGTAGGGCAAGAAGAAAGCGATGAAATTGCACCTAATCATGTGCTTAAACTTCTTCAAAAAGGCTATCTGCTGAAAGGCAGATTATTAAGATCTGCAAAAGTAATTGTTGCAAAATAATAATTTAGCATAAGTGAAATTTCTTAGAATGGAAAATAAAATCGAGCTTTTAGATATTCAGAGCAATAAAGCAGATATTGCTATTCCCATTGAAAGGGTAGGCGTTAAAAAAGTTAAAATACCTTTAGTTGTGCGTGATAAAGTTCAAGGCAAACAGCACACTATAGCAGAAGTTGATATGGCTGTTGATTTGCCTGCTGAGTTTAAAGGCACTCACATGAGCCGCTTTATTGAATCTCTTGAAGCATGGCGTGAAAAAAATCCTGAAGGTTTAGATTATGCTAGCCTTAAAGTCTTACTTGAGGAAGTTAGAGTTAAACTTCAAGCATTTTCATCATATATAAAATTTTCATTTCCTTATTTTTGCATGACGAAAGCACCTGTTTCAGAAGCGTATGCACCTGTTTCTTATGAATGTGCTTTTATCGGCATACAAAATGAAAAAAATGAAATGCAATTTTTGCTTGAAATAAAAGTTCCTGTTACCACTGTTTGCCCTTGTTCAAAAGCCATTAGTAAGGGTGGAGCTCACGGACAAAGAACTGTGATTGACCTTAAAGTTGAAATGAAAAAATTTAACTGGATTGAAGATTTTATTGATTTAGCAAATCAAAGTGGTTCAGCCCCCATTTATACCCTTGTAAAAAGAAAAGATGAAAAGTTTTTGACTGAAACAGCTTATGAAAACCCACATTTCGTTGAAGATGTTGTTCGCTCATTAGCACAAAAACTTGATAAACTTCCTGATATTATTTTTTACACAATAGAAGCAGAAAGTTTTGAATCAATTCATCCGCACAACGCTTTTGCTGTTGTTTCAAGCAAATATTCAAAAAAAATATAAAGTAGGTAGTTATGTTAAAAATTCATGTTAAAAAATGTAAAAGAAGCTCAACTATGCCTTTAGCTTTGTCTAAATTAGATATAGATGCACATGTTTCTGAAAAAAACATGCAAATTCCAATGGGTTCTATTTTATACCATAACAATGAAAAATTTTTTGAAGTTGCAGGCTATAACCTTTTTACTTCAAATCAACACACTTTTTCTTTGCCTTATCTAAAGGCGCTTAAAGAAATTGAAAATGACGAACTACTTGAATTTGAAGTAAAAAAAGAAGGATATTCTTTAGCTATCGTAACACTTTCTGATAAAGGCTATCAAGGGCAAAGGGAAGATGTTTCCGGTGAACTTATTCATTCTATAATGCAGCAAGCCTTACCTTTGGCATTTATCAAAAAATATATTTTACCTGATGATCCAAAAAGATTGAAAGCAATGATTGCTCGTTTAGCCTATGAAAATCAATATGATATAATTATAACCACAGGCGGAACAGGCATAGCTCCAACTGATTTAACTCCTGAAGCAATACTACCTCTTTTAACAAGGCGTTTTCATGGTTTTGAGCAAGCAATGATGGCAGTGAGCTTTCAAAAAACCTCTAATGCACTCATTTCAAGGGCTTTTGTGGGAACTATTGATGAATGTTTTGTTGTGGCCTTACAAGGAAGCCCAAAAGCAGTTCGTGAAAATCTTGAAACCATTTTGCCGGCGCTTCCGCATGCCTTAGACAAATTAAAAGGTTCTACCGCTGATTGCGCCAAATTATAATTTAACAAATTTTATTTCTTGACCGCACCAGAAAATACATATAATCAATAAGAGATATTTCAAAGAGCAAAATTTATACTTTGAAATCTTTATAAGGAATAAAGAATGAAAACAAAAAAACCTTCTTTTTCAACTATTTCAACTCCTGATAAAATTCAACTTCTTAAAACTCTTTTATCAGATCAAAAAGCTTTAGATATTAAAGCTCTTGATATTCAAGCACTTTCACAAATGACTGATATGGTGCTTATTGTAACGGCTTCAAGCCTTAGGCATGCAAAAGCTTTAGCTGACAAACTTGCGGAAACAGCTAAAAAAGAGAATTTAGAATTCTTACACACTGAAGGTTATGAAAGTGCACAATGGATTTTGGTTGATATGAATGATGTTGTTGTTCATATTTTTCAAGAAGAGAGCAGAGGTTTGTATGACCTAGAATCACTCTGGAGTGAAGCAAAAGAAATTTCCTTGACTTAGTTGGTGTTGTAATATATTGATTTTATTATAATTTTATAATTTATAAATCTGATAATTTAGACTATAAAAAAAATTAAAAAAAACTAAAAAAAAAGCTTGCAAATTATATATAGTTATTATACAAAGTTCTTCGGTGCTCAAAGGCACTTGTGGCAAGGTAGCTCAGTTGGTTAGAGCACTCGGTTCATACCCGAG
>CAYJHJ010000056.1:0-13729 GCA_964370095.1 uncultured Desulfovibrionaceae bacterium | reverse complement strand
TTGGCAATTTGTTCTATAGCCCCAAATTCCAAGTCGCACAATTCGTCTGTAGTTAAATAATCTATTAGTTTACGATTGCACACAAAAAAACCACCGCTTACAAAACCCTTGCTTTCGCTTGTTTTTGGTTTTTCTTGAAAAGAAGTAATTTTATCGCCCTCAAGTTTGAGCTCACCAAATTGAGAGGCAGGGTTTATGCCAGTGAGGGTTACCATTTTCCCATGCGAATGATGAAAATCAATCAGTTGATTGATATCAATATCAGCCACTCCATCACCATAAGTCATCATAAAAGTATCGCCGGAAATATATTTTTCCACTTGCTTTAAACGGCTTCCTTTCAGGTTATCCGCACCTGTGTCGGCTAAAGTGATTTTCCAGCCTGCTTCATCATGATTGTGGTGGATTTTCATATTTTCAGGTTTGCCAAGTTCAAGGGTTACATCATTATTCACCCACTCATAATTGACAAAATAATCTTTAATCATTTCGCCCTTATAGCCAAGAGCAAGAATAAAATCTTTGTGCCCATAGTGAGCATAAATTTTCATAATATGCCAAAGTATAGGATATTTACCTATTGGCACCATAGGTTTTGGACGAAATTCTGTTTCTTCGCGAAGCCTTGTGCCAAGCCCGCCACATAAAATAACTGTTTGCATAACTAATCCTTAACACATTTAAGATAGCCGTCAGGTGCAACGGTAATTTGTAATTTATCGTGGATTGAAGCATTTATTTCAAATCTATCATTATTTTTCAAAAATTCCCATACTGCAGTTTTTGGATTGTTGCCAACACTCCAAGGCCTGTTTGAATAAGAATTTTCTTGCATATTTTCAATAACGGTATCAAAAACAATGCAATAAGAACCTTTTTTTACGAAGGGCGTATAAAGATCCAATTCTTTTAGAACATGCTCATGCGTGTGCATGGAATCAAGCACAACAAGAATTTTCTTTGCATTTTTTGAAAGTTCTTTGACTTGTGCAACTGTCTTTTCATCTATTGATGAACCTTGCACCAAATCAATATATTTTGAAAGAGGATGACTTTCAATGCTTTCACGATTATGAGCGCGAATATCAATATCCACACCGATTACCCTGCCCTCAATATCCATCATTTTCATCATGCCTGCATAAAAAATAAGCGAACCTCCACGAGCAACACCTGTTTCTATAATGCAATCAGGCTTGATTGCCCAAATAAGTTCTTGCATGGCAACCATATCTTGCGGATATTGGATAATGGGCAAGCCCATCCATGAAAAGTGGTAGGAATAATTTACATCTATACTTGCATCAAACCAATCTTTGCTAATTTTTTTTAATGTATTGTTTTGAGACATTTCAATAATTTCTTTCTCAATTTTTTTCTCAAACTCTTTTCTGTCGTCCATATTTGCCTCGATTAACTTTTTATTAACTTTTATGAATGAGGATAGATTTTACATATAGGTGAGCCAAAAGCCGTCATATTTGAAGGAATATCCTTAGTTACAAGTGCCCCAGCTCCGATTACAACATTTTCTCCAATATTAATTCTTGGCAAAATAATTGTTCCTGCTCCGATAAAAGAATTTTTGCCAATATTGACACACCCGCAAAGAGTGCAACCCGGGGCAATATGAACACCCTCATCCAGCACACAATCATGTTCAACAATAGACGAGGTGTTTATAATTGTACCTTTGCCTATTTGTGCATGAGCACAAACACAAGCTTTGGGCAAAACTTGAACACCTTGAGAAATTTGTGCACTGGGTGCAATAAAAGCTGTTGAATCAATTATTGAAGGAGTTGCAACTTCATATTTATGAAAAATATTCATTATTTCTAAGCGTGCACTGCCTAAGTTTCCGCCTATTGCGGCAGCCCCATAAAAAGTATCTTTTTTATGCTCAAGCCAATTTGAGAACTCTTCTTCCCCATGCACAATTGGAATAGAATGAATAGGAGATTCAATTTCTCTGTTATTATCTACAAAAAGGACAATTTTGCCCTTATTGGAAAGAATAATATCATGCAAAACTTTCCCTTGTCCTGTTGCTCCCCATAAAATAAAATTCAAACTACACCTCAAATTTCAAAAAAGTTATATCTTCGACAATTGCTTTTTTACACAATCAGCTACCCTTTCAACCTCTTCTTTGGATAAATCATGATAGCTAGGAAGGTTTATAGCTCTATTATACAAAGAATAGGCAATAGGTGTTTCTTTTACTATAATATTGTAATCATTTTCAAAGTCTTTTATAATCAATGAAAGAGGCCAAAAGAAGACTCTTCCATCTATATTATTATCGGCAAAATCTTGAAGAAGTTTATCACGATTAAAAGATATATTTTGATCAACTACAATTGTTGGCATCCAAGCACCTATTTGGCAGCCTTTCGATTCTTGGTTCATAGAAAGAGGCAGGCCTGCAAATGCCTCTTTGTACCATTCTAAAATAAGGCGTTTTTTATCAACCAGCTCATCCACCCTTTCGACTTGTGCACAGCCAATAGCCGCCTGCACATTTGACATTTTATATTTATAGCCAATCATATCAGGCCAAAATTGTTTTGCCTGCATACTGCTTCGACCATGATTTGAAAGAGTAAGAACCTTATTATACAAATCTTCATTATTTGTCACAAACATACCACCCTCACCGGTAGTAATTGTTTTTGTGCCATGAAAAGAAAAGGCCCCAAAAACTCCTATTGAAGCTGCTCTTTTACCGTGGTATATACTGCCAATTGCTTCTGCCGCATCTTCAATAACAGGAATATTATATTTTTCCCCAATAGCCAACAGGGCGTCCATATCACAAAGATTGCCGTAAAGATGAACTGCAAGGATTGCTTTTGTTTTAGGCGTAATTGCTTCTTCAACTTTTTTTGGGTCAATGCACCAGGTGCTTTCGTCCACATCAACAAGAACAGGAGTCGCATTAAGATAGGTAATAGGTGCAAGGCTTGCAATCCAATTTGTATCTGCCAAAATAACTTCATCGCCTTCACCCACGCCAAGTGCAGCTAATCCCATGTGCAAAGCACCTGTTGCACTTGATGTAGCTATTGCATACTTCACACCTAAATACTTTTTAAATTTTTCTTCAAAAGTGTGAACATAATCATAGCAATGTGTGCCCCAGCCATTAACGATTGCGTCATTAACATAACTGTGTTCAAGTTCAGTTATTGAGGGTTTTGTATAATATATTTTTGATAACATTTTAGCTCCAACATTGATTAAATATTAACATACGCCACTGACTCTTGCAAGTTTTTTATAGTTAAATTCTATTTTTTTGTTGACATTCCTACTAATTATTAATAAAAATAAGTATGTGTTAATGTTTGTAAAATAAACATGGAGGAAGTGTTTATGCTTCGTGAGCTCTCAATGATTATTCCCATCAAGGAAAATTCGCACTTTCTTGAAGAAATTATACAATATCACACGCCTACAAACATAAATATGTATATTATGCACGATGCAATAATACCCTTTATACTGCCTGAGCAATATAAAAATGCCAATATACACTACTTTCACATGCCTTCTACTTCAATATACGAAAGAACAATTGCAGCATTTTCAAAAATTTCTACTGAATATTGCGTAATAAGAGGCGATAGAAGGCATCAATCAAATACAGCTTTGGCTCAATGTTTAGATTTTATAAAAAATAATTCTGAATACACTTCAGCTTCCGGCATTTGGCTATACCAAAATCTATCTATCGCTTATGGTGTTGAACTTATAAGCAAAGCAGGCGAAGCAGAAAACACAAATGAAAGACTAAAAAAGCAAAGCCTCTCATACCAACCCACCTACTATAATATTCAAAAAACAAGGCTTCTTAGAGCATATTTTGATATAGTTTCAGCAATTGAAGAAAAAAACAACAATCTTTACTATCATGAATGTATCCATGCTTTTTTAACTTTCTTTTTAGGAAAAACAAAACAGCTTGACTGTTTGGCAGGTATTATTCAACCAAAGCAAAAACCAGCACAACACTCAAATCAAGTATACGAAGTAATTGATATTATGAAAGACAAAAAAGAGGCTGAATTTATTTTAGATACAATTAAAAAAATTCTCTCTCAATATGATTTTGTTTATAAAGATATTGACTCTGCTTTTGAAAAATACCATGACACCTTAATAAAGCGTTATACTCTAAGAGGTTATGCAAAAAAAAGTGAAGCTTCCAAGTTAAGAAACTCTGCCTATCTTGAACACCTTTATTCATTACTTAACTCTTCTCCCAATACAAGTAATGAAGAAATATCCGATGCTTTTCAGGTTTTGCTCACAGCAAATTTCTATTCTTCTACAAAATTTGATGATATTAAACATCTTTTTGATATAAATGACTTTACAGAAATAAATAATCTTCATAATATGATAAAAAGGCTTCAAGCTTGAAAATAAAGGAATATCTATGAATATAGAAGGCAAAAACATACTTATCACAGGGGCTGATGGTTTTATTGGCTCTCATCTCACTGAAATGCTTGTAAAAAAAAATGCAAATGTTAAAGCCCTTTCTTTATATAATTCCTTCAACAACTGGGGATGGCTTGAGGATGTAGACAGCAAAAACGATATAGAAGTCTTTTGTGGCGATATTAGGGATCCTCACTACATGAAGCATATCACAAAAAATATTGATATTGTTTTTCATCTTGCTGCTTTAATTGCTATTCCTTATTCATATGTTGCCCCAGACAGCTATATAGACACAAATATAAAAGGCACACTGAATGTTTGCCAAGCCGCTTTAGATAATAATGTTGAAAAAGTGCTTATCACTTCCACAAGTGAAGTCTATGGAACAGCACAATATGTTCCTATTGATGAAAAGCACCCCTTGCAGCCACAATCACCGTACAGCGCAACAAAAATCTCAGCAGATGCCCTTGCTGAAAGCTTTTATCGCACTTTTGATTTGCCATTGACTATTGTAAGGCCTTTCAACACCTATGGGCCAAGGCAATCAGCAAGAGCGGTTATTCCTACAATAATCACACAAATCGCAAATGGAAAAAAAGAAATACAATTAGGCGATGTTAGCCCTACGCGTGATTTCAATTATGTTTTAGACACTTGCCGCGGCTTTACCATGCTTGCGGAAAGTGAAAAAACAAATGGCAAAATCATCAATATCGGTTCAAATTATGAAATAAGTATTGGTGAAACGCTCAATCTCATTAAAAAAATAATGCAAAGCGATGTTGAATTTGTGGTGGATAAACAACGCCTTCGCCCAGAAAAATCAGAAGTGAACAGACTTTGGTGCGATAATACAAAAATAGTAGAACTTGTAGGCTTTGAACCTGAATACAGCCTTGAAAAAGGGCTTAAAGAAACTATTGATTGGTTTGTAAATCCTGAAAACTTGAAAAAATATAAGGCTGATATTTATAATGTCTGATTTTATTCCCTTATCCGTTCCTAATTTTCAAGGCAATGAACTTGAATATGTGAGTGAAGCCATTAAAACAGAATGGGTTTCAACAGGTGGTGCTTTTATAAAAAAACTAGAAGAAGACCTTGCTTCCTATATCCATGCAGAAGAAGTTTGTGCCTTACAAAGCGGAACTGCCGCTCTTCACTTGGCTTTACGGCTTAGTGATGTGAAAGAAGGCGATGAAGTTCTCAGCCCTGCACTAACTTTTATTGCAGGCGTAAACCCTATAAAATACCTTGGGGCTGAACCAGTTTTTATGGATTGCACACATAATCTTTGCCTTGATGTTGATAAAGTTCAAGAATTTCTTGAAAATGAATGTGATTTTGACGGGCAAATTCTTTTTAATAAAAAAACAAAGGCAAAAATAAAAGCAATTATTGCAACGCATATTTTCGGCAATATGGTTGATATGAAAAAGCTTATGCCTTTAGCACTTAAATATAATCTCAAAGTTATAGAAGATGCAACTGAAGCACTTGGCACTTATGAACTTGAAAGCAGCAAATATGCCGGAACTTTTGGAGATTTTGGGGTTTATTCTTTCAATGGCAATAAAATTATCACTACAGGCGGAGGCGGCGCACTTACAGCCCAAAAAAAAGAAGATGTTCAAAAAGCTCGTTATCTATCAACTCAAGCAAAAGACGATGATATATATTTTATCCACAATGAAATCGGCTATAATTATAGAATGACAAATCTGCAAGCAGCCCTTGGTGTAGCGCAATTAGAGCAATTAGAAAATTTTATTGAAATAAAAAAAGAAAATTTTAATTTTTATGTGCAAAATGGTTTAAATCTTCTTCCCTTTGATTCTAACACTCGCCCAAACTATTGGTTTTATTCTTTTCTTACAGAAAAAAGAGATGAGCTTATCAAACATCTTTCAAAAAACAATATTCAAGCTCGCCCTCTTTGGAAATTAATACACACACTTAAGCCATATGAATTTTGCCAGGCTTATAAAATTGAAAAAGCCTTTGAATTTTATGAAAAAATAGTAAATATTCCTTGCAGTAGTAATTTGAAAGAAGAAGATATAACAAGGATAGTTGAAACAATTAAGGAAATTTTATAATGAAAGACTTAATCCTTATAGGTGCAGGCGGTCATTCAAAAAGCTGCATTGAAGTCATTGAAAATGAAGGCAAATACAAGATTTCAGGCTTACTTGATCTTTCAGAAAAAGTTGGGGAAGCTCTTCTTGGCTATCCAATCATCGGAACTGATAACGATATAAAAAAATACTTATCCACGCATAGTTTTTTAATCACACTTGGGCAAATTCACACAGCAAAGCACAGAATAAAGCTCTTTCAATTACTCAAAGAACACAATGTCAAGCTTGCAACAATAATTTCACCCCTTGCCTATGTTTCAAAACATGCCACTCTTGGCGAGGGCACAATAGTTATGGCACATGCCTTTGTTAATGCAGGAGCATCCATTGGAACTAATTGTATTATAAACACAAAAGCGCTTATCGAACACGATTGCACTATAGAAAACAATTGCCATATTTCAATAAGTGCAGTTTTGGCAGGAGAAGTGTGTGTGAAAGAAAATTCTTTTATAGGTGCAAACACAATAATTACACAGGGTGTTCAAATAAATGCAAACAGCTTTATAAAAGCAGGGCAAATAATAAAAGAGTAAAACATGGAAAAAGTTTTTATTATAGCAGAAGCCGGGGTCAACCATAACGGCTCTTTGAAATTAGCAAAAAAGCTTATTGACAAAGCTGTTGAAGCTGGCTGTGATTGCGTGAAATTTCAAACATTTATTCCTGAAAAACTTGTCAGTAAACATGCACAAAAAGCTGAATATCAAAAACAAACAACAGATACTGTTGAAAATCAGCTTAGTATGATAGATAAATTGGCTTTAACCTTTAATGATTTCAAAGAATTAAAAAATTATTGCCAAGAAAAAAATATTCTTTTCCTTTCCACTCCCTTCGATTTGGAAAGCTGTGATTTTCTTTATAATTTAGGAATGGAAATTTTTAAAATTCCCTCAGGCGAAATTACAAATCTGCCCTATCTTCGCAAAATAAATTCCTATAAAAAGAAAGTTATTCTTTCAACAGGGATGTCAAACCTAAAGGAAATTAAGGCGGCTCTTGAAATTTTAAAAGACTGCGATGTTGAATTATTACACTGCACAACAGAATATCCTTGCCCTTTTGAAGATGTAAACCTAAATGCCATGCAAACCATGCGTGAAGCTTTTAATCTGCCTGTTGGCTATTCTGACCACACAAAAGGCATTGAAGTTTCTATTGCCGCAGTTGCCATGGGTGCAACAATCATTGAAAAACACTTCACCTTAGACACTACCATGCAAGGGCCTGATCATAAAGCAAGTTTAGAGCCGTATGAACTAAAAGAAATGGTGCATGCAATAAGAAATATTGAAAAAGCTTTTGGTTCTTATGAAAAGAAAGCAAGCAAGAGTGAGATTAAAAATATTGAAATTGCAAGAAAATCAATAGTGGCAAGTTGCAATATATATAAAGGCGAAATCTTTACAGAAGAAAACATAACAACAAAACGCCCTGCAACAGGCATAAGCCCAATGCTTTGGGAGCAAGTGATAGGTAAAATTGCAACAAAAAACTACAAAGAAGATGAGGCTATTGATGGATAAAAGAAAAATTTGTCTAATTACAGCTACACGAGCTGAATATAGCTATCTCAAGCAACTTATTTTTCTTTTAGAAAAAGAAGAAAGCATTATAACTCAAGTGCTTGTTACAGGCACTCACCTTGATAAAAATTACGGATACACAATCACTGAAATAGAAAAAGATGGAATTATCCCCGATATTCTTGTAGAAATTATTGAAAATGATTCTGCTCAAGGCATTCTCAAAACTATGGCAAATGCAACTTCAAAAGTAGGCGAAGCTTTGCAAAAGCTTGAACCTGATTTAGTTGTGCTTTTAGGGGATCGATATGAAATTTTTGCAATAGCAAGTGCGTGTGTTGTTTTAAATATCCCTATTGCTCATATTTCAGGCGGTGATATAACCTATGGTGCATTTGATGATATATTTAGGCATTCCCTCACAAAAATGAGCAACCTTCACTTTACTTCTTGTGAGGAATATAGAAAAAGAGTTATACAATTAGGTGAACAGCCTGATACTGTTTTCAATGTAGGTTCATTAAGTTTATCAAACATAAAAACTATGACATTTCTTCGCGAAGAGGAAATCAATAAAGATTTAGCCATACAATGCAGCAATACTTTGCTTGCAACTTTTCATCCCGTAACTATGGAAAAGCAATCGCAAAGCAAGCAATTTCTTGCTTTATTAGACGCACTTATTGAGCAAGATAAATATGTTACATTATTTACAAGAGCAAACGCTGATACAGGTTCAAGTGAATTAAACAATATTCTTGATAAATATATTGAAAAATATCCGCATAAAATCAAAGCAGTCGATAGCCTTGGGGCATTACTTTATATGAGCATGATGAAATATTGCAGAGCAGTTATAGGAAATTCATCAAGCGGAATTTTAGAAGCCCCCAGCTTTAAAGTGCCCACGCTCAATATAGGTAATAGGCAACAAGGCAGATTGCAAGCAAAATCAATTATAAATTGTGATGCCACAAAATCTGCAATTTCTAAGGCTTTGCAAGAATTGCCTTCACGTGAAAGTCTAAAGTTTATCACAAATCCTTACGAAAAGAATAATACAGCTCAAGAAATTGTTGATATTCTAAAGAAAACAAACTTGCAAGAACTTTATAAGAAAAATTTCTACAACATAAAATTTAATATCTAATCAGGAAAAACTATGCAAATTATTCTTATCGGAGCAGGCCAACTAGGAAGCAGGCATTTACAAGCTATTTGCAAGCTGCAAACTTCTGTGCATATTGATGTTGTAGACCTTTCATCACAAGCTTTAGAAGTGTGCAAACAACGCTTTGAAGAAGTTGAGCATGCAAAAATAAATGCCACATTTTTACAGGAAATTCCACAAAATAAAACATATAATCTTGCTATCATTGCAACTGCTTCACGTGTAAGAGCAAAAGTTACTGAAGAATTAATAGAAAAAAGCAAAATACAATATATTCTGTTTGAAAAAGTGCTTTTTACTCTCTCAGAAGATTATTCACGCATACAAAAACTTCTTGAAAAACATGCTATAAAAGCATGGGTGAATTGCCCACGCCGCATGTATCCAATATATAAAAACATGGCAAAAATATTTGAAAAAGATACTTGTTTAAATTTTGTTGCACAGGGCGGTGATTGGGGGCTTGCTTGCAACAGCATACATTTCATCGACCTTGTTTCTTACTTTACAAAAGAAAAAAACTTTATCTATTTGAATAATTTTTTAGACAAAACCATACACGAAAGCAAGCGTGAAGGATATAAAGAACTCACGGGTTCATTGCTTGCAAAAGGTGATAAAGGCTCGATTATTACACTTAGCTCCGTACAAAACTCAACAGCTCCTCTAACTATTCAAATTTGGGGAAATCAAGCTCATGCATATTTAGGCGAACACAACAGCACTTGCACTCTCTATACACAAGAAAACCGATGGAAGGCACAAGAGTTACCTTTGCATATACCCTATCAAAGTGAATTGACAAATCTTTTTGTTGAAGAAATTATGCAAACAGGCACATGTGAATTGACAACATTTGAAGAGTCTTGTGCTTTACACACACCTCTTTTAGAATTTTTTATAAAGCATATGCAAGAGCAAGGATTTTCAAGCCTTGAATGCCCTATTACCTAAAAATAACAAAGGAAAAAATATGAATATTTGGCTTGTAGGTTCAGGCACTATGTCAAGAGATTATATAAAGGTTCTCAATTCATTAAATGCTAACACAACAGTTATAGGGCGCGGTGAAAACTCAGCCCAGGAATTTACAAAATCAACAAATATTCCTGTTATAACAGGAGGGCTTGATGCTTTTTTGGCAACAAAGCCATCTCTTGCACAGGCTGCTATCGTGAGCGTTGGCGTTGAAGACTTGAATAAAACAGTTAAAACACTTGTTGACATAGGAGTAAAAAAAATTCTTAGCGAAAAACCTGCAGGCATAAACTTTCAAGAAATTCAAGGTTTATATGATTATGCAAAAAATAAAGATGTTGAAATATTGCTGGGTTATAACAGACGATTTTATTCTTCTGTGCTTGCCGCCCAAAAAATGATTGCAGAAGACGGCGGTGCAACATCTTTCACTTTTGAATTTACCGAATGGTCGCATATTATAGAAAAGTCAAACAAACCCAAAAAAGTTTTTGAAAATTGGCTGCTTGCAAATTCAAGCCATGTTATTGACATGGCGTTTTTTCTTGGCGGTGAACCAAAAGAAATTGCCTGCTTTCATTACGGAAGTATGGCTTGGCACCCTTCAGCTTCCGCATTCACTGGTGCAGGAATAACAAAAGCAAACATTCCTTTTTCTTATCATGCAAATTGGCAAAGTGCCGGCAGATGGAGTGTTGAAGTTCTTACAAGAAAAAGACGATATATTTTTCGCCCTTTAGAAGAATTGCACATTCAAGAACTTGGCTCTGTTGCTTTGTCAAAAGTAGATATCGATAATAAACTTGATGCTGAATACAAACCGGGTTTATATCTTCAAGTAAAAAACTTCCTGGAAGGAAACTTTACTGATTTTTGCACACTTAAAAAACAAGTTGAACTTGTGCCTTTTTATGAAAAAATTGCCAATCTGAAAACTATATAAGAGCATAAATAATATGAAAAACAAACATTTTGCAAATCTAATATACTCCAACAGCACTATCCGCGAAACTATGGAAAGGTTCAATACCTTTACCAATAAAGATGTGCCTGTTGTACTTGTTATTGATGAAAATGAAATAGTATTGGGAACAATAACTGACGGCGATATAAGGCGTGCTCTTGTAAAAGGAATAGATATTGATTCTTCTATACTGGATATAATGAATAAAAATTTTCAATATATTGAATCTGTTAATGATTATGTAAAATTAAAAACATTAAAAAATCTCAACTATAGACTTATTCCTCACCTTGATGCAGATAAAAAAATTATCGACTTGATTGATTTAACAGAAATAAAAGCAATACTCCCACTTGATGTTGTTATTATGGCAGGTGGAAAAGGAACACGCTTGCAGCCATACACAAACACTTGCCCAAAACCTATGCTAGAATTAAATGGAAAACCGATTATTGCATACAATATCGATCGCCTTCTTAAATTTGGCGTGAAAAATTTCTATATTTCTGTAAATTATCTGAAAGAACAAATTATAAATTATATTACAATTAATTATGAAAAAACAAATGCCAAATTTCATTTTATTGAAGAAAGTGAACCTTTAGGAACAATAGGCTCTCTTTCTTTAGTTGAAAAGTTTAGCAACAACAATATTCTTGTAATGAATGCAGATATATTAACAAATATTGATTTTGAAGACTTTTACCTCTATTATAAAGATCAAGAAAGTGCTATGCTTACAGCTACTTTTAATGTAAAGATTGATATACCTTACGGAGTTTTGGAAACAGAAGAAAAACAGATTAAATCACTTGTAGAAAAACCAAGCTATACCTATTATTCAAATGCAGGCATCTATTTGATTAAAAAGGAATATATTAATAAAATTCCTAAAAATGCTCCCTATAATTCAACTGATTTTATGGAATTGCTTATAGATGAAAAACTAAAAGTATGCCACTTTCCCATCAGGGGTTATTGGCTTGACATTGGTAATATTGCCAATTATTCCAAAGCTAAAGATGATGTGATGTATATTAATTTTTAAATTTACTATAAAGAGAAAGTCCTATGCCAAAAAACAATAAACTTCAAACAAGTGAAATTGAAGAAAAACTCCTTAAGCTTGAAAATGAAAATAAGACTTTGCAAAATAAACTTATAGAAATAGAAAATATTTTAAAAAATAATGAATCTTTACCAAAAGAAATTTTTGATAAAACAGCTCAATACCTTGTGCCAAAAATACGTAACAATAATTATGAAATGCTGTTATCCGATTATAAATATAATGGCATAAGCGATAGATTGCTAGCTTCTTTACAAGCCTTAGCCTCTTCAAAGTTTTGCTGGCTTTCAGAAAACAATAAGCTTTGGCTTTTGTATATGCACATTCTTATAGAAAATGATATCCCAAAGCAAGTCAGCACACTTGCAAAAAGATATACCTATTTCCATAAATTAAAGGATATTGAATATTTTCCACTGGTTGCAAATTATTTCCACTCACATAATTTAACAAATGAAAAAATTGAAAAATCTGCCTTTGTTTGTCAAAAAATTCTTGAATCTGAAAAAAATCAAGTCTTTGAAAATCTTGTAAAAGGAAAATCTATAGCCGTAGTAGGCAATGGGCCTTATGAGCTTGGCAAAAAAAAAGGAAAAGAAATTGATAACCATGATGTAGTTATACGCTTTAGCAATGGCACAAGAAAGGGCTATGAAGAAGATTATGGTGCAAAAACAAGTGTTTGGGTAAACACAGCTTCTAATTTAGGATTTGCTGATTATGAAAAAGTTGACTTTACGCTTAGCTTATGGCGTTTTGATACTTTTTATTTTAGGGAAGACAGCGGGCTTGAAAATATCTATTCCGTATCTGACAGAAAATGCCAAAAATTTGGGAAAGAAAGTGCAAAATATGCGTGGAATGAACTTGGGCTTAGCTATATATTAACCACAGGTTGTGATTTAATTGTATATCTTTATACTATCCTTTCTTCACTTGAAAAAGTTGATTTTTATGGATTTCATTTCCTAGATACATATAATCAATCTGAACAGCATTATTTTTATCAAGGCGATATTCTTGAAGTTGGCAATTTTCATAATTTAGATGAAGAGCCAAGATTTATGCAAAAATTTATTTTAGAACATGGCGGAAAATTAGATGGAAAATAATCTATTGATAACAGGTGCAAATGGCACAATAGGACGTCTTCTTATAAAAGACTTGAAAGAAAAAAACATTAATATCTTTGCCCTTTCTTCAAACGCAAAAAAACTTAAAGAAGAATTTCCACAAAAAAATTTAGCTGTTTTTACGAATGAAGAATTTTATGCAAATTGTATTGATTTTTCAAAAATTAATACTGTTATGCACTTAGCCTTTGCCCGCACACAAAAAGGTTTTGACCTTACAAATAGCATTGATTTCACGAAAGATGTTTTCAAAAAAGCCTGCCAAGCAAATGTGAAAAAAATCATACAT
>CAYJHJ010000055.1:0-13851 GCA_964370095.1 uncultured Desulfovibrionaceae bacterium | reverse complement strand
ATGAAAATTTTCTTTTGCCTCATCAATTCTTTCTTGTGGAACAGCCAAAAGAAGTCCACCTGAAGTTTGGGGATCAAAAACAAGCAAAGACTTAAGTTCGTTTAAATCATTTTCAATAATAGCCTTATGGGTTTTGCATTGGCAGTGCTTAAAGTTATGGTATGTACCTGCGGGAATAAGCCCAAATTCAGCTATAGAAAGCACATGTTCGATAAAAGGAATTTTTTCAACTTCAAGTTCTACACAAACTTTTGAAGCTTTAGCCATTTCAAGCACATGTCCGCCAAGTCCAAACCCTGTAATGTCAGTTGCAGCTTTTAGTTTCATTCTTTGTATAACTTGTCCGGCATCTTTATTAAGCCTTGTTGCCCATGAATAAAGAAGGTTTTCTAAATCATCAACAGTATAAGTGTTTTCAATATCAGACCAATTTGCTTTTATAGCAGTTGCCAAAACACCAATACCAAGAGGTTTAGTAAGAAAAAGGCAATCGCCCTCTTTTAATCCTGCATTAGAAGCAATATTATTAGGGTCAATATAGCCGGTAACACTTAAACCATATTTGATTTCTTCTTCTTCTAAAGTATGCCCACCGGCTAAAACAGCACCCGCTTCAATTATTTTTTCGATGCCGCCTTCTAAAATTTCTTTAAGAACAGAAAGTTCAACTTCTTTCGAAGGAAATGAAAGCACATTCATACATGACCATGCATCACCCCCAACTGCATAAACATCTGATAAAGCATTTGCTGCAGCCACTTGCCCAAAAAGTCGCGGTGAATTTCCGATAGGCGTCAATATATCAATAGTTTGCACTAGGGCACTTCCTTGAGGAGGAAGTTTTAATATAACCGCATCTTCATTATGTTCAAAACCGTGTATCACCCTTTTTGAAGAGCCGGGGATTGGGCTAAGATTAGCCAAAAGTTGCTCAAGTAACTCAGGAGCAGTTTTAGCAGCTCAACCCGGCGCTTTTGACTTTTCCATAAGTTTATACTTTGTCATTCTTTTGCCCTTATAACTTAAAATGTAAATTTTATTTTTGTTAAATACTTAATAATTAAAAAAAAATCAAGGATTTTAAAATTTAAAATCCTAAAACAAAGCAATAAAATAAGCCTTATTTTAGGATTATAAATTGTTCAAAAAACAATGTTGTCAGGTTTTATACTATTGTATTGATATTTAAACCTTTACCCATTGAATTATAAGCTGCATTTTGAGCGTTTACATCTATAGTGCTCTCGTTGATAAGCTTATTGACCATTTCTTCTTGTATACTCAATGATTTTTTTGTCATTGAAGCAGCTACACCTTGCTGTAAAGAGCCGGGCTCTGCAGAATTAAGTGCGTTTACTGAAACTGAACCAATCATATCTTAACCTCCTTGTTATATTTTTACAAAATCTTTATCGACTATTATAAAAGTAAATTTAGGTTAATATTTTTTAAAATGATATTTCATAGTGTTACTAGAAAATTACTTTTATATATTTATTGACAATATAGATAAAGATATTTATATTAAATAAATCTATCTACAAAGGAAATTATATGAAATATTTTAGTGTACTACTTGCATTTATTGCTGTTCTTTTATTTTCAATGGCTGAAGTTGCTGATGCAAAAAGGTTTGGCGGAAGCAGATCATTTGGTTCTAAGCCATCTTTTTCAACAAATGCCCCTAAAGCCCCTTCTTCAAACTTGAATACAGGCTCAACTTTCAATCAAAGAAACACAACTAACAATCAATCAAATACTGCTGCAGGTGCTGCAGGTGCCGGAACTGTTGCAAACAGCTCACGTGGGTTTGGGCTTATGGGAGGCTTACTTGCAGGAACATTAATTGGTTCAATGCTTTTCGGAACACCATTTAGTGGTGGTGGCTTTTTTGATATTCTTATTTTAGGTTTGCTTGTATATTTTGGAATTCGCCTTGTGAGAGGTTTTTTATCACAAGGGCAAAGAAATTCACAAAACTCACAATACCAAGGGCAAAACAATTATAATAATTCTAAAAGTGAAAATTCGTGGAATGATTTAAGATCTGAAAAAAATGAAACAACCACTTCAAATTATACTTCATATCAAAATCAAGAAAATTCTCAACAAAATACTTCAAATTCAATAGATGAAGAAAACGCTGAATTTATTGAAGGAGCAAAAGCATTATTTGTCAGAATGCAAGCTTCTTGGGATAAGCGTGATTTAGCTGATATTGAAAGTTTTACCACAAAAGCTGTGTTTGATGAAATAAAAAAACAAGCAGAGGAAGACCCAAAACCATCTCAAACGCTTATACTTTCGCTCAATGCTGCTATAAACACAAAAGAAAAGGAAAATGAAGCAGATAGAATTTCTGTCTATTTTACTGCACTTATGCGTGAAGATGAAGAACAAGCAATGGCTGAAAATGTTACTGAGCTTTGGCACTTTTATCGCAAAAACGCAAACTCTCATTGGCTTTTGGACGGAATTCAACAAATATAAATTTTAAGGCAAAGTAAATGGAAAAATATTCCCAAGTTTATGATATTAAAAATTATAATGTTGATTTTAATGGAAATTTAAAGCTCACATCTCTTTTTGATTTCTGTCAAGATATGGCTGAAGCACATGCAAGTAAGCATAATTTTGGCTATGAATTTTGTAAAATGCATGAAATTGCATGGGTATTGATTAATTTTCATATTAAAATTCACAAAACACCAGAATGGAATCAAAAATTAAAATCAACTACATGGCCAAGCAAAGTTAAAAAATTAGCTTGCAGACGTGATTTTTCATTTGAAGTCAATGATGAAAAATATATTACAGCGGCTACACAATGGATTAACATGGACTTAAATACTTATAGGCCCATTCCTTTATCAAAGCACTTGCCATCTCTTTTGGCACTTGAAGAATATTCTTTAGAAACAGAATTTTCAAAAATTCAACTGCCACTTGAAGAAAAATTTATTTTTCAAAAATCATTTGAAGTGTTTACTTCGCATATTGACGTAAATCAACACGTTAATAATGCTGTTTACCCTTTGTGGGCAGTAGAGGCACTTGGTTTTGATTGGCAAAAAGAAAAAGAATTAAAAGAAATTGAAATTTCATTTAAAAACCAGACATTTATCAATGATATTGTTCATGTTTCAGCATATTTCGCTGATGACTATGTGATACAAAGTATATATAAAGATGATAAAAGTTCTGAAAATGGCACTTGTGAATTGGCAAGAATTAAAACCTATTGGAAAAACATTTAGAATTCTTTTGAATAATTTTCAAGGTGTTCATATTTAAATCGGATTCGAACAAATAGTTCAGTTAATTTAACAATGGCTTCTTTTTTTTCTTCGCTTAGTGAATATATTGCTTTCCACTCTGATTTTATTGGGTTGTGATAGACTTCATACTCTGCATTAATCTTGATTAGAAGTTGCAAAAATTCATGATTACTATTAAAAAGCTTTTTTAGGTTTGCATCAATGTTTGGATTATTGATAATTTCTTCTTTTGCTAGAGCTGAACCAATAATGATATAGCCGTCTTTATGAGTAATCTCTTTCAAAGTTTCAACATCAGAAACATCAATCAAGTCTGATCGAACAAGAGGTTTTGGGCTATACAAGGTAATAAAATTAGTTCCGTCAGCAATAATCCTTGCTTTTCCTTCTGCCTGATTTAAGCAAAAGAAAACTTCATCAATGGTTTTTGGAGAAAAATATTGTAATTTTTGCATACTTTAACCTAAGATTTAAATTTTTCAAAGGAAAACCTATCAAATTTTCTTTGTTAACAAGGAAAATTGACAAAACAAAAAAACATTAAAACTCATCAAAAAGCAAAACATGATAAATAAAATGATTTAAAATAATAATAAAATGAGGGCGCTAAAGAAGTATTGAATGGCTATAGCGTAGAATATGAAGCTTAGCATGAAAATTTCTTTATCAATTTATTCTTACAAAACAAGACTTTACAGACTTGGCAAGTATCTTATTATAAATATAATCGACTTTGCCAAATATGTAAAGTCTTTTTTATTGTCTAAATCTATACTAGATTAATAAATTTCTCTTTAGCATCATTTGATAAAGCACAAATTTTGCCTTCTTTATTAACGCAAGCATGCAAGGTGCTTGCTTGACATAAAATTGTTTTCTTTTCTTCGTCATAAATAGTATATTGAAATCTTATTGAAGCTTTTTTCAGCTCACTTACGCCTATTTCAACATAGATAAGATCATCGTATACAACCGGTTTTTTATATGCAATTTCTGCTTCTTTAACAGGTAAGCCTAAGCCTTCTTTTTCCATATCTTTATATGTAAAGCCAATTTCTCTTCCCAAGTAATTTCTTGCTCTTTCACATATATGCAAGTATTCAGCGTGATATAAAACCCCCATAGAGTCAGTTTCTCCATATGAAACTCTATGAGGCATAAAAGTTTTGTAGCCAATGGCATCTAAAAATTTCATAAATAATCCTTTAAATTTTAATATTAAACACTTTTATTTTTTCTAAATAACTTCAGTAAATTTGTTTTTCTTGTTTTTGTTGCTTTACTTGGATGATTGATAGTATGAATATTCAAGTCAAATAAGCTTACCGCTTCAGCAATACATTGTAAAGAAAAAGCTAATAAAACTGGCCCAACAATTAAACCCACGCTTCCAAAAACAGCTAAACCGCATAAAATTGAAAGAAAAAGAACAAAGAAAGGTGCTTTTATTCCTTTTGATAAAAAATAAGGTCTTGCAAAATTATCAACACCTGCCACAACCAACATGCACCAAGCAACCAAACCTAATGACATAGCAGGAGAAACTATAAACCACAAAACAAAGGCTAAGGGCACCCACACCAAGGCTGTACCAATAAGTGGAATTGGAGCTACTATACACGCCAACAAGCCCCAGAATAAAGGTTCAGGCACTTGAAAGATTGTAAATCCAATAGTACAAGCTATACCCTGCAACAAAGCTACAAGCAAAATTCCGTTCACAACAGAACCTAAAGCTGCTCTTATAGTAAGAATAAATCTATCAAGCATGCCTTTATGAAAAGAAAAAACTTTGTTTGCTATAGCTTTAATTTCATTTGCATACATAAGGCATAGGATAGTTAAAATCACAAATAAAAACAAATGCCACAATAGATTAAATACACCTCCGGCAAAACCTGCCGCACCTACAAGTGAATATGAAACCATTGAGTTCAGTACTTCAATAAAGTTTGTGGAAAGTTCTTCAAAGAAATGATTAATTTCTGGAATATTTGCAATCCAATTTTCAATTGTGTCAATATATACTTGAATATTTTCAGGTATTGCCCAGCCTGTGTTCCTCCATTGCTGTAAAAGTTTCATTCCATTGATTGCTTGCGGTGTAACCATCAAAACAACAAGAGTGATCGGCAATAGGATTGAAAGAATCATTATTGAGGCAAAAATTGCAATTGAAGGAAATAAAGAAAATCTAATTCTTAATTTATTAAAAAAATTCAAAGTGATAATTGATAAACAAGCTGCAAGAAAAACTGTTGCAGGATAAGGATATAAAAGCAAAAACACAGAAAATATAGCTAGTAAAATAAATATGATAGGCATTTATACCTCGATTCAAAAAATTAGAATTATTATTCTTTACAAGAAATATACTTTTTCTCAAATTTTGTCGACTATTTTTTTTTCAATATAATCAATTACGAATAAGCAAAAAAATTTAGAAAAGTATATTCTTAAGAAGTTTTGGCACAAAACTTGCTTTATAATTTTCGAAGTGCAAAAGAGGGAATTTTTTCCCACATAGGAGGAAGTATGACTGAAACAAATAGCTTAAACACAATAAACACTGATAATATAGTCCTTCAAAAAAACAACACGGTTTCACATTACGATAAAATTTTAGCAACTTTGGCTGAACATGCCAATGATGCAGAAAAATCTATTGAAGAAAGAAGTGAAGAATTAGAAGAAGGATTTTTAAATATAGTTTTCTATCTTTTTAATAAAAATAGTATAAACCGAAATGAAAAAATTGTAATTTCACTTCTTGATTGCGGTAATCTTGAAGTAAACGATCACTCTCAAAAAGAAACTATTTTAGATATTTTGAAAAAAACTCCACAATGCCTTAAAATTATGCAAAGACTTGCTGCTGATGCTCTTTTGAAAAGAGGATTACAAAATATACGAAACGCTCATGCCATTGAGCATAATCCAACTAATGATAGTAGAATTATTTTTCAAACTTCAATAAAAAGTGATCTTTCTCATTTTTATTTAGTATAAATTTCTCATAAAAACATAACCTTCTTAAAATAAAAAATGAGCTTTTGGCTCATTTTTTTTTATTTATAACATCTTATATTTTGTTATTTTATACTATTTAGGTAAAGCCCCATAATTTTATAAACAAGGTTTGCTGCAGCAAAATCAGAAAGTTGAGAATTTTTTGTTGGTGCAAGTTCAACAACATCAAAAGCAATCAACTCTCTGCCCTCTAAACAGATTTTCAAAAGTTCCAAAGCTTGATACCAGCCCAAGCCACCTGAAACAGGAGTTCCTGTGTGCGGTATAACAGAAGGATCAAGCCCATCTACATCAAAGGAAATATATATTTTTTTTGGAAAATCTTTGGGAAGAAGATCTTGTATTGCAGTATTTTTTGGCAAAGGTGAAGTAGAATCTGCAAAACAATGCCCATCGTAAAAAGTGATTTTATTATGCTCTCTCACTTCTTTTTCCTCTAAGCAGTATGCTCTTGTACCGAATTGAACGATGGGAATATCAAGTTCTAAAGCTCTTGCCATAACAGAGGCATGACTATATTTTGAACCTTCATAGCTGTCCCTCAAATCAGCATGAGCATCAATGTGAATAATTCCAAAATCAATATTTTCTTCTTTTAGCGCTCTAAAAGCACCTAGACTTATTGAGTGTTCGCCGCCTAAAATAACGGGTAAAGCATTATGCTTTAAACTTTTTTTGGTTGCTTTTAATAATGCATTAAGCATTTTTTTTGGTTTGCTTTCAATTATTGCTTTTGTTGTATGTATGCCCATATTAGCAGGAATTGTAGAAGTATAGGCATCAAAAAGCTCTAATTGTTCAGAAGCTTGCAATATTTTTAGTGGGCCTAATTTTGTTCCGGTTCCATAGGAAACAGAATATTCATAAGCTACTGGTATAACATGGAATAAAGCTTTTTCGGGAAGAGAATTTTCAATTTCTGAGGCTAAAAAATGCGTATATTTTTTCATATTATTCACTTTCAGGTATTACTCCCCAACGTGGAAAAGAAACAGAGCCACTTCCTGATGGAATTTTTTTTGCATCTCCGCCATGTCTTGTAGTAAGGTATATTTGTTTTTGCCCGCCCCTAGAGGAAGTAAAAGCTATAAAATAGCTATCAGGTGCAAATGATGGTTGCTCATCACTTCCCGGCCCAAAAGTTACTTGCCTTTCTTGACCTGTAAGCAAGTCTTGAACAAAAATTCTATGCCCTAGATCAGTAAGGCGGCTGTATGCTACCAAGGTTCCGTCAGGGCTGAGAGAAGGCTCAGTATTATAGCCCCCATTCATGCTTACACGAGTTACAACGCCATTAGTCAAATCCTTAAGAAATATTTGAGGCCCCCCAAGACGGCTTGAAGTAAATGCCATTTTCTTTCCTGTTGCGTCAAATGAAGGTGAAACATTGATGGCAGTTGTTTGCTCAAGCGGACGCTCTCTTTCGAATTTATAATTAAGCAAGAAAATATCAGGATAGCCAGAAGTTGATAAACCAACAGCTACTTTATTATCCGGCATAAAGGCAGGGCCAATAACAGTATTTCCGGGAAAGCGTATTCTGCTTACTTTATTTGCTAGTCTGTCCCAAACACCTAGACCGTGCGTAGCATCATTCAAGTGCCCGAAAACAACATATCTACCATCAGGGCTCCAAGCAGGAGACATTGCCAAACCTTCAATATTAGTTATTCTTTGTAAATTTTTTCCTGTTGGACTTACAAGCCATATATCTCTTTTAACTTCACTTGCATCTTTGGCAAAAGCAAGTGTTGATTTGAAGAAGGAGCCATTTCCAGTAAGATTTTCTAAAAGCTCAGAACAAAATTGATCTGCAACTTTATCAATAATATCAGGTGTTACTTGTGCGTATGAATTACCAAATATAAAGTTTCCTGAATAGGTTTCAAAAACTCTCATTTCAACAGTAGAGCCACTTGAATCAGAGTTAGGCCAGTATTGACTAATCAATAAATCTGCCCCGGCAATTTGAAAGCGTTTAAAATCAATAGTTTCAGCTTTCCAACCATTTAGAAGTCTTCCGCCTAATATTGCATCATCTTTTGTGATGCGCATAAAGGGAAGGTAGGAAAGGTTGTTTATTACAGCATTTTCAAGTGATTTGCCAAGATCATTCGCCTCTTGCATAGGGCCTGTGAGAGGTGCAGCAACCGAAAGATTTACTATGCTCTGCCCTGCTCCAAAAATATCAATAATTGCAGCGGAATGTGCTGTTTGATTGAATAATAGTGAAAAAACAAAACTAAGTAATAACATACTTTTCTTTATATTCATAATAAAACCTTTTATGTAAATTTTAAAAACAATAAAAGATTCTCAATTCAAGGTCAAGAAAAATCAATTAATAAATTTATTATCCTTTTGTCAGAAATTATAAATTTGACAAATCAATGTCAATAGCATAAATTTATTATTATATTATATTGAGGTATTTTATGGGATTTTTTTCTAAATTAAAAAATATTTTTTCCTCTGAAACTGAGGATAAAAACTTTGAATCAAAAGAATATAACAATACAACTTCTGATGATGCCAGTCTTATAGAAATCAATGAAGAAGAACTTGTTATTCAACTTCGCCAATCAGAACAAAAACTTTCTGCATGGCTAAATATAGTTTTGGCAAAGGTTGAAACAAAAGGTGAATTATTAAATTCAAGAATTTCTTTCCTATTAAAATCATTGGATATACCGGAAGAAGAAGTTAAAGTCTTCCTTGAAGATTTCAATTCATGGCTTAAAACCATGGACTATAATTTTCTTGATGAATTTCGTTCTGAACTTCAATACAGGCTTTCACTTGCGCTTGATTTAGAGGATGAGGAAGATGAAAGAAATAGGCTTATAATCAAACTAAACTCTTCTCTTACCAAAACAAGAGAGCATTTTGTAAGTGGAATTAACACCTTGTTTTCCCAACATAAAATGCTTAGCACAGATTTTTGGGATGAATTGGAAGAGCTTTTTATAATGTCTGATATGGGTTATGAGTCAGCACAAACATTAGTAAATATATTAAAAAAAGCAGCTATCAATAAAAAAATTGAAAACCCGCAAGACCTTTTACCCTTATTTGCAGAAGAAGTTGAAAAACTTTTCACACAAACAAAAACCATTACTGCAATAAACCCACCGGAAGTTATTCTTTTTGTGGGTGTTAACGGCGTTGGAAAAACAACTACTATTGCAAAACTTGCCCATCGATCAAAAATGCAGGGAAAAAAAGTTTTAGTTGTTGCAGCAGACACTTTTAGAGCAGCCGCTATTGAACAATTAGAAGTTTGGACTCAAAGAATTGGCGTTGATTTCTATTCAAAAAGCCATGGTGCAGATCCGGCAGCTGTTGCTTATGAAGCAATGGATAAAGCTCTTGAAGGCAAGTATGATACTGTATATATTGATACTGCCGGAAGGTTGCATACAAAAACTAACCTAATGGAAGAATTAACAAAAATAAAATCTGTTATAGGCAAAAAACACGAAGGTGCTCCGCACAGAACAGTATTGGTTATAGATGCAACCACTGGGCAAAATGCACTTCAGCAAACAAAACTTTTCTCACAGTCTGCACAAATTTCAGAACTTATTCTTACTAAACTTGACGGAACAGCAAAAGGCGGTGTTGCACTTGCCATTGCTGCACAATTCAATGCTCCAATCAGTTATGTTGGTTTAGGGGAAAAGCTTGACGATCTTCGCCCCTTTAATGCCCATGATTTTGCTCAAGCCATATTTAATCTTGAAAACGAATAAAATATAAAATTAAAGCTTATTAATCCTAATAGGCTTCTGAACGCGGTATTTCAGCCATTTGCGCAAAAAGTTTTAAGGTTTCTTCTGCTTCATGAAGGTCAAGCACTCTTAGCGCAAAGCCTGCATGAGTGATAACATAATCACCTATTTGCACATCTTCAACTAATAATGCAGTGCCAACTTGAGCAAAAGAACCTTCTGCCAATTTCACTTCAACATTTTTTTCATCTATTATTTTCGTAACTTGAACTGGAACTGCTAAGCACATATTTTTTCTCCATTATAAATAAAACCTGATTAAGGTTAATATACTGTTTTAACGTCTGCCGGAAGTTTAAACTCTAAATCAGAGGGCGAATAATATTTTGGTTGACTTCTTTCTCTTATAAACAAAGTAAAAAGCTCATTTTTAAGGTTTTGCCCAGCTATTTTATGTGGTGCTCTATCTGAGAAGGTTTCCTCATCGTATTCAAATTCAACAAACCATTCTTTTTGAGCCCATGATACAGGTCTTGCAAATTTATCTAAAGTCCAAGTACCATAAAACAGATTTTTTGATTTTTGGCTAAATGGAATATTATAAGAATATGTGTCATTGACATTATCATAGGAGCTTGAAACATATTCAATATTTTCAAATCCTTGTGAAAAATTTCCTTGAGCCAGAGCCAAAATATCTTTTAAATTAAAAGGTATTTCAATTTGGCTTACTTCAAAAGCACTTTGAATATCTTTATAATAATATACTGTATTACTTTTCTTTATATAAAGAAGAACACCTTTTTGATCTTCATATATTTGAAAAATTGTACTTCCTGCAAGGCTAATATCAAGCCTGTATGGATAAAACTCATTTCCCCAAAGTAGGAAATTAACTCTATTTGTTTCACCTTCTTGCCCTAAGCGAAGAGAGCCTTCCATCAAAAAAGATGGCATTGAAATACTTTTTTCAAGCATAGTATCGAAACGATTTTTTGGTGTATCTAATTCTGTGAGCAATTCACCGGAAGGAATTTCAGGATAAGTTATACTTTCTTTATAACTACAGGCGGATAAAAAAAGTAAAGTTATAAAAAGTAAAAATCTAAATCTAAACACTATAAACCCTCCAATTCTTTTCTAATAGCTTCCGGATTTTCCGGTTCGCCTTCTAAGGCTTTTATAAAAGCATCTTTTGCTTTTTCAGTATAACCTAACTCTAAAGCAATAAAACCATAATGTTCTAATATAGTAGGGTCAACTTGATCGCTATGCAAAAGATTTATTGCTTCATTAATTGACTCATAAGCATCTTCATAATTCCCCATTCTATATTGAACCCAAGCAAGAGTATCAATAAAGTGTGCTTCTTCAGGGTTTTGTTTAACAACTTCTTTAATAATCTCATAAGCTTTTTTAATTTCAATATCTTCTACAGCGTAATAATAGGCAAGGGAATTGAGTGCTTCATAATGATCAGGCACAAATTTTAAAGCTTTTTCTAAGTAAGGCACAGCTTCTTCGCCTCTTTTATTTAAAATCAGCATACCACCGTAATGATAAAGTGTTTGAGCATCAAAAAAGGAACCTATATTTTTATTGAATGAAACCTTTGCATGCTCTTCAGCAAATTCTAAGGCTTTATCTTCTTCACCCATAGCATAGAAAAGTTGAATTTTTAGAAGAAAGAGGTCAACATCATGTTTTTTACTTTCAAATCCTTTTTCTACATGAAAAAGAGCTTCGCTATACATTTCTTCAGAAATTTCAAGTTCAATAATTAAACGTAAAGCTCTATAATAATGCTCACTTGTTTCAGGAACTTGGTAAAGAAATTTTAAAGCAGAAGCAATATCATTATCTTTTTCATAGCTGATAGCTGCTCGATACAAAAGATTTTCTTCATAGTATTCCACATCTTTATCAAGCAATTCAACAACTTGTTCTGCTTGTTCGTATTGACCTCTATCAATCAGAATCGGCATAAGTTCAAGTAGAATTGTGCTTGAATCAGATATTGTTTCAGCAAGCTTGATTGCTTTATTTAAATCATTGTTGATTATATAAATATAGACAAGCTGTGAAAGAATATCCAAGTTTGAAGGGTCATATTGCAGAATTTGATTATAATAATTAATTGCTTGTTGATTATTTCCTAATTCTTCTTCAAGCAAAGCCAATTCAAAAAGTGCCTCAATAAAATCCGGTTGCAAACTAACAGCTTCTTTAAGTTTTGAGCGTGCTAAATCAATATCTTTAATAGCGTAAAGTGATTTAGCATAATAATATAATGAAATCGGATTTATTTGTTCTTCAGTAAAATTTTGAAAAATTTCATTTGCTTTTTCATACATTTCAACATCTATATAAAAAATTGCAAGCTCAAGTTGAGCATTTGTATTTTGTGGATTTGCTACAAGATATTCTTCTAAAATTCTAATAGCAACTTCAACTTCATTCATTTCAACCAAAGTTTCTGCAAGTAAAAGATGTATGCTTAAGTCTTCAGGAGAGCTTTTTACCATTTTTTCAAGTAAATCACGTGCTTCAGAATAGTTTTCATTTATTAGATAATAGGTGGCTATTTCCTGTAAAGGCAAAGCTTGAGGGTCATACATCAAAAAAGTTTTTGCTGAATTATTAATAACTTTAATATCATTTGTTCTCATTGCCTCTTCCAAAACTAAATATGCAAAAGAAAGTTCAGCATTATGCCCCTTAAGTTGCGGACTTTTAGGAGCACACGAGTTTAGAGAAAGCAAAAACAAAAAAAGAAATATATATTTAGTGCACGAAAAACTTAGTATTTTTAAATTATAGTTATTAATCATTTTCATAGGTAGTTATTTTTGTATCCAGTCTTCAGAAAAATCTTCAATTTCATCTGAAAGATAGTTTTTAAGTTTTGTTACAAGTCTTGCCTCAAGTTGCCTTATTCTTTCACGTGTTACATTATATTTTTCACCTATTTCCCTCAAGGTAATAGGATCATCTGTAAGTATACGATTTTCAAGAATAAAAACCTCTTTATCTGAAAGTTTAGGCAAAAGACTTTCAAGCTTAGTGTGAATAATATCAGTAATTTCACTTTCAGCAAAACCTTCTTCAACCCCCTGAGTGAGTGCAGGAAGATAATCAAGCCTTGTCGTAACATTATTATCATCACCAACAGGCATGTCTAAAGAAAGGTCTGTTGAATCAAGCCTTTGTTCCATTTCAATAATATGCTCTTTTGAAACACCTAATTTATCAGAAAGAATTTCTATATCAGGGTCAAAACCTTGAGCAATAAGCTTTTGTTTTTCTTTGTTAAGATTATAAAAAAGCTTTCTTTGTGCTTGCGTGGTGCCAATTTTCACCATACGCCAATTATCCATAATAAATTTGAGGATATAAGCACGAATCCAAAAAGTTGCATAATATGAAAACTTAATCCCTTTTTCAGAATCAAATTTATTCACAGCTCTTAAAAGTCCAATATTACCTTCTTGGATTAAATCAAGAACATTTTGCATCCACCTTCTTTGAAATTCCATTGCAATGCGAACAACCAAACGAAGGTGAGATGAAACAAGACGAAAGGCAGCATCAGGATCATTTTCATCCCTTACCTTACGAGCATATTCAAGTTCTTCTTCAGGTTTAAGCATAGGAAAAGCAGAAATTTCAGAAAGATACAAGTTTAAATTATCTTTTGAAAATATATTTGGAAGACGTGGTATAGAAACTTCAGGAAGGTGGCTTTGATTGCGTGAAGCCAAAGCCGGAATAGGCGTTGATATTTCATTAAACTCATCATAATTATCGAATGT
>CAYJHJ010000054.1:0-13901 GCA_964370095.1 uncultured Desulfovibrionaceae bacterium | reverse complement strand
GGTTTGTTTTTTATAAATTTATCACTATCTTTGATTGCTTTATAAGCCTAAAAATCCCTTGAAGAGCCCCCGCCACCAGAAGAGCCGCCACCACCGGATGAACCACCCCATCCGCCGCCAGAGGAACCACTAGAATCATCATAATCAGAAGATTCTGAACTATCTTCAGGTGAAAAATACGCAATCAAGCTTATAAAAAGCCCAAGTAAAGTAAGAGGAAACAAGATAATTACAAATGGTGAAAGCCACTTGAGTGCACGAATATGCTTTTGTATATCTTTCTTAACTTGCTCTTCAGTTTTTAATTTTTTCCTCAACAAGCCATAATTTTTAGCTATTATAGCCATATGTACAGGTATTTTAAGAATTGCAAAACATTTCCACATAATAAGGCCTGTAATGATAATTAGAATTATTCCGCTTATTGCATCAGAGAGGCTAAATTCAACATTTTCTTGTGAAGAAGGTAAATTTTCTTTAGTTTTTTGCTCAAATAATTCAGGTTCTTCAACCTTAAAACCTAGGTTATTTTTCTCAGAAATTTCATTTACAAAGGCTATAAAACCTTTTCTCAATCCACTTTCCCAATCATTTTCTCTGAGGTATGGAATTATAAATTCATCCTGTATTTCACCTGTTTTACCATCAGGAAGAATACCTTCAAAGCCATAACCCACTTCAACCCTAAACTTTCTTTCTTCAAGTGCAAGAAGCAATAAAAGGCCATTATTTTTTTCTTTATCGCCAATACCAAAATCCCTGAAAAGCTCTGTTGCATACTCTTCAAGTGCTTGCCCTTCCATATTTAGAACAGTTACAACCACTACTTGAGAACCATCAATAGCATTTAAACTTTCTGCTGTTTCGCGAATAAAGGTTTCAGTTTCTTCTGAAAGAATATCTGCATAGTCATTCACATAAAATTCAGGAGTTGGTTGAATTGATGCGTATGCAGCAAGAGGCAAAACAAAGAAAGATATGAAACACAGCAAAAATAGTAAATTTTTTTTCATCAGAACTCATCGTATTTAAAAAGTAAATAAATGGATTATCTTATAGTTAAAATTTCTCGATAACAATATAGTTTTATTGAGAAAATGCATCTTTATATTTTTCAATAAGCTCTATTACATCATTTTTATTATTTTTAACAGCATAGTCTAAAGCTGTCAAGCCTTCATTGTCTTTTATATTTACATCTGCACCATAAGTTAAAAGGAGCGTTATCATTTCATGATTATTTTGTTTCACTGCTTCATGCAGAGGCGTTGTGAAAGGTTCTGTTTCATAAACAGTTATATAGTATGAATTATTTACATCTGCACCGTAATCCAGTAAAAGTTTAACTTTTGCTAAATCATTATCTTTTACTTCTGCATCAAGAACAGAGAGAATACCAAAGGAAAGATTGGGATTTGCGCCATTATCAAGCAATAATTTCATCAAATCCCAATCAAGTTCAGAACTGACGTTAGAAAAAGCTGTTTCACCCATACTTAGGTATTCATTTAAATCTATACCTTTCTTGATAGCATTTTCTATTCTTTGAATATCGTTTATCTCTACAAGCTGATAAAGGCTTAGCTCTTCTGCACATAAAAGAGGTGAAAAACTTGTAAAAAATATAACAAACAAGCTGTAAAGTCGCCAGTTTTTCATTAAAAGTTATCCTTATCCTGCTGTTGGGTTTTCAGCGGATTTTTTACTTTTGCCTTTCCAAATAGTAAAGACAATAAAGGCTAAAGCAATACCGATTAGGGCAAAAGCAAGCATTGGTCTAAATCTTATCCATGCAAAAGCAATAATAATAAGCGACCAAGCTGTTCCAACTAAACCACCAACAAGACCTGTTCCAATACCAACAAGATCACCAAGAAGAGGTATAACATCAGCAAGAACTGAAAGCGGTGCTAAAATTGCTTTAAAGCCTATTACAACAATAAATATACCAAATATTCTTATAATCCATGTCATTATACTATTTGAATCTTTAGCACTTTGGAAGATAACTTCTTTTGTTGCTTCTTTATTTGAAAGATAAGAAAAAGTATTGCCATTTGATGCAACATAATGACTAAAAGTATTGCCATCAACTTCTGCAACTATGGAAATATTTGTATCTTTTGTTTGTGTATAACTAATTTTAATATCTCCAACCTGCGGGCTTGCCTGATTTTCGCCAAGATAAATTGAATTTGCGTTCACGTGCACTCTTTGGATAGGTGCTTGAACAGGTGCCATTGGCTGAGTTAGCACTTGTTGTTGGGCAGTATTTGTATTCATATTTGTAGTATAAGGCGTATTATATTGAACATTTGGTGTTGTGTTTACAGTGTTTTCACCTGTTATGGGCACTTGTATAGAATTTGGTAAAGGCACTAAGTTGCTATTAATATGTTCAAGCTGCCTTGGTGTTAGTTCTAAAGCTAAATCTTCAGGATTACTAATTCCACGAATAAGAAAAGAAGGCAGTTTATATGCACCAAAACTAACGTTTTTTGCTTCAAATTCTTTAGTTTCAAGAGGAAGTTTAAAAATAACTTTATTTTCATGCCCTTCAGGAACTTTAAAATTAGCTGAATTAATAGGATCGGAAGTCCATTGTAATTCATAGGTGTATGTGGTTCTTTTTTCTTCACTGCCACCTACTTTTTTTACAGTTTCAGTGCTTTCATTTTCTACCCATTGATAGTAGTAAACTTCTCTATTTAAATTGATTGCTGTTGTACTGACACCTATTTCTATATCAGAAAGTAAGTCAGTTGTTTTTGCTTCACCTTTTGCATAAACCACTTTATTATTAAAACTTGGGTCAATCGTTGAAATATTTGGCAAGTCAACCGTTATAAGTTCTGCTTCCGCTATAGCACCTGCCTGCCTTACGCTTCTGCCTTCATTCCAATAAAGTAAGCATGTTCCAAGTATAATTAAAACTATACCTGTTATAATTCCTTTAAAAGAATTTCCAATGCGTTTTCCATAACTGGTTGTTGTTACTTCTGTATAGCTATCGTTTGACATAACAAACCTCCTTAAATTATTATTACTAACATCCAAATAGTATTATATTTAGAAATTTTGTGCAATGTGTCATTTAACACATTTACTAAATTAACTTACTTATATAATATAAAACAATATAATGAATAAATTGTATTCTAAGGGGGTTTGCCATGAAATTTTATATTCCAACTAAAATAAAGTTTATACAAGCAGATGCATTTCAAAAAAAAGCAAACAGTTTTAATCATGCTAGCAGTAAGAATATTTTCAATAGACTGAAATATATTTCTTTTATATTTATATTTATTCTTTTCTCTTCTACTTTTGCAAATGCACAAAATTACAACACAAATACTGAAATGTATATATTCACTAATACTCCAAAAGCTTTTGAAGGATTACAAATACCTGATTTTCTTGCCTTTGCAACAGAAAACAAAGAAATGAGCACTGAAAAATTTATTGGGCCAAGTTTCTACCCTGATTCAATTTCAGTTGGCTTTGCTTATTCAGAGGATTATGCAAAATATGCTTCAAAAGAAGCTGAATATTTAAAACTTCTTGAACAAGCAGGTTTTGAATATCGCACTGCATGGGAAGGCTATACGCATTATCAAAAACAATGGAATGGCTATTATGTTCTTGTAACAAGCGGTATAAGCTACTATGAAGATGATAAAGAAAGTTTTCTCATCAGCATTTCACTCACAGAAGAGCCAAGATCATTTCCTTTTTAGATGAACCTTAGATAGTTTCATAACATACTCATGTGGTGAGTTTTCTTTATTTGTAATCATAAGAAACCACGAGCCTTGTGGTAATGAAAGAGTTCCGATCTTTTTATTAATATAACTATCCACACTCTCTGTATTCTCAATATTTGCAGAAATTGTTCCTATATTTTCTATAATACTATAGAGGGTTGGCTCTTTAGTTATAATTACAGCAATATCCAGATTTTTCTTCAATGTTCCTTTACGGCTATATTCTATGCTTATTTCAAATTTTCCGGCTTCTTTAATGTGAATTGGAAACATTACTATTGAGCCATTTTCCCAAGAAGCAAGTGCTTGTGGTTCATTTTTTCTTTCAAAAAACATATCTCGTGCAAAGGTCAAATCAGCATCATGCGGATATAAAGTCCAATCATCATGCCATAGGTAGCTTTTAGGCACTTCAGGAGTGTAAGCACTTGCTTTTGCAACAAACAAGAGCAAAAATACTATGCAAGCCATTGAATAAATAATGAAAGTTTTGCTTTTCATATAGTATAATCAGTCAACTTAATTATAGGTTTTAATTCTTTTGCCTGGTGTGGTTTCAGCATATTCGCTTCCCACTTTTCCATTTAAGTTTTCAGTGAAATATTTGATAAGAACCTCGCTATCAAGCATAAACATATCTTTCAGAATTTTTACATCTTTAAACATTGTCATGCCTTCGCCTGCTTTTTTTATCATATAATCATGAGTTGCAAGAGTATACATTTTATTTTCATCAAGTGCTTTGCCACCGATTGTAATATTTTTAACTCTATATGCTCCATCAACAGAAATAAAATTACCCTGATCATTCACTTTCACACTTGACGGGATTGAGCCATCAATTTCATATGTCATGCCTGAAACTTGTAAAAAGCCACCATTTGCAGCAGGCCATGTGCGTGAAGCCATTTCTAAAGCATCTTTGATTGTTTTCCCGCTCACTTCCACTGAAATAATATTATTTCCAAAAGGATGAAGATCAATTATTTCCCTGAATGTGATTGGGCCTTTATCAACATTTGCACGTATACCGCCGCCATTTGTGATTGCAACATCGGTTTCAAGAATAGCACGATAAGCATCTGTAACCAAATCACCAAGATTTGTTTCGCCAACACGTGAAAGCTCCGTAGTATCATTCGACCTAAGAAGCTCATAATCAGTATAAGCAACTTCTCTTTCCAAAATTCCTTCAAAATCAGCATTAATTTCATCCACCAAGGCTTGAACTTCAGCATCTTTTGTTATGTAACTGCCATCACCGCCAAAAAGAATAGCTTTAATATCATTATCAGGGTTTTGATTTGGATCAATAATAACCTTACCAATTCTTTCTAATTTTGTGCCTGTTTGCGAAAGAATGACATCTTCATTATTTTTATTTTTATAAATTTCGCCTTCAATTACAGAGTGTGAGTGGCCGTCAAGCACAATATCAATGCCTGTAGTATTTGCAATAAGATCGGTTGAGCGCCAAGGGGCTGAAGTTGTTTCAAGCCCTAAATGCGCAAGTGCAACAACATATTCTGCACCCTCTTGACGTGCTTTATCAACGCTTTCTTGCACATTTTTATAAAGATTATCACCACTTTTATCTTCTGCGAAGGTATAGATAAGACTACCTTTTTCATCTTGAAAGTAACTTACACTTACTTTTGTGAAAGATTCAGGTGTAGTTATGCCAACAAAAGCAATATCAATATCATTAATTTTGTGAATTATATAAGGTGAAAACACGGCTTTATTTGTTCTTAAATCTATAAAATTAGAAGAAACAACTTCAGTTTCCATCATGTTTGTAAGTTCAAACATACGAGGTATTTGATAATCAAATTCATGGTTACCAAGAACAAAATAATCATAATCAACAGCATTCATAAGCTCAACAATAGCCTCACCTTGAGTGAGCATTGCAACGCTTGCACCCTGCACAGAATCGCCTGCATCAACCAAAATAACGTTATCAGCACCATATTTTTCTTCCATTTCTTTTTTATAGGCTGCTAAACCTGCATAACCAATATAATCATCAATACCGGCATGAACATCATTTGTATGAAGAATAACAATTTTGTCATAATCGCCGGTTTTATGATAAGGCATTTGGGCTTGTTCTTCTTTATAAGCACAGCCAGAAGATAATAATGATAAGGCAAGTGTTGAAAATAAAAATATTTTTTTCATGTTAATCTTTCCTTTTAAAGAGCTGTTTTTTTGTTAATGCTAAAGCAAATAGATAATTTTGTCAAAATGTGTTGTCAAAACACATAGATCAATTTAATGTTATAATTGCATCTAGTTATTAATTCAAACTTGTTGAAGGTTTATAAATATTCTCATATTTATTTATTTCACGCTCTTCTCCAATACCGGGTGCAGACTCAGATATTGGCTTATATTCAATGCAAATTCTAGTATCTTTTTTACTGTTAATCATATCTTGATCGTCAAATTTATCAAAGTAAAATGCACCTGTATTTTCTAAGACAATATACATTCCATCTCCATAATCTAAGCCTTCATTCTTTCCGCATGCCACAATTTGCGTTGGAAGAGGATGTTCCCATACAAAACTTTCTGTAAATTCTTCTGCATATGGATAAAGGCTTGCAATTATTTCTTTTTCATAGCCAAGAGTAAGGTCTTCACTGGGAATTATGTTGCCAGTAGAAATTAAAGAAGGCACATAATTATATGTTTCTTTTGAACGTGGATCAATAATTTGAATAACATGCCTAGGGTCTGATTCGTCATAATTCAATGAAATTAAAAGGCTTTCACCTTGTTCTGTTTGATAAATGAGGCTTGCACCGCCTGATGTACTACCTCTTTTGGGAAATTCAAACACTCGCATTTGAGCTGTTGCCCATGCAGGAGAAATAAGATAAGTTTCATCCCCTTCAAGATTAAGTCTTGCAAGCTTTACTTCATCATAGGATTTCAGATAGGGATAGGCTCTTGAAAAAAGCTCAACATCGCCCACTTGTTTATAGCCTATGAATTTAGTTTTAAAAGCTTCATCAGCGCCTGCCATATCAAAAAGATGATCTGTTATTATAGAGTAAATCTTCCATTCTTTGCTTTCTGCTTCTTGCACAAGGAAAAACCAATATTTATATCTGCCATAGCCCGTTTGAGGTGTGTAACCGGTGTGTGAAAAATCCATAGCTTCTGTAACTGTGCATTGAATTATTTGATAATCCATAATATTTTCAGGCAAAACAGGTTGATTCTCATAGAAATCCATAACAATAGGCTCACCTGCTATTCTATTATGTAAGTTTAAACTATAGTAGGACGCCGGATCAGTCAAAGTGAAAATATCTTCAACTATAAAACCGGGAATATATGCTTTATTCTCAAACCTTTTTTGCTCATATTCGGGAATAAATTGATTTTTATAATGCAATTTTGTCAATACATCTAAATCATAGTTAATTTCAGCATCAAAATATGCTTTGATAAGCACTTCATTTTCGCTTGTTGGAACATCTTCATAAATAACAAAGCGTGCGTCATTAAAAGTTGCAACTTTGTTTGTGCCATTTTTAGGTGCAGGTAAGTTATAGCTTCCTAAAGAAGCCATGTTTCTTTCCATAAGCTTCATAAATTTTTCGCCGGATACATTTGAAATTTGTTCAAAAATTTTATGCTCTAAGTATTCATAGCTTTTTTTATTAAACTCTTCTTCACTCACTTCATTGCCATTGACAAAAAAACTTGTATTGCCATATAAAAGTTCTTTTTTGAAATCAATTTCACGCACAAAGCCTGAATATGTCAAGCGCCACAAAGTTTGATCACTATTTGTGCCTTCATTGCCAGTAACAAGATATACATCACCATAATAGTCTGTAAAAGCAACATTATAAATTTCTTCTTCATAAGTTCTGAGAAATGGTGTAAATTCAGCAAGACGAGTAAGTTTTCCTTCAATATCAAATCCGTAAATTTGCATTGCATTTGTATAATCCATAGTATCTTTATCAACACGCACAATAACAAGTTCCGGGATATCATCATCGTTAAAGTCAATTAAACGATTATAAACCACACCAAAGCTTTTAGAGTATGGATTTTCCTTGCCAACATTATAATCTTCAAAATCTGCTGTGCCGTATGCTTTATTATAATTCATAAGCAGTGAAGTATATAAAGAATAATCAAGTTCTTCAGCTTTTGCATGATTAGTTAATGCAAAAATAAAAAAACTTAAGATGAGATGAAACACTATATTTTTTTTCATAAATGGCATAGAAAATCCTTTTTTATTTTATTTTATCCATCATAAAATATGAACTAAGTTCTGAAATAAAAACACTCCCGCTCATATCACTAAAGGTAAAATCATATTCAGTATCAGCAATTTTTATACGCACCCCTCTTTCTTCACCATCATAAAAAAACCATTCATAAGTATGTTGACCTTGAGGAAAGTTTTTATTCTGTGGATTGTTGTAAAGCAATGCGCCATTTGCTAAGAATTCAAGTTGAATTTGCTCATTTTCAGGAAGGGTGAATTCATCATCAATCATTTGTGATTTGATAATCCATTTCCCTAAAAGTTCAATCTTTGTTTTTGCAGCATACATTTCATCGGTCATAACATCGCTTACAAGCCATGTAAGAACAGATTCTGCAATTTTGTTTGAGCTTTCGTTTTGCATATTGCTTTCTATTGGTGTGAACAAAGTTTTGTCATAAGCCGGGCCTGCACTTAATCGAGTTTTTATTGCATGGAAATTCTTTTCATCTTCTTGCATAATAACATCAAACCTATCATAAGGGTTGTTGCATGAACTTGGGAAAGTGTACCAAATTTCATCAACACCATTGCCATCTGAATCAGCCATAAAAGTTTTATCAAGATATTCACGAACAAGAAGGTTTGAGCAGTGTTCAAAGTAATTTTCTTGATGAAAAGCTACTTTAATATTACTTGTATCAAGCCCATCATAACTTCCGATACCATCTATATTATCAAAACCATAAGCGTTAATTGTTTTGCCTTCACCTTCTTCACTAACAGAAAAAAGAACTATGCGGTTTTTACCTTCAAAGTAATAAGCAGCTAAATATTCCCCTTCATAAAAACCATTTAAAGCTTTATCAGAAGTACGTTTTACATTTTCATCAGATATATAGGCTTGCCCGCCATAATGAAGATAGAATTTATCGAAATAGGCACCATCAACAAGAAAGAGCCTAAACCAACTTGAGCCGGCTTTTCCCATTTCTGAAAAGCCAACAACATCTTCCCAAAACTCCGGTATTTTCGGTAGTATTTCAGAATTTTTTGACTTGTCGTAATAAATAACAACATCTTCAGGAATAACAAGATATTCTATTATACTATTTCCATAAATCCTTTCAACTGCAAAAGCAGTTTGCACCAATGAAATAAAAGAAAACAGAAAAACTATACTTGAAATTATTTTTTTATTATTCATATGACCTTCCTAATAATTTTCTTACACTAATCTAAGGATATTCAACTTCAACCTTTGGCTTTCCACCACTCATAGGCACAAGAAAACGATAATGCTTTGTTTGTGATCCATCACCAAATATTTGCATATCCTGCGTGCTCATAAGTGTTTTTCCGTTTGCTTTGTGAATAATGCCCACTTTCATAGAATAATGAGTTATATTGTATGGATATTTTGAATTTTTAAAAGGTCTTAGTTTTGATTCAAGGAAGAGCACATCAACTAAATCTTCTCCATAAAACTCACGCAAAGCAGCTTTTGCATTTGATGCAAGCCCGGGGTCAAGTTCATAATGCTGTGGTATTTCACCTTTAGCAACAATACCAAAGAGTGCTAAAACATTTACTTTATCAGGATTTTTTTGAGCAACTTGTTCAATGGTAGTATTTGGCGGTAAAACATCGCTATTGTTCATACCATTTTCCATAAGGGATTTAACCAAAGATGCAGGTTTATTATAAACTGCACGCATAAGAGGCGTAAAACCATTAGTAGCAGCAAGATTAATGTCAGCACCTTGTTTTATAAGTTCTGAACAAAGTGAGCTATAGCCAAAGCCAACTGCTTGATAGAGGGCAGTTTCGCCATAAGCTTCACGTGCATTTATGTCCGCCCCATTTTCAAGAAGATATTTTACGGCATCTAAGTCATTTACAGCAACAGCATGCATTAAAGCAGTGCGTTGTTCTTTATTTTTGGCATTAATGTCAGCTTTAGCCAGCACCAAAGCTGTTAAAATATCTTTATTTTTATACAACGAGGCATACATAAGAGGGCTTATGCCGGCATTGTCAGCTATATTTGGATCTGCCCCTTTTTCCAATAAAAATTTTATCAAATCAATTTTTTGTATATTAACTGCTATAATAAGAGGTGTGTAGCCATTTGTTTCTTCTTTTGCGTTAACCTTTCCACCTTCTTGTAAAAGTTTATCTAGTTTAGCAGTATCAAACTCATTCGCCATTATAGCTTGCAAAAAAGGGTCTACAGCAAAAGAAATATTTGGAAACATAAAAACCATTGATAAAATTAAAGAAAATATAATTTTATTCATATACAACTCCTTTATACATTATCTATTTTTGTGATGAAAGTTGTGCACCAAAATCAGGCACTGCACCAAAAAGTTTAAGAGCATCGCTATAAGGATATTTATTCGCATACATTGTAGCAACTGCTGACATTATACCTACTTGATTCTCCCCTAACGCTTGCCTTAACTGATTAATCGGTGAATTAGGATCATGCTCAATTTCTTCTTTGTAAGAAGCTGCAAGAAAGTTTGCCGCATAATCATGGTGAACTACATTTGTGATAATATTTATATCTGTAGGGTTAATATTTCCGCTTGCACTTGTAATTTCTATATCGCCAAAGCTCTCCACAGGCACGGGAAAAAGGTTACCTTCATAAGTCATAAGAAGATCGCCTTTTTTATTATATAAAAACATATTGTTATCTAATAAAATTTCACGTCCTTTTTCATCATGTGTTGTGTCAACACCTATCCAATTGAAGGCAAAAAGATTGTTATGGATTGAATAATCCATATATGAGCGTGCCCTAAAAGCATAACCCATGTCAGACATTTCTTTTGTTCTTGGCCAAGTAAACATTACTGTATTATTAGCAAATTCTAAGTGCCCACGTTTTGTTGGGCTTCCGCCACGCATTTCAATTGCAAATAAAGCATTATTTACAAATACGCAGTTTTCAATCTTTGTTTTACCATCTGATTGAATGTTAATGCCCATATTATTACCATTGAGAAAAAGGCAGTTTTTGATTGTTAAATCGCCCTTATAACTTCCTGCACTTGGTCCTGAAATAAGTGGCATTTTTGCATTTTGAATACTTGAATTTGCTGTTTTTGAAGGTGGGTGTAAAAGCAATCCGCCTAGCCCTTCAACTAAACCATCTTTAAGATGATAGTTATTTGATTCGCCTTTATCAAAAAGCAAACCATCAATTACTATATTGCCTTGTGCTACATCTATACGTAAAAGAGGATGGTTGCCACCACTTTTGTTTGATTTATTATCAGGTTGAATTTTTGTTTGATAAGCCAAGAAATCACGCTGAGCAAAATCACTTGAATAACCACCTTCAAGACTGACAGATGTTTTCATAATAATATTACCGGCGTTCATAAGCCCAAAGTAATTACCTTGAGCTATTTTGATAAGACTGCCTTCTTTTGCAACATTAATAGCCTTTTGTATATTCTTGAATGGTGTGAGCGGTGATAAACCATCATTATTGTTTTGGCCTAACTCACTCGAAACATAATAAACCGTTTGCCTTGAAGCAGTTTCACTTTCAAGATTAACAGCCGTATTGGCAAAAGCATTTGTACTAAATATAACTGTTGTAAGAAAAAGAAAACTAAATAGCTTTTTCATAAATTCACCCTTTTGTTAAAAGTATAATAATATAATTATACCTTAAGATTAAAAAGCGTCAATATGACAAAAAGCACATTCTTATTTGCTTTTTTCAAAAAAACACGTAGAGGTTTAGCTAAAGAAAAAAGCTTCTACATTAATTATAAGCTTTCTTTATTAAAACAAACAATATCTCGATAGGTTTTTTCTGATGTATCACCTTCAGTGCTTATGCACAAGACAATAGATTTATTTGTAATCTGCAATCTTTCTTTGATGCCATCTGCTTCATTATCAAGCATAAGCCATGAAAGAAAGCCCATTGTTGCAGCACCTGACTCGCCTGAAACAATAGCAGTATCATTAGGTAATGGATTAGCTAAAATCCTCATGCCTTGTGCGGCAATAGAATCCTCACAAGAAGCATAAGCCAAAGGATAATCACGAAGCATCTCAAAACTGGTAGGATTTGGCTCTCCGCATGCTAAGCCTGCCATTAAAGTGCTTAAACTTCCGCCAACTGCGTGTGCTTTACCATCACCCTTGCAAGCAGACACATAAAAGCAATTCGCCGCATTTGGCTCAACTATAATAAAAGAAGGACATTCTGCTCCAAAAACAGACATAAAAAAGCTTACCACAGCACCTGCAAAACAGCCAACACCAGCTTGCAAGAAAATATGCGTTGGTTTTTCAAATCCTTGTGCCATCATTTGCTCTAAGATTTCAAGGCATAGTGTGGTATAGCCTCGCATAATTGATGTAGGAATTTCGGTATAACCATCCCATGCTGTATCTTGCACAGTTATCCAGCCGTTTTCTTGTGCTTTTTGCCAAGCCATGCGCACACAATCATCATAATTCAAATCTGATATTTCACACTCTGCTCCATGCTTTCGTATATTATCACGGCGTATCACATCTGAACCTTTCGGCATATAAATTATTGCTTTTTGATTAAATTGCTCTGCCGCCCATGCTAAACCTCTGCCATGGTTACCGTCTGTTGTTGATGCAAAAGTAATTTCACCTATTTTTTCTTTGGCTTCTTTTGAGGCAAGAAAAGGTGCTGAAACTTCATCAATCTTTTTTCCTAGTTTTCCTGCTAAAATTCCACCAACTGCATAACTCACTCCTAGACTTTTAAATGCCTTTAAACCAAATCTTGAAGATTCATCCTTAACAAAAATTTTGCCAAGCCCAAAATATTCTGCCAAGCTATCTAAAGAAACTAAAGGTGTTGGTTGATATTCTTTAAAAGTTAAATGAAAATTACGGGCAGATTCAGCATATTCTTTGCTGCATAATGAATAATCAGCCCCTTCAGTAGGATTTTTAATATTCTTATTAAATTGTATTTTTACTTTTGACATTATTACCTCAATATAATTAGTATATAATATAAATACTAAGAATTATGCAAGTAGATAATTTTTTATAATCATTTGATATTATATACAATATATAAAAATTGTCTATTTAACTCATCAACACTTTTACCTTTTTGCCTTATTGCTCAAATTATATAATATATTTAAAAAATATATGGCTTTTTTATCATAGAAATTGTGCTTTATTCTTCACTCATTTGCCATACTTGAAATAATAGAAATTGTATAAATTTTCAAGTATATAGAGTTTGAATTTATTTAAATATTTTTTTATAAAAAAAAAGCTTGACTATTTTTTCGCTTTCTCATATAAATTTCTTCACGCGCTCGTGGCTCAGCTGGATAGAGCAACAGGCTACGAACCTGTAGGTCAGGAGTTCGAATCTCTTCGAGCGCGCCATATAAAATCAAGGGCTTACACCTAAAAAGTGTAAGTCTTTTTTTATGCTTGGTTTATTTTCCAACCCTATTTCCAACCTTTTGCGTGAAACTAGAAATAAAAGAATGAAAAAAAATGAAAGTTAGTTTTCCAACCTTTTTTCCAACCTTCTATTTTTTACCCACTATAATTATGAGCCAAAAATAGAAGCATAACACCCAGGTCTCCTGAGTGCTATGCTTTTTATCAATTATTTTTTTCTACTATTTCGCCATTGCTTAGTTCATCATCATAATCAACTTCTTCAACCATTTCTGCTTTTACTTCTTCCTTTTTATCTTCTAAAACCGTGTTTAGTTTTTCCCATTTTTGTGGAATCTTTCTGATTTTTGAGTCATCGCTATTTACGTCTTTCACGACTAAAGTTCAAACAGCTCCTGCCACGCAACCTGCTAAAAATAATGCTAATTTACCCATAATTTTTCCTTTTA
>CAYJHJ010000053.1:7732-13922 GCA_964370095.1 uncultured Desulfovibrionaceae bacterium | reverse complement strand
TTTATTTATATAGATTTTGGTCTTCGACGCAAAATCCTCACTCACAAGAAGCGGGGTTCTTGTTTCGTTCGCTAAAGATTTATTCGCTTCGCTCTTCTTATAGCTTTATTCTTGCTGTTCCGGCTTTATAGAAAGGTAAATCAACTTTCGTGGCTGGAATATCAACTTTTGCAGCTTTCATAACAAAACTTGTTTCCTCTTTATATTCAGCTTTTACATAAGCAAGTGCAATGCTGGCATTTACACTTGGAGCAAATGAACCTGAACAAATTCTGCCTACAATTACATCAGGATTACTTGCCAAAGCAAGTCCATCATTATTTCGTGCTGCACGCCTGCCCTCTGCTTGCAAGGCAATAAGCACTTCTTTAGGTTCTGCCAAAGCACCCGCTTTACCCACATAATCAGCTTCTGACTTTAACATTCCACCCATTCCTGCTTCAGTTGGCGTGTGTTCAATATCAAGCTCATGCCCGTATAGGGGCAAACCTGCTTCAAGGCGTAAAGTATCACGTGCTCCAAGCCCTGCAGGCTCAACATCTTCATGTGCAAGCAAGGCTTCCCAAAGCTTTGAAACTATTGTACGAGGTGCGTATAATTCATAACCAAGCTCACCGGTATAACCTGTGCGACTCACAATGATATTTGCCCCTTGCCATTCATGAACACGGAAAGAAAAATAACCAAGATCAGTAAAGTCCGCAGCAAGAACTTCAGATAAGATTTGGCATGAGAGCGGGCCTTGCAAATCAACCTTGCTTGATCTGTCTGTAATATCTTCAATTTTTAATGGAGCTATTCTTTTTTGCAAGGTTTCAAAATCACTTTTTGCACAGCCTGCATTCACCACTATCATATAATGCTCTTCTTGAATTCGATAAACAATCAAATCATCAAGCACTGTACCTTCTTCTGTAAGCAAAAATCCATAACGACATTTACCCGCTTGAAGAGTTTGAAAATTATGTGTCAAAGCAAATGAAAGAGCTTTTGTTACATTATCTCCTCTAACTATAAATTGCCCCATATGGCAGATATCAAAAACAGAAGCTTTTGTGCGTGTGTGCGTGTGCTCAGCAAGAATGCCTTTATATTGTATGGGCATATCAAAACCGGCAAACTCTCCCATCTTTGCATTATGATCTAAGTGCCAAGAATGTAAAGGAGTGAAAGAAAGTTCATTATTTGTTGATGACATAATTTTTCCCTCATTAATATTTAAAAGTAAATCAATATAGCATAGGATTTTCACTTTAGACAAGTTTATTTTTTACATTATAATTCAAATAGTTATAAATATTTTTTCCACTCTTTCTTAACTGTTGACTTTTTAACCCATAAGTAGGAATATATAAAAAAATTAAGGAGCATACTATGCCACACGTAAATATAAAAATCACCAAAGGTGCAACTGCCGAACAAAAGGCTGAACTCATCAAACGCTCAACAGATATGCTTGTTGAAGTGCTTGATAAAAACCCTGCCTCTACTTTTGTTATCATAGAAGAAATTGACACTGATAATTGGGGTGTAGGCGGCGAAACCGTTACAAATATTAGGAAAAAAAGTTCATAACCTAATTGAGAACGCAGTGAACAAATCTTTAGCGAACAAGTGAAAACCCCGTTTTTCACGTAGAGAGGATTTTGCGTCGAAGACCAAAATCTATCTCAAAAATGTCAAATTGGGGTGTAGGCGGCGAAACCGTTACAAATATTAGGAAAAAAAATTCATAATTTTACACTATAAATACTATGCACACAATACATATACCATATCCGGACAAAACACATAGCGTAAGCTTTGCAAATAATGCACCTCTTTCAATTATTGCAGGCCCTTGTGCCATGGAAAGCAGAGAACACACAATTCAATGTGCAGCATTCTTGCGTGAAGTGTTTGAAAAAGCTGAAATACCTTTTATTTTCAAGTCAAGCTTTGATAAAGCAAACAGAACCTCTATCCATGGTTATCGTGGTGTTGGTTTAGAAGAAGGGCTTGATATTTTGCAAGAAATTCGCAGAAAAGTTGGCGTTCCTGTGCTCACTGATGTTCACACAATCGAACAAGTTGAGCCTGTTGCAAAAGCTGTTGATATGCTTCAAACTCCAGCTTTTTTATGCCGCCAGACTGACTTTATTCAGGCTGTTGCAAGCACAAACAAACCTGTGAACATAAAAAAAGGGCAATTTTTAGCCCCGCATGACATGTTGCAAGTTGCGAACAAAGCCTTGGCAACTGGCAATAAAGATATTGCACTTTGTGAACGTGGGGCTTCTTTTGGCTATCACAACCTTGTGGTTGATTTTCGTTCATTCTCAATTATGGCACAAAGCGGGCAACCTGTAATTTTTGACGCCACCCACTCAGTTCAGCTTCCTTCTGCTTCCGGCTCAGCCTCTTCAGGGCAAAGGGAATTTGTTCCATCTTTAGCCTGTGCGGCTGTTGCAAGCGGAATTGCAGGACTTTTTATGGAAACGCACCCTGACCCTGACAATGCTCCCTGCGATGGCCCAAACATGATTCCTTTCAAAGATTTACTTACACTTCTTCAAAAAATTAAACAATTTGATAAAATAGCAAAGGGCTATTAAATTAAGGTTATAAGATGACGATATTATCTTCTGCCAAAGAAGTTTTGCTCAACGAAGCACAGGCAATTCAAAAACTTTCTGATGAACTTGATAAAGACTTAGGAAGAATTTTCGAAAACGTTATCCAAGCAATTCTTGAAATTAAAGGGCGAGTAGTCTTAACTGGCATGGGCAAAAGCGGGCATATAGCTAAAAAAATTGCTGCAACCTTGGCCTCCACAGGCACACCTGCTTTTTTTGTGCACCCTGCTGAAGCAAGCCATGGCGACATGGGTATGATTACAAAAGATGATATTATTATAGCTCTCTCAAAGTCAGGAAACACCGCGGAACTTTCTGATATACTTCACTTTTCTGCAAGATACGCCCTTCAGCTTGTTGCTATCACTGAAAACAAAGAATCAGCTCTTGCTAAAGCTTCAAGCCATGCACTTATACTGCCGAATGAAAATGAAGCCTGCCCTTTAGGTGCAGCGCCCACAACCTCTACAACACTTATGCTTGCACTTGGCGATGCCTTGGCAATCACTCTTCTTTCTGCACGCGGCTTTACTGCTGAAGAATTTAATAAATATCACCCGGGTGGGCATTTAGGTAAAAAACTTATGCTTGTGCGTGATATTATGCATACGGGTTCTGAAATCCCTCTTACTTCTTCAAATATCCCTATGGCTGAAGCCATTATTTTAATGACGAAATATTCTTTTGGCTGCCTTGGAATTATCAAAGATAATTCATTTCAAGGGGTTATCACAGATGGCGATTTGAGAAGAAATATGGATAATGATTTTTTAGAAAAAAAAGTTTATGAAATCATGCACAAAAACCCTATTACAATTTCAAGCAATACTCCTGTTGCTGCTGCTTTAAATATCATGAACACAAATAAAATAACTTCGCTTTTTGTTCTTGATGAGTGTGAGCTTCAAGGCATTGTGCATATTCATGATTGCCTACGTTCAGGCATCCAGTAACTAAGTTCATATTTGTATAAAAAAAGAGGGACGCAATCGCCCTCTTTTTTTATTATAGTTTAAATCATTTAATTATAAAGTCATAAAAACTTCTTCATTATTTGAATTTTTATTAATTATTTCAGTTAAAGGGCCACCCATATAATCGATTTCAATATTTTTGATATCTTGTAATTGCTCCACCAAGCCAAGTTTATCGGCACAACTCAAGCAAGCTGAAACCTCACCTCCTGCTTCAACAAATTCTTGAACCAAAGATTGCATTTTTTCATTTTCACAAAGCAACTTTATTGTTGCACCCCATACGATAATACGTATATTTTTCCACCAGCTAAAACGCAATGAATTTGTTGCATACATAAAAACCATAAGTTCTGCTGTTATAGGATTATCGTTAATCCATAATATATTTAATTTTGTTGGCATAAAGAATCCTTTATTATTTATTGTTAAGCTCTCAATTCTTCAACTTGCGTATACATATAATTTCTGCCGGTAGCTGTTATTTGCTGTTCAGCCAATATTTCAATTGCATCAGCTTTGATTAATTTTGCATCTAAGCCAAGTGTAAGGCAATAATCAGCAAGTTGAGCTGCCCATTTGGGATCATTATCCGCCAATGCTTTTTTTGCTCTTTGCAATAAACTATCTTTCCCTCCTGCCATTTCTGCCATGCGTTGTGCTTCTTCCAAAAGGGTGAGGGGCATTAGATTTGTTGAATTTCCATCAAACCAACCAAGATGTCCTGTGAAAATATTTTTTGCTGACCAAGCAACATTTCCATAAAATTCAGTAAGGTAATCCAGTTCTGCTAAATGTGGAGGCAGCTCTACATATTCGCCTAATTCACGAATAGTAAGCCCTTTGTTCATACCCTCAATACTTTTATCGTATACATATTGAATAGCATCACGATAATTTTTCATGAATTCAGCCCCTTCTTCACGGCTCATAACAGGAAGAGTGTGCCCAAGCACAATGGCTTTTGGATTGAGTGTCATCATGCTTTCAATGCTTTTAATCCACTCTCTCACATCTCTATAGCCTGTGCCACGAACTGCATAAAGATTTGGGAATGAGCGATACATATTATCGCCGCAGAACAACACTTCTTTTTCTTTATACCAGACAAAAAGCTGGTCAGAAGTTTCACCCGGTGCTTTATGAAGTTCAATTTCAATGCTATCTATTTTAAGTATCAATTTATCTTCTGAAAAAGTATGATTTGGTGGAACTGCTTTAGCATGAGCATTGAAACCACCGCTTTTAGGGAAGCGAATTGGAGCAATGCCATTATTTATTCTTTTTTCCACAGGCAATTTAAAACCGCCTTGCCTTGCCCCACGCATAGCAAATATTGGGCCAAGCATGGCAAATTGTTTATTTTCTGCATTGAAATTATCTCTTGCCCAGATTTGAATTTTATTATCATCATTATTGCCATTTTCTAAAAAAGCTGGTGTGCCCATGGTGTGATCAGGGTGCCCATGCGTATATACTATTGCTGCAATAGGCTTTTGTGTGATTTTTCTAAATTCTTCAAATGCCACCTTGCAATCATCTACATCAAAACCGGCATCAATAAGCACAATGGCATTTTCACCTTCTATCATGCTTATTGTTGATACAGAATGATTGACTGATGTATAGACATTATCAGTAATTTTTACAATCCTTGGTGTTAGATCTTCGCCTCTTTTTATTAATAGTTGTGTTGCTTTTGATTGACTCATTATAATTCTCCATAATAAATGCAAATTTTTTTTTAAAAATATTATACAAAAGAATATAGTTCGATATCGAATAATTGTCAAGTATAAAATTTACTTTTAAACATATTTATAAGCTTGCAATCCGAAAATTTTTAATATAAATTTATTTTTTTATAAAATTTCATCAAGGAAGAACTATGAATATTCTTATTTTTGGACCTAACGGCAGTGGCAAGGGAACACAAGGTGCACTTTTAATGGAAAAATTTGGCATTTCTCATATTGAATCCGGGGCTGTTTTTCGCCAGCATATCAAAGGTGGAACAGAACTTGGCATGAAAGCAAAAGCTTTTATTGACAAAGGCGAACTTGTTCCGGATGAAATCACAATTCCTATGATTTTAGAAATTTTGCAAAATGCAGATGCTAAAGGCTGGCTTCTTGATGGCTTCCCGCGTAACATGGAGCAAGCTCGCAAACTTGACGAAGCTTTAAATAATGCCAATATGCCTCTTGATTATGTTGTTGAAATTTTACTTCCCCGAGAAATTGCAAAAAATCGTATTATGGGAAGACGTTTGTGCCAAAACAATAATAATCACCCTAATAATATCTTTATTGATGCAATTAAACCAAATGGTGATAAATGCCGCGTATGCGATGGCGACCTTTCTTCTCGTGCTGACGATCAAGATGAAAATGCAATCGATAAAAGGCATGATATCTATTATAATACCGTTGATGGGACTTTAGCTGCAGCATATTATTTCAAAGATTTAGCTGCAAAATCAAACACAAAATATATTGAATTAAATGGTGAAGGCTCTATTGAATCTATACGTGAAACTTTATTAAGCTCACTATAATAAATAGCTGTTCACTCCATTCACATTCAAACTATTTTATGCTA
>CAYJHJ010000053.1:0-7632 GCA_964370095.1 uncultured Desulfovibrionaceae bacterium | reverse complement strand
AACTATTCAATTATCACTTTATTCCCTGAGTTTTTCACAAGCCCCTTATCTTCAATAGTATAGATTTTGGCTTTCAGCACAAAATCCTCACTTGCAAGAAACGTGGTTCTTGCTACGCTCGCTGAAGAATTGTTCACTCCATTCACATTCAAACTATTTTATGCTAAACTATTCAATTATCACTTTATTCCCTGAGTTTTTCACAAGCCCCTTATCTTCAAGTCTTATGCAAAAGGCTAAAGAAAAAGGGCTTGTGTCTTTTGAGTTTCATAATCCAAGAGATTTTGCAAAAGATAAGCATAAAAGCGTTGATGACACACCCTATGGTGGTGGTGCTGGGATGCTTATGGCTTTGCCGCCTCTTGTTGAATGTATTGAAAATTGCATAGAAAAGCTTAAAGAAAAAAAGAAAATTCGATATATTGCTCTTTCGCCTGACGGTATTCCTTTCAACCAACAAAAAGCCCAAGAACTTTCAAAAGAAGAAGAAATTGTTCTTCTGTGTGGAAGATATGAAGGCTTTGATGCAAGACTTTTTGAACTCTACCCCATTGAAAAAATATCTATGGGAGATTATGTCCTAAACGGTGGTGAAGCCGCAGCTCTTTCTCTTATAGAAGCAAGTGCAAGACTTATACCTGACTTTATGGGTAAAGAAGAATCGCATGAAGATGAAAGTTTCAGCAATGATTTACTAGAATATCCTCACTATACAAAACCAGCTGTTTATAAAGACTTAGAGGTGCCAAAAGTTTTACTTTCAGGTAATCATGCTGAAATCAACAAGTTTCGTAAATTTGAATCACTCAAGAAAACTTTTTCTGTTCGTCCGGAACTTATTGCTCAAGTTGCACTTGAAAAAAATGAAATTGATTATTTAAAAAGCCTGCCAAAAGCAAAAATCGGCAGAAACCTTTCTATTTGCTTACTTCATCACCCCGTGCTTTTGAAAAATGGTGAAGCGGGCTCTTCTTCAGTTACTAATTTAGACATACATGATATCGCTCGCTCTGCTTGCACCTATGATTGCAAAAGTTTTTATGTTGTAACTCCTATTGAAGATCAAGCAAGGCTTGTGCAATCGATAGCAGGTTATTGGACAAAGGGGCAAGGGGCAAGAGCAAACCAAGACAGGCAAAATGCACTTTCACTGGTTCAGCATGCCTACAGCCTTGAAAATGTTATCACGCAAATAGAAAAAGAAAGTGGGCAGAAGCCGTTAATCATTGGAACTTCAGCACAAATTCCCAAAGACTCAAAAGGAAGAGCAATTTTGAAGCCAATGGCTTGGAATAAATTAAAAAAAATTTTAAAAAACCAACAAATTCTCTTGCTTTTTGGCACAAGTCATGGCATACCTAATTTCTTGCTTGCTAAGTGCGATGCAATGCTGCCTCCATTAAGGGCTTTAGCTGAATATAATCATCTTTCAGTTAGGGCAGCGGCGGCACTCTGCCTTGATAGAATTATTGGAGAAACAGACTAATTTATTTCTTTTGTTTTGAAAGCAATTACTCTCAAGCAGCTGTATGTAAGTTCTATCCTTGTACCCCTGCTTTCTTGTGGGGCACTGCATGAACCTAAGCCAAATGGCTAAAACTAAATGTTCATTTTATTTTTTTCAAACAAAATAAATGTGAATATACGGAGTCTATCATGGACATTCTTAAAAGCATTGAACAAGATCATATGCGTTTAGACCTTATCCCTTTCAAGGCCGGTGATAACGTAAAAGTTTTCTATCGTATCGTTGAAGGTGAAAAAGAGCGTATTCAGGTTTTCCAAGGAAACGTTATTCGTATCAACCGCGGTACAACAAACGCAACTTTCACAATCAGAAAAATTTCTGACGGTGTTGGTGTTGAACGTATTATTCCTCTTCACTCTCCATTTATCGATCGCATTGAAATGGTAACAGAAGGTGATGTACGTCGTTCACGTCTTTACTATCTACGTAAACTTAAAGGTAAAGCAGCACGTATCAAACCAAAAAGCCGTTACAAATAGTTTTTTATTTTCTATTTACAAAAAGCCGTGAATTTATTTTTACGGCTTTTTTATTGCCTCAATTTTTCGATAGTGCTTTTCTTGCAAATCGGCTGTTTTTATGCTAAATTTTTATTAAATCGCTGAGGGAGAAAACCATGAATCAATTCTTTACCGAGTTTCTAAATACTTTTACTGAACTGTCGCAAAGCTTGTATGATATTTTGTGGGGGCCTATTATGCTTGTTCTACTTTTAGGAACAGGTATATACCTTACTTTAGGCTTAAAATTTTTCTCTTTTACAAAAATTGCCGAAGCTTTTAGGCTTATGTGGCATGGCAGGCAAATTGGTCAACACGATAAAGGTGAAGTTTCTTCCTTTAATGCTCTTATGATGGCACTTGCCGCCACCATAGGCACAGGAAATATTGCAGGCGTTGCAACCGCAATATTTTTGGGTGGACCGGGTGCTTTGTTTTGGATGTGGATGACAGCACTTGCCGGCATGGCAACAAAATATGCTGAAACAGTGCTTGCTGTTGAATACCGTGAAGTTACTGATAAAGGCTCTTACGTTGGCGGCCCAATGTATTTTATTAAAAACGGTTTAGGCAAGAATTGGAAATGGCTTGGCAGCCTTTTTGCTCTTGTTGCAGCCTTGGCTTCATTTGGTATTGGTAGTACCGTACAAGCAAATTCAGTTGCTTCAGCTATTGAATCTACTTTCAAAATCCCAACCTATGTAACCGGAATTGCGCTTTTTCTTCTTTCAGGCCTTATTATTATCGGTGGTGTAAAAAGAATTGCAGAAGTTTCGGGAAAATTTGTTCCTTTTATGGCTTTCTTCTATTGTCTTGCCGGTTTAGCTGCAATTCTTATAAATATAAAAGAAATCCCTGCTGCCTTTATGCTTATTATGGAATCTGCCTTTACGCCAACAGCTCAAGCCGGTGGCTTTGCAGGTGCAACAATAATGATGGCAATGCGCTATGGTGTTGCACGTGGTTTATTTTCAAATGAAGCAGGGCTTGGTTCTGGCTGTATTGCTTATGCAACAGCTGCCACAACAGATCCTGTTCGCATGGGGCTTATAGGCATGCTTGGAACTTTTATTGATAGTATTATTGTCTGCTCAATTACAGGATTTGCAATTATCCTCAGCGGTTTATGGACTACAGGTGAAAGTGGTTCAGCACTTACAAGTATTGCTTTTGCCTCTTCAATTCCATACGGTGATGTATTGGTTACATTAAGTATTGCACTTTTTGCTTATAGCACAATTCTTGGCTGGTGTGTATATGGTGAGCGTTGTATTATCTTCCTTTTTGGTGAAAAATTTGTTTATATTTACCGTTTTTTATATGTAGCTTCAGTTCCGGTTGGCGCTATTGCTTCTTTAGATTTAATCTGGCTTGTGGCTGATAATCTTAATGCTATGATGGCAATACCTAACCTTATTGGCCTTATTCTATTAAGTCCTGTTGTGTTCAAGCTTACTAAAAAATACCTTGACGAAGTAAAAAAATAAAATTATCAAAATTTTAGGATACTATATGAATGTAGAGCACTCTTTAACTACCACAGAACTTCCGGCAGGCTTTGATGAAGCAGGGCGTGGTGCCTTGGCAGGCCCGGTTGTTTCTGCTGTTGTTGTTTTTAGAGAGGATTTTGACTTGATTGGTTTAGATGATTCAAAAAAACTCACTCATAAAGAAAGACTTGAATTATCAAAAGAAATCAAAGAATTTGCCTTGGCTTACGGAATAGGATATGCCTCACATAAGGTGATTGACAAAGAAAATATTCTTCAAGCAAGCCTTATTTCGATGGCAAAGGCTTTAGAAGATCTTATCAAAAGAAATAAACTCCTTCCAAAAAATCTTTTTATTGATGGCACACAAATAATACCATCGCATTATTTTCCTAAATATGCACCGTCATACACACTTGAGGCAAAGCAAAAAGCAATTATTGACGGCGATGCTTTAGTTCCTGTTATTTCAGCTGCTTCTGTTCTTGCAAAGGTTACAAGAGATGAAATAATGTCTAATCTTGACAAGCATTACCCCAATTATAAATTTGCAAAACATATGGGTTATGGAAGTAAAGAACATAGGGAAGCTATATTACAATTTGAACCATGTAAAATCCATAGAAAAACCTTCAAAGGCGTAAGAAAAGATCAAAAGCAAGCTTCTTTATTTGACATTTAAACTTGTTCACAGGCGAGAACATGGCTAAACATAATGAAATTGGTAAAGATGGTGAAAAAGTAGCCCTAAACTATCTTTTACAAAATGGCTTCACTATTTTACACACAAATTGGCGTGCTAAACATCTTGAAATTGACATTATTGCCGAAAAAAATTCAATCTTGCACTTTGTTGAAGTAAAAACTAGAAAACAAAATTCTTTATTATCAGCCCGTGAAAGCCTTAGTTATAAAAAGAGAGAAAATTTAGCTAAATTAGTTGAAATATATTATTTTCTTCATAAAGATTGTAATCAAAGTGCTCAACTTGACTTGCTTGCAATTGAATATAAAGACGCACAAAAACAAAGAGAATATAAAATTGAATACTACCCAAATTACACACAAGAGTGAAGGCACACTCTATCTTGTTGCTATGCCGCTAGGTAATAGCCTTGACATGTCTTTTCGAGCAAAAAAAATCTTGGAAGAAGCAGACTTTATATTGGCTGAAGACACAAAAAGAGCTCACCTAAACCTTGATAGATGCGGAATAAAGCATAAAGAAATTTTCTCTTTAAATGAACATAATGAGCAAGAAAAAATTCCACTTATTATGCGTAAGCTTGAAGAAAACAATCAAATTGCTCTTATTTCTGATGCCGGAATGCCAATTATCTCTGACCCCGGTTATCTTTTGGTGCAAGCTTGTCATCAGCATAAATATATTGTTACAGTTGTTCCTGGTCCTTGTGCACCTGTTTCAGCGCTTGCAGCATCAGGAATAGCACCTATCCCCTTTACTTTTTTGGGTTTTCTTCCTCGCTCAAATTCTGATAAAGAAAAATCCCTTGCCCCATACGCTGGCTTGCAATCAACTTTAATCTTTTTTGAAAGGAAGGATAGGGTTCAATCAAGCCTTCAAGCTTGCTTAAATATTTTAGGTAATCGATCAGTCTGTATAGCAAGGGAATTGACGAAAACACATGAAGAATTTATCACTTTTGAATTAAAGGAAATAAATAATTCTGATTTTCAAATTGATTTAGAAGCTCTTTTAGGCGAAATAACTATTGTGCTGAGTCCGCCAAAAGAAGTAAAAAAGTCAACCCCCGAAGAAATTGACGCACTTATATTAGACGAAAAATCTAAAGCCACTAGCCCAAGAAATTTAGCAAAAAGAGTTTTAACTCGCTCAATAGGCTGGAAAACTTCTGATATTTATAATAGAATTAAATAGTATATTAAAATGCAAATTTAAATGTTTCTAATAGAATTTTCCATTCTTCATCTCTTGGCTTTGCTTCAACACAAAACAATTCTGATTCAATTTTATAATGATGAAGCATAAAAGTTTGAGTTTCTTCTATTTCTTCATATCCATATAAAGTATCATAAACAAGTGGGTTTCCAATATATGCTAGGTGTGCCCTAATTTGATGTCTTTGCCCTTTATATATAATGCATTTTACCAATGATGTTTCACTTTGCGAACAAAGAGGATAAACTTCTGTTTTTCTCTCATTCAAGCATGGTTTATCCAAAACTTTTACTTTTGTTTTTGATAAATCAATCAGATTATCAATAATATGGCTTTCATTGATTTCATTTTCTACATATGCGAGATAACTTTTTTTGATTTGTAGTTTATCTTGAGCATCTTTCCATTTTTGATAGGCTTTTTCATTTTTAGATGTGATAATTATTCCGGAAGTAAAATTATCAAGCCTATTGAGAAGTCTTGTTGCAGGAAATTGTTCTTGAATTACACTTTCCAGTGAAGGTGAATTTATGCCTTTTAATTCAACACTTGGAATTCCTCTGTTTTTATAAAAGGCAATGTAGTTTTCATCTTCTTTTAGAATTTCAAGTTGAATTTTTTCATTTTCATCTATAGAAAAATCAATTATTTCAATTTCTTGCCCTTCATAAACTTTATAATTTGCTTGCCTTGGCATATTGTTCACTAAAACTTTTCCTTGTTCACAAAGTCTTTTACGTGCACGTTTACCAAGAGCATGACAACTTTCATGACTTTCAAGTGCGATATCTAAACGAAATCCATTATATTTTTTATCTATTTTCATAATTAATAAAAAGCAGGCAAGACTTTTGCCTTGCCTGCTTTGTTTTTTTCATTAACAATAATTTCTTATTTTCTTAAGAAAGCTGCAAGATGAATACGAGCATCAGCACGTTTACGAGCTTTTTCAGCCCTCATTTGGTCAACACCTTCGCATTGAATACAGTTGATATAGTCTTCCGCACGTTTTTTTGCAGCTTCAGCACGAGCAGTATCAATATCTTCCGCAAGCTCTGCTGATTCAGCTAAAACTGAAACCATGTTTCCTGCAATTTCTAAAAATCCACCTGAAACAAAAGCCCATGTTGTTTTGCCATCTTTTCTATAATAAAGGGCGCCAACAGCAAGAGCGGACAAAAGTGGAATATGCCCAGGCATAATACCTATTTGCCCATCAATACCCGGTGCACCGATATAATCAACTTCAGTTGAAAGTACAATGCTATCAGGGGTTACTATTTCAATGTGCAAAGCTTGCATATTTCACCTACTTACCTTGTTCGCGTGCGTTATATCTTGCAATCGCATCGTCAATACTACCAACCATGTAGAAATCATTTTCAGCTAAGTGATCATATTCACCGGCCAAGATAGCTTTGAATGAACGGATAGTATCTTCAAGTTTTACATACACACCCGGTGTGCCTGTAAATGTTTCAGCAACGTGGAATGGTTGTGATAAGAAACGCTGAATACGGCGAGCACGGTTAACAATAATTTTATCGTCATCACCAAGTTCATCCATACCAAGAATAGCAATGATATCTTGCAAATCTTTGTATTTTTGAAGAATTTGCTGAACTTCACGTGCAATACCATAGTGTTCTTCACCCACAACAAGTGGATCAAGGATACGAGAAGATGAATCAAGTGGATCAACAGCAGGATAGATACCAAGTTCTGAAATCGCACGGGAAAGAACAAGTGTTCCGTCTAAGTGAGCGAATGTTGTTGCAGGTGCAGGGTCAGTCAAGTCATCGGCAGGCACATAAACAGCTTGCACTGATGTGATTGAACCCTTTGTTGTTGATGTGATACGTTCTTGCAATGCTCCAAGGTCAGTACCAAGAGTTGGTTGATAACCAACCGCAGAAGGCATACGACCAAGAAGAGCTGACACTTCTGAACCCGCTTGTGTGAAACGGAAGATGTTATCAATAAACAAGAGAACGTCTTGGTTTTCTTCATCACGGAAATATTCAGCACAAGCAAGAGCTGTAAGAGCAACACGAGCACGAGCTCCCGGAGGTTCGTTCATTTGACCATAAACAAGTGTCGCACGTTCTAACACGCCAGCATCTTTAAGTTCGTGGTACAAGTCGTTACCTTCACGAGTACGCTCACCAACACCAGCAAAAACAGATGAACCAC